>CAYXAF010000017.1:33332-37286 GCA_964463035.1 uncultured Flavobacterium sp.
CTTTAAAATACTTTTTATCAAAATTTAAAATAAAAGATTTTTAAATTCCTTTGAAGCTTGCAGTATCTATAATAAACAGATATACTCTAAAAAATAATGCTATGTTTAAAAAACTAAAAGATAGTTGGGGGCTCAAAAATAACGCCCAATTGGTAATGGTATTGCTTGTTTTTGCAATTACAGGTAGTTTAGCTATAAAATTAGCATACCCTTTTTTGCGTTTAATAGGTATCAGAGTTGATAATTTTGGCTGGTTTTATTATGTTTTAAAGGTATTGATAATCTTTCCAATTTATCAAATATTATTACTAATAGTTGGAACTATTTTAGGTCAATTTACATTTTTTTGGAACTTTGAAAAAAAGATGCTGTTACGGCTAAAATTAAGAAAGTTAATAACTTTTGTTGAAAAAAAATTATGAGTAAATAAAATGGCAAAACGGAATTCGTTTGAAGTTTCAATTTCTGAAATTTTGCAAGAAATTATAACCACTAACAAACTTAATAGAGGTTTAAACAACGTTTGGGCACAAGAGGCGTGGCATAAACTTTTAGGAAACGGAATTAGCAATTATACCAAGTCAATTTATTTAAAAGATTCGACGCTTTTTGTAAGTCTTTCATCTTCAGTTGTTCGAGAAGAATTGTCTTACGGAAAGAGTAAAATTATAAAAATGCTTAACGAAGATCTTAAACAAAATTTAATTACAGATATTGTTTTTAGGTAACAACTAATTGGGGTCCAAATTTATCTGCAAGTAATTGATTTATAGTAACTAAAAAATTTTCATCGCCTGCTGTAAAAGCATTAATACTATGCGAATCAATATCAATCTGTCCAATATTTTTACTATCAACAAAAATTGGTATCACAATTTCAGATTTTACGGCAAAACTACATGCAATATAATTGTCTTGTGCAGAAACATCTGGCACAACAAAATTTTGATTTGAAGCTGCCACTTGTCCACAAATTCCTTTGCCAAATGGTATAATTGTATGGTTCGTTGGTTCACCTGCAAATTGCCTTAAAATAAGCTCTTCTTTTGCTCCATTTCTAAAATAAAAACCCACCCAATTATATTTTTTTACAGTTTTTTGCAAAAAAACACAAATATCTTGCAGGGTTTCATCTACAGAATTATTTTTTTCTATGATCCCTTGTATTGATGCTCTTAAATTTTCAAAATTAGGAGTCATATTTTATAGATCTAAAGCAGTTGCCAATAGTTCAGCCACATCATAAACCTTAACATTGTTCTCTTGTTCCTTGTTTTTAACTCCATCGGATAGCATCGTATTACAAAATGGGCACCCAGTTGTTACTATATTTGGTTGTGTTTCGATGGCTTCTTCGGTTCGTTCTACAAAAATTTCTTTATTGCCTTTTTCTGCTTCTTTAAACATTTGTGCACCACCTGCGCCACAACATAATGCATTACTTTTACAACGCTTCATTTCAATAATTTCTGCTTCTAATTTTTGTAACACTTCTCTCGGAGCTTCATAAATATTATTCGCACGTCCTAAATAGCATGGGTCGTGATATGTAATACGTTTCCCGTTAAATTTACCACCTTCAACGGTTAATTTACCTTCGTCTAACAAGGTTTTTAAAAATTGAGTATGATGCAAAACTGCATAATTACCACCTAAATTTGGATATTCATTTTTTAAGGTATTAAAACAATGAGGGCAAGTAGTTACTATTTTTTTTACTTCATAAGCATTTAAAACTTCTATGTTTGCAAAGGCTTGCATCTGGAATAAAAATTCGTTACCTGAACGTTTAGCAGGGTCACCTGTGCAACCCTCTTCTGTCCCCAGAACAGCAAACGAAACATTTGCTTGGTTTAAAATCTTAACAAATGCTTTGGTAATTTTTTTAGCTCTATCATCAAAACTACCAGCACAACCTACCCAAAATAATACTTCAGGTTGCTTGCCTTGTGCCATTAGTTCTGCCATTGTTGATACGTTCATAATATTTTGAATTGTAAATTGTTAAAAAAACTAAATAACCTTAAACTTTAAACAAATTTTATAGTTATTTTATCTAAAAATTTAAGTCCTATTAGTGTTTGTGCAGTTCCTCCATTATTTTTAGTGCCTTTATAAATAGCAAATTCTAAAAAATTTTCATCGTTAAAATGCGCTAAAAGCCTACCTTCATTACTTTTAATATTTTCTAAATTCAAATTTTTAAACCCTGAATAATTAGCATTCAAGTGGTTAATTTTTTTGTTTTTACAATAAATTTCAAAGTTACGATTTTTTCTTGCTTTTTCAAATAAATCTATATGAATATCCGTTATACAATTTCCATAAGCATCTATATAAATTATTTTCCCTACAATTTCGGTTTCTAAATTGTTGTTATGCCATTGTATTTGCAAAATAGGCTTTAATTGAATGTTTTTTTTACCTAAATTTTCTATTGATTCTCCTTCGATTATTTTACAAGAAATAGCAACAAATAAATCAGTTTCAGAGAGGCTATTATCAACCTTTTTAATTGCAACAATTTGTTCTGGTATATTATTTCCAAACAAAAGTGTTAAAATCCCGTTATCAGCACACAAAAAATACTGATTATTCCAATAGGCTACTAATAAATCTTGAAAATCATTCAATTCAGCATCAACTCCAATAATATGAATTGTTTTTGGAGGAAAATTTTTATAGGTAGCTTTTACCACATAAAATGCTTCAAAAATATTATATAAATCGATAGAATGTGTGATGTCAATTATGGTAATATCAGATTTTTTTGATAAAAGTTTACCTTTGAGTGCCCCAACATAATAATCTTTTAAACCAAAATCAGTAGTTAGGGTTATGATTGACATTTTAATTTTAAATTTGGAGTTATTTTAAAAAAAAATACTACTTTTGACGTGCAAAATTAACAAAATTTATTATACAACATCATAAAAGAACATAAAAAGTAACAAATTTGACCGAAAGAATTATTGAATTAGAAGGCATTAATCTCGAAGAATTTTGGGGATTAAAAAACATTCATTTAGAACTTTTAAAAAGCTATTATCCTAAAATTAAAATAGTTACCAGAGGTTCGTTTGTTAAAATCTTTGGAGAGAAAACACTTTTAGACACCTTTGAAACAAGGTTTAAGCGTTTGATATTGCATTATAGTAGATATAACGGTATTGATGAAAATGTATTAATACGAATCATGCAAAGCGAAGCCGAAGCCGATATAAAACCCCAAGAAATTGACAAAATTTTAGTGCACGGAATAGGAGGAAAACTTATTAAACCTTTAACCCCTAATCAGCAAAAATTAGTAGAATTAGTCCAAAAAAATGATATGGTTTTTGCTATAGGACCTGCCGGAACCGGAAAAACCTATACAGGAGTAGCATTAGCAGTTAAAGCATTGAAAAACAAAGAAGTAAAAAGCATAATTTTAACCAGACCAGCCGTAGAAGCAGGTGAAAATTTAGGTTTTTTACCAGGTGATATGAAAGAAAAGCTCGACCCCTATATGCAACCACTTTATGATGCCCTTAGAGATATGCTACCTCCAGAAAAATTAGAAGATTATCTGCTTAAAAGTATAATACAAATTGCACCCTTAGCATTTATGAGAGGACGAACTTTAGATAACGCATTTGTAATTTTAGACGAAGCACAAAACACCACACATTCACAAATGAAAATGTTTTTAACTCGGATGGGGAAAAACTCAAAGTTTATGATTACAGGCGACCCAACACAAATAGATCTACCCAGAAATACAAAATCAGGTTTAAAAGAAGCAATAGCTTTGCTAAAAGATGTAAATGGAATTTCAATACTTTTTTTAGATGATAAAGATGTGGTAAGGCACCGATTGGTAAGAAAAATTATAGAAGCATATAAAACAATAGAAATAAATTCACTACTAACCGACTAAATTAAAAATATAAGCAACAAAGTTCCTTAACCCTT
>CAYXAF010000018.1:0-35937 GCA_964463035.1 uncultured Flavobacterium sp.
CTAACTTGAAAAAGTAGCCCTTTAAATTAAAAATTTAGTCGGTTAGTAGTGAAATAAATTATTAAATTTGCTTTTTTAGAAACAAAAAAAAGATATTTTTATCTTTTAATAATAGATAGACTATTCTCGTAAAGATTACTCACCACGGTCATAATGACAGTGGCTAACATTATAACTTTATAAACAATTAAACAATAAATATTTATGGGAACATTTTTAGTTACAACTCGTAAAAATGGTGAGTTTCAATTTGTATTAAAAGCCGGAAATGGTGAAATTATTTTAACAAGCGAAGGCTATTCAGCAAAAGCTGGTTGTATGAACGGAATAGAATCGGTTCGTAAAAACTCACAAGACGAAAATCGTTTTGAAATGAAAGAAGCAGCCAATGGTAAATTTCATTTTAATTTAAAAGCTACCAACGGACAAATTATTGGAAGTAGCCAAATGTACACCTCAGAAGCAGGCTGCAAAAACGGAATGGCATCAGTAGCAAAAAATGCTGCAGATGCTGAAGTGAAAGAAGAACTTTAATAAAACCTAGGGCTCTAAAATAAAATTTTAAGATTACTTTGTCAAAGTTTTAAACTTTGACAAAGTAATTTTTTGCTATAAATAAAAATAAACTTTGAACTTTAAACTTCAAAATTTTAACCCAAATATGTCTAATACCTTCGGAAATATTTTAAAACTAACAACTTTTGGAGAATCACATGGCACCGCAATTGGAGGTGTTTTAGATGGTTGTCCTGCTGGTATTTCAATAGATTTTGAGGCAGTTCAGCACGAATTAGACAGGCGAAAACCAGGGCAATCAAAAATAGTTACTCAACGAAAAGAAAGCGATGAAGTTCAGTTTTTATCAGGTATTTTTGAAGGAAGAACCACAGGTATGCCTATTGGTTTTATCATCAAAAATGAGCATCAAAAATCAAGCGATTATGATCATTTAAAAGATGTTTACAGACCCAGTCATGCCGATTTTACCTATCAAAAAAAATACGGAATTAGAGATTACAAGGGTGGAGGTCGAAGTTCTGCTCGTGAAACAGCTTGTAGAGTTGTGGCTGGTGCCATTGCCAAACAAATTATCCCTCAAATAAAAATAACTGCCTTTACGTCAAGTGTTGGTAATTTACATCTTACAAAAAAATACAAAGAACTAAATTTTAAAAATATAAAAAAAAACAATGTTCGTTGTCCTGATTTAGAAATGGCTCAACAATTTGAAAACCTTATACTTAGCACAAAAAAACAAGGTAATTCTGTTGGAGGTATTATAACTTGTGTTGTTCAAAATATGCCTATTGGACTAGGCGAACCTATTTATCAAAAATTACAAGTTGCTTTGGGGGGGGCAATGTTATCAATAAATGCGGTAAAAGGTTTTGAATATGGAAGCGGTTTTGAAGGAGCTACAATGTTTGGCAGCGAGCATAATGATAATTTTAACGAAAACGGCACTACAAAAACCAATTTTTCAGGCGGTATTCAAGGTGGTATAAGCAATGGAATGGATATTTATTTTCGAGTGGCTTTTAAGCCCGTAGCTACTCTGTTGCAAGAACAAGAATTTTTAACCACATCAGGCAAAATTATAACTCAACAAAACAAAGGCAGGCACGATGCCTGTGTGGTTCCGAGAGCGGTACCCATTGTAGAAGCAATGACTGCTTTAGTTTTAGCCGATTTTTATTTGTTGTATAAAACACAAAAAACCATCTAAAAATATTATTCAAAAAAATATAATTAGATGATTTTTAAAATATTTTTAGCCAGAAAATTATTTTTGGCTTTTTTTTCTTTTGTCAGTATTCATTAAATACATAACTGCCAATACTAAACCTGCTAATACTAAACCGAAAATAACAATCATAATAAAAGCACCGTTGCCCCAAGAATAAAGTGGTAAAACTAATTTGGTCATAATAAAATAAATTTAGGGTTAATTTGAAAAACAAATATATTAAAATTTTAATACCACATTACTGATAAAAATCATATTTTTTAAGATTTTTTTAATCTATTCTAAATTGACAACATAAAATCTACTATTTAAATCATTTTAATAATAGAAAAAACTAATTTTGCTTTTATGGACTACACTGTTTTACAAACCAATATCGAATTTTTAAAAGGAGTGGGTTCTGCTCGGGCTGATTTACTTAAAAAAGAGCTGAACATCCACACCTATCAAGACTTACTTTTACATTTTCCGAACCGATATTTAGACAGAACTAAGTACTACAAAATTAACGAATTAGTAGCCAATAATCTTGCTGAAATACAAATAATAGGTATTATTTTGCAATTAAAAACCGTTGAAAGCAATGGTAAAAGCCGTTTAGTAGCTATTTTTTCAGATGAAACAGGTACTATGGAACTCACATGGTTTCAAAATTATAAGTGGATTAGAGAAAATTTAAAAATAAACGAACCCTATGTAATTTTCGGAAAAACAAAGGCTTTTAATGGAGTTTTTACAATGTCGCACCCCGATATGGAACTACTTTCGGAACATCAAAAACAATACAAACCTGCCTTACAGCCCATTTATCCATCCACCGAAAAGTTATCCAAAAAAGGCATCACACAAAAAGTTTTACAACGATTGGTAAACCAAGCCATGATGGAATCGGTTGAAACTTTTTCTGAAAATTTTCCTGCCTATATGCTTTCGGAATTGCAACTAATTTCTAAAAAAACGGCTCTTTTCAACATCCACTTTCCTGAAAGTGCCGAACTGCTCAGCCAAGCACAAATCCGTTTAAAATTTGAAGAGTTATTTTTTTTACAATTACAATTATTACAACAAAACCTCATCCGAAAACACAAAATTAAAGGACATTGGTTTGAGCGAGTAGGCGAAAATTTTATGAATTTCTACGAAAACCATTTGCCTTTTGAACTCACCAATGCTCAAAAAAAAGTTTTAAAAGAAATTAGAAAAGATTTAGCCAGCAAAGCACAAATGAATAGGCTTTTACAGGGAGATGTAGGTTCGGGAAAAACCATTGTGGCATTTATGAGTATGCTTTTGGCTATTGACAATGGTTTTCAGGCATGTTTAATGGCACCTACCGAAATTTTAGCTCAACAACATTTTGAAAGTATATCAGGCTTGGTAAAAAAACTTCATTTAAACATAAAATTACTCACAGGCTCTTCAAAAATGGCTCATCGAAAAATGATTGATAAAGAATTGCAATCGGGTGATTTGCACATTATTATTGGGACACATAGTCTTTTAGAAGATAAAATTAAATTTAAAAATTTAGGAATAGCGGTGATAGACGAGCAACATAAATTTGGAGTAGAACAACGCTATAAACTTTGGAAAAAAAATATACTTCCTCCACACATTTTGGTGATGACAGCCACGCCTATTCCACGAACCTTGGCGATGAGTTTGTATGGAGACTTAGATATTTCGGTGATTGATGAGCTACCACCAGGCAGAAAACCTATTAAAACGGTGCATCGGTTTGACAGTCATCGGTTAAGTGTTTGGAAATTTTTAAAAGATGAAATTGCAAAAGGACGTCAAATTTATATTGTGTATCCACTTATTGAAGGAAACGAAACCATGAGTTACAAAGATTTGATAGAAGGTTATGAAAATGTTTCAAGAGATTTTTCGTTGCCTCAATACAGCATTTCGATGGTACATGGCAAAATGAAACCACAAGATAAACAGTACGAAATGGAACGTTTTGCACAAGGAAAAATAGATATTTTAATAGCCACAACCGTAATAGAAGTAGGCGTAAACGTGCCTAATGCTTCGGTGATGGTTATTGAAAGTGCCGAACGCTTTGGGCTCTCACAACTACACCAATTGCGAGGACGTGTGGGCAGAGGTGCCGACCAAAGTTTTTGTATTTTGATGACTGATGTTAAACTTTCTAGTGATGGAAAAACCCGAATGGAAACTATGGTTAGAACAAACGATGGCTTTGAAATTGCCGAAGTTGATTTAAAACTGCGAGGTCCAGGCGACTTGATGGGTACCCAACAAAGCGGTATTATAAACCTAAAAATTGCAGATATTGTAAAAGATAAAGACCTACTTATTATAGCCCGAAATTATGCCACAAAATTATTAAACGAAGATACTGCCCTTCAAAAACCTGAACATACCCGAATAAAAGAGGAAGTGGCCGCACAAATGCAGAAAAAAACTGTATGGAATTTCATTAGTTAACCATTCATAATAGTATAGGGGACTTCTAAAAATTGGTTTTCTAATGAAAATTTGTAATTTTTAAGAAGTAGAAGGCAAAATTTAAAAACATTTCTTGTGGTAGTGTTGCAAATAGTGCTATAAAAATATATCTTTGCTCACCAAAAAAATAAAAAAGAGAGGTGTCCGAGTGGTTGAAGGAGCAAGCCTGGAAAGTTTGTATGCGGGTAACTGTATCGAGGGTTCGAATCCCTTCCTCTCTGCTATACCTTTGCAAACATCAACAAAAAAAGGGTTAAGTGGTTTAATAAAAAAATCCGTGTTATATTTGTGTTGAACTTGTATTTTAAAAAATTGAATGATTTTTACCCAGTGCGTCAACTAATCGTATTTTTGCTAAAATAGAGAAACAAAAAAACGCCTTACATTGCTGTAAGGCGTTTTTAATTATAGGAACTTCTACTAATTAAAACCAACTTTTATTTTACCGTGAATAATAATTTTTTAATTACTGGAAATTTTAAATTAGTTGCTTTATTGTTTCGGTCTTTTGTTGCATAAACCCAAATTGCAAAAAAGTATCAATCCTAATTTCATATATTTGTACCTAAATTTATAAAAAAGAACCTATCAAAATGCAAGAAAACACCTGCTACCACTGTGGAACTGAATTTGCTAAAAAAGAAGAAATTATTTTTGACAAAAAATCGTTTTGTTGTAATGGATGCAAAACAGTTTACGAAATTTTTCAACAAAATGATTTGGGTTGTTACTACGATTTTCAGGCACAAGCAGGGGCAACTCCGCAAGATATAAAAGGGAAATATGATTTTTTAAACAATCAAGAAATTGTTAGTAAATTGTTAGAATTTGAAAACGAAACCACTCATATAATCAATTTATACATTCCGCACATTCATTGTAGTTCGTGTATTTGGATACTCGAAAACCTCCAAAAACTAAACCATGGTATTAGCTTTTCGCAAGTAAATTTCCCTGAAAAAAAGGTTCGGATTAACTATAAACCATGCCAAACTACCCTCAAAGAAATTGTTTATTTATTAAGTTCAATTGGTTATGAACCTTACATTTCGTTAGAAAATTACGAAGGTGGCAAAAAAGAAGTCGATCGTGGTTTGTTGTATAAAATAGGGGTCGCTTTTTTCAGTTTTGGTAATATTATGTTGCTTTCGTTCCCCGAATATTTTGAGGTTAATGAATACTGGATCAACGAATATCGTGGTTTTTTTAGATGGCTTATTTTTACGCTTTCGTTACCCGCTTTTTTCTATTCTGCTAGTGGTTATTATGTTTCGGCTTATAAAAGCATCCGTTCGGGCTATTTAAACATTGATATTCCGATTGCTTTAGGAATTATTGTGATGTTCGTTCGTAGCACGATTGATATATTTTTTGGGTATGGGCAAGGTTTTTTTGATAGCCTTACCAGTCTGATTTTCTTTATGTTGTTAGGTAAATTGTTCCAGCAACGCACGTATAGTTTTTTATCGTTTGAGCGTGATTATAAATCGTATTTCCCGATTGCTGTTACCAAAATTTTTAGCGATGGTACCGAAAAACCTATTCAAATTTATGAGGTAGAAAAAGGCGACCGGCTCATCATCCGAAACCAAGAATTGATACCTGTTGATGGTATTTTAATTTCTCCAAATGCGTCTATTGATTATAGTTTTGTAACAGGCGAAGCCATTCCTATTGAAAAAAAATCGGGAGATAAATTATTTGCAGGTGGTAAACAAGTGGGCAAAGTAATAGAAATGGAAGTGCTTTTTTCGATTTCACAAAGTTATTTAACCCAGTTGTGGAGCAATGATGTTTTCCAGAAAAAAGTAGAACAAAAACATAAAACATTAACCGATACCATTAGCCATTATTTTACCCCTGTCTTGTTGGGTATTGCTTTTGTTTCGTTTATTATTTGGTTGTTTATAGATGTTGCTACCGCTTTTAATGTCTTTACAGCCGTGCTAATTGTGGCTTGTCCGTGTGCATTGGCACTTACGGCTCCCTTTACCTTAGGCAATGCTCTGAGAATAATGGGTAACCAAAAATTATATTTAAAAAATGCGTTAGTTATTGAGCAATTAGCCCAAGTAGATACACTTGTTTTTGATAAAACGGGAACCATTACCAGTCATAAAAAATCAGGGATTTCGTTTGAGGGTATTTTAACAACCGATGAGAATATTTTACTTAAAAATACGTTAAAAGGTTCTAATCATCCACTCAGTAGGCGTTTGTATGAATTTATAAATGAAACAGAAAAACTACCCATCGAAGATTTTGAAGAAACCACAGGCAAAGGAATTGTGGCACACATTAACGGACACACAATTCAAGTAGGTTCGGCAAAATTTTTAGAAGTGGATGCTCCAGAAACGCTTAAAACCGAAGTATACATAAAAATTGACAACCAATTAAAAGGAAAATTTACTTTTGATAATCCATACAGGGAAGGGTTGGAGGTTTTGTTTGCAAAATTGCATAAAAAATTTGAAATTAAAATACTTTCGGGTGATAACGAAGGTGAAAAAGACCGACTTTTGAAAATTGTTCCGCAACATACCGAATTAGTTTTTAACCAGAAACCCGAACAAAAATTAGAATTTATCAAAAGTTTACAACAAAAAGGCAAAAATGTATTGATGATAGGCGACGGATTAAACGATGCTGGGGCTTTAGCCCAAAGTAATGTGGGTATTTCAATATCCGAAAATGTAAATGTTTTTTCGCCTGCTTGTGATGCTATTTTAGACGCTTCGGAGTTTAAAAAGATTTATTATTTTTTAGAATTTTCAAGAAACGCACAAAAAACAATTTATTTAAGTTTTGCTATATCATTGATTTATAATTTAATAGGGCTAAGTTTTGCCGTAACAGGCTTGCTAGAACCTATTGTGGCTGCCATCATTATGCCCCTGAGTACCATAACTATTGTAAGTTTTGTAACGATTATGACAAATGTGTTTTCTAAAAAAAGAGGGTAATTGTAAGTCATTATTTTTTTTATAAAATATCTTAAATATAAGCCAAAATCGAACAAAATCGGTTAATCCTTTTTTTGAGGTGCTATGCAAAATGTCCTTTAATTCTATATAGGGGACTTCTAAAAATTCATTTTTATTACAAAAAGTTTTTTTAAAAAAATTAGTTCGTTAAAATTTAAAAATCGTCCTCATCGTAGCTACGGCTACGCCTGTGGTTCATTAAAATTTTGCCTTATACTTCTTAAAAACAACAAATTTTCATTAGAAAACAAATTTTTAGAAGTCTCCTATAATTTTTGCAAATCATTTGCAATTTTTTCACATTGAGTATCTAAAAGCTGAAAAACATGCTCAAAATCAGATAGATTACCATAATAAGGGTCGGGCACTTCTTTATTATTTTCTAAAATTAGTTGCACTTTTTTAGCTAAATTTTCATTAGGTGCTAAGGCTAAAACATTGGCAAAATTGCTTTTATCCATCACATAAATATAGTCAAATTCATCAAAATGATACGATTGAAAATGGATGGCACGTTGAGATGATATATCAATATTATGTTTTTTAGCCACTTGTATAGAACGGTAGTCGGGTTTTTCGCCTGTATGAAAATTGGCAGTACCTGCTGATGATACAAAAAATTTGTCGGCTGAAAGTTTACTTTGTAGAATACCTTCGGCAAGGGGTGAACGACAAATATTACCCAAGCAAACCATTAAAATTTTTATCACGATTCAACTATTTTTTTATTTATTTCGTCCACAAAACGCTTGAATTGTTTGTCGGTTTCTAATAAATTATCAACGGTTTTACAGGCATGGAGCACCGTTGCATGGTCTCGCTTACCAATATGCGAACCGATAACTGCTAAAGATGATTTGGTATATTTTTTTGCAAAAAACATAGCTAATTGTCGTGCCTGAACAATATCTCGTTTTCGAGTGGGCGATTGCATTTCATTTATCGTTATTTTAAAGTATTTAGATACCACTTCTTGTATATCATCAATAGAAATATCTTTTTTAAAATTTCTAATAAATTTTTCAACCACTTGTTTGGCAAGGTCTATAGTAAATTCTTTTTTGTTAAAAGAGGACTGTGCAATTAAGGAAATCATAGCCCCTTCTAACTCTCTAACGTTTGATTTTACTGCTTTGGCAATAAATTCTACGATATGTTGGGGCACTTCTACCCCATCTCTATATAAAATATTTTTAAGAATAGCAACTCGAGTTTCAAAATCTGGCTGATGCAACTCTGCCGAAAGCCCCCATTTAAAACGAGATAGTAACCGATGTTCAATATCTTGCATATCCACAGGAGCCTTGTCTGAAGTTAAAATAACCTGTTTGCCATTTTGATGAAGATAATTAAAAATATGAAAAAACACATCTTGAGTACCTGATTTTCCTGCAAAAAACTGAATATCATCAATAATAAGCACATCGATTAATTGGTAAAAATGTATAAAATCGTTTCGTGTATTTCTTATTACCGCATCGATGAATTGTTGGGTAAAAATTTCAGCAGAAATGTATAGAACTGTTTTTTTAGGATGTTTTTCTTTTACATCAACTCCAATAGCGTGGGCTAAATGCGTTTTCCCTAAACCTACTCCTCCAAAAATTAATAAGGGATTAAATGATGTTCCGCCTGGTTTATTGGCTACTGCCATACCTGCCGAGCGTGCCAATCGGTTCGAGTCACCTTCTAAAAAATTATCAAAACTATAATTTGTATTTAATTGTGATTCAATTTTAACGTTCCGAATACCTGGAATTATAAACGGATTTTTAAGTTCCGGGTCCTTTTCAGTTATAGGAACGTTAAGTTCTTGAGGTTTTAAACTACTCCGTTGGTTGCTAGGTAACTGCTCTGTGAACGGAATTTTATTACCCGTAGGGTTTTCCATTTTTATTTTATAGAGTAACTTTGCAAAGGAACCTAATTCTTTTGTTAGGGCAACCCGAAGTAGCTTTACATAGTGTTCTTCTAACCATTCATAAAAAAATTTACTTGGAACTTGTATATAAAGGGTTTTATCGGTAAGTTCAACGGCCACAATAGGCTCAAACCAAGTTCTGTAGGCTTGGTCTTGAACATTGTCTTTTATGAATTTAAGACAATTTGCCCATACACTTTGTGCAGTTATACTCATTTTTAAAAAAATCTAATATTTTTGGTTGAAAATCAACGAAAATAGAAGTATTTTCGCTTCCGATTTTGATGTTACAAAAATGTAAATAAATAATGAATAAAAAAAATTAATTTTACTTGTTTTTTTAAAAATATTATTGTAATATCAAAAATTTAAAATCTTTGTAACTCCTTATAAAATTTTATAACTATCTATATATCAATATCTTAAAATATTTTTTATTTATGAAAGAGCATCAATTGCAGGTTAGAGTTCGATATGCCGAAACCGACCAAATGGGGGTTGTTTATCACGGAAATTATGCCCCATTTTTTGAGATGGGACGTGTGGAATGGCTTAGAAATTTAGGACTTTCTTACAAATATTTAGAAGAAGTTGGCATTATGCTTCCGGTGGTTTCTTTAACGATGAATTATAAAAAACCAGCTTTTTATGATGAGCTTTTAACCGTGAAAACTATTTTTAAAAAATTTAGTTCCGTTAAAATAGAATTTGATTATGAAGTTTATAACGAAAAAAAAGAACTTTTAACTATTGGTTATTCTATGCTGGTTTTTGTAGATAGCAAAACCCGTAAACCCATACAACCACCTGCTTTTGTTTTAGAAAAATTAAATTTATTAGATTGATAATCAATGAAATAAAATACCTTTTTCAAAGTTTAAACTTTGAAAAAGGTAAAAAAACAATTTATAATACTGCAACATCTATTTTTAGACTTACAATAGGGAACTTCTAAAAATTCATTTTTATTTTAAATACGTTTCAAAATAATCTGCAATTTTTTGGTTTAGATGAACTCTATCTTTTCCTCGTACGTTGTGTTCATGATTCGGATATAAAAAATAATCTACTTGTTTGCCGTTTTTTATACAGGCTTCTATAAAATTCATACTGTGTTGTTGCACAACCACTGGGTCTTGTGCTCCGTGTATTATTAATAATTTACCGTTTAGTTGATTTGCTTTTTCTATAACACTTGTGTTTTTATAACCTTCTGGGTTTTCTTCAGGCGTATCCATATATCGCTCTCCATACATAATTTCGTAATATTTCCAATCGCAAACAGGGCCTCCTGCAACTCCTACTTTAAATATATTGTTATGATTTAACATTAATGAAATAGACATAAAACCTCCGTAGCTCCAGCCATAAACGCCTATTTTTTCAGTATCAATAAATGATTTTGATTTTAAAAATTCAATGCCTTTCATTTGGTCTGCCATTTCATTTTTTCCTAAAATACGATGAATAATATGTTCAAAATCTTTTCCTCGGGCATCACTACCTCTGTTATCAAGTGTAAAAACTACATAGCCTTGCTGTGCCATATAAAAATCAAACAAAGATGCACCACCTAACCATCGGTTGCTTACTAATTGTGCATGAGGTCCTCCATAAACATATACTATTACAGGATATTTTTTAGTAGCATCAAAGTTTGCAGGATATATAATTCGTCCGTTTAAAAGTGTTTTGTTATCGGCTGCTGTTAGGCTAACTAATTCGTAATTTGGTAAGTCAATTTTATTCTGATATGGATTTTCGGCTTTTAAAACACTGCTTATTTTTTTTGTTTTTAGGTTGATGATATTTATTTCGTTCGGATTTTTTATGCTTGAAAAAGCATCTAAAACCATCGTTCCATCACTCGAAACAGTTGCATTATGAACGCCTGAAATATTTGTTAATTGTTCTGTTTTCCCTGAAATTAAATTTACTTTGTATAAATGCCTATCTAAACCGTTGTTGGTTGCTCCTATATAATATACATGTTTGTGTTGAGCATCAAAACCTTGCAAATCTTCTACAATAACGAAGTTATAGTCTAATTTTTTTAGCAATTTCCCATCGGTGTTGTACAAATATAGTTGTTCAAAACCTTCTTTTTCTGATCGATATAAAAAAGTGTTAGTATTTGGAACAAATAATAAAGGATGCAAAGGCTCTACATAGGTTGAGGCTTGTTCTTCAAACAATGTTTTTACAAAAGTCCCCGAAGTTGCATCGTATTTGTTTAGTTTTAAATGATTTTGACCTCTGTTTAAAACCCCTACATATATAAACTTCCCTGAAGGGTCCCAAGTTACAGATGTTAAGTATTGTTCTTTTGGTTCGCCTGTTTGCAGGGTGATTTTTAGTTTTGTTGCAACATCATAAATTATTAAGGTAACATTTTCACTTGTCATCCCAGCCATTGGATATTTGATAGGGTTATTGGTTGCTTCACGCTCATCCCAATTGGTTAATGGATAATCGTGCACCATGGTTTCGTCTTTTCTATAATATAAAAGTTTATCGGTTGCAGGGCTCCACCACATTCCTCTATCGATACCAAATTCTTGACGATGAACATAATCTGACCCGTTTACAATAGCTTTATTTTCATCAGCAGTAACAGCAGTTATCGTTCCGTTTTCGTCAGAAATTTTAATATTATTTTCATCTAAAAATGCTGTATATTTTTTTGAAGTTGAAATTCTACTTTGGGCAGCATTTAAAGGAGTTTGAAGTGTTTTTTGAACTGTTTTTTTATCCGTATCAATCCAAATTTTATATCCGTTTTTATGGCCTTGTATATCAAGTTCTAAAATGCTTTTTGTTTCCCATTTATAGTTAAAAGGAAAAGTTTTTAAACTGAATTCATCTGTAATAATAGATAATTTTAAAGCATTTTCAAGTTCCGTTTTTGTAAGTAAAACTTCTTCTTTTTCAAGATTTAAGGTGCTTTTTTGGAGCAAATTTTGATAATCAGCACTTAAATACGTAAATGCGTGGGTGTCTTTTTTCCATTGTAAAGCTATTAAATTTTTAGGAGCAAATTGCCTGAATTGCCCTAAGGTTGCTTCTTCAATAGTAAGTTTTTGTGCAAAGCTAAAAGCAGTAATTAAAAGCAGTAGAATTGAATATTTTTTCATCTATTATATATTTTTTTGACAATTTAGTATGTTTTTTTGATTTTATGTTACAAACATATAAAATTAATATCTAATTTTGAAAAAAAATAAAGTTTTGATTAAAAAGCAATAAATTATGTTTAAAAAAATAGTTTTATATATGGTAATTATTAGTAGTTTTTTTGGCTTTACAAAATATCCTACAACAGATAAAGAAACCATAAACCAAACCTTAGACAACTGGCACAAAGCTGCTGCCGAAGCAAAATTTCAGGCTTATTTTAGTTATTTTACAAACGATGCTATTTTTATAGGAACTGATGCCTCCGAAAATTGGAACTTATCGGAATTTAAAAAATTTTCAAAACCTTATTTTAATAGAGGCATGGCTTGGAATTTTAAAGTTTTAGAGCGGAATATTTATACTGACAAAACAAAAAAAATAGTTTGGTTTGATGAGCTTTTAGATACTCAAATGAAAATTTGTAGAGGTTCTGGCGTGCTTATAAAAGTTAAAAATGAATGGAAAATTAAGCATTATGTGCTTTCTGTAACCATTCCGAACGAAAAAATAAACGAAGTCATAAAAATAAAAGATAGTATTGAAAACAAAATAATTGAAAATTTTAAAAAATAAAACAGAAATACTATTTTCTAAAAAATTAGGGTTTTTCCTATTGTGCACAATTTTTAATTACTTCATCTTTGCAAAGATATTTATAAACATTTATTAAAAACTCAAAATTATGAAAAAATTAACTTTATTATTACTTTGTGCAAGCAGCAGTTTGTTTGCACAAGAACATTTTTCGGGTATTAACGGCAGTAAAAGAGTTGGCATACTAAATGCTACAATGAATCCGGCAGAATTAAGCAATTTAAGCGGAAGTATGGAAGCTAATATATTTGGTATGAGTTACAATGTTTCTAACAATGTTTTGTCTTTCTCTGATATTACAAATGGCACAAACGTGGAAAACAAACTTTTCAACAGCACATCGCCTGTAAATGCACGTGTTGATGCTTCTGTTTTAGGACCTTCATTTGCTTTTAGAACAGGAAAATGGGCGTTTGCTGTAGTATCTCAAGCTACGGTAAAAGCAACTCTTTTAGATATTGACCCCGTTTTTGCAAAGGCAATTGTAAATGCAAGCAATAGTAATGTAGCAACTTTAACAACTTCTATAAGCAGCACTAATAATCAGCGATTAAATGCAGTTTCATGGGGTGAATTTAGTTTAGCAGCGTCTCGAAATTTTTTAGATAGTGAATCAAGTAAATTTTCAGCAGGTGCAGCCGTTCGGTTTTTGTTTCCTGGAGCTTATGCAAACTTAGGAATTAAAGATTTAAAAGGTAAAATTGATGATATTTCTTTAAACGGAAATGTATATCTTTATAATGCTTCAGCTACTTTAAATATTGCTTATGCAGGTGCTTTAGCAAATGGTTTTACAGATAGTAGTAATTTTAGAGGTTTTTTTGATGGAGGGCTAAACGGCTACGCATTAGATTTTGGTTTTAATTATAAAATAAAAGACCCCGTAGATTCAAAATCATATAAATTTAATGCTGGTTTTGCAGTAAAAGGTATTGGTTCTATGACTTTTAAAGCCGATAACAAAAATAATTCTACCGAATATAAATTAAACGTTCCTAATCTCACACAATTAGGCAGTTTAGATATTTCACAATTTGAAGGTGTAGATAATTTAGAAGATATTAAAGCAAAATTATTAGCCTCTGGCTTTGTTACACAAACAAATTCATCTAAAGAGTTTAAAGTAAATTTACCAACAGTTATGAACATATATGCAGATGTTCGCTTGCACGAAAAATGGTTTGTATCGGGCTTTATACAACAAAAAACATCAAAAGATGAAGAAAATGATGCTATAACTGTTCAAAATATTTATTCACTAACTCCTCGTTTTTCAGGTAGATGGTTTGAAATTTATTCAACGTGGTCGAAATACGAAATTAACGACGAAATGGTAGGCGGTTTAGGATTTAGAATTGGAGGATTTTATATAGGTTCAAACTCCGGAATTACAGCAGCAATAAGCGATGCAAAACAAATAGATTTTTATACAGGCTTTCGATTTTCATTGTAAAAAGAAGTAAGGTATAAGCAATAAACTGTATGCAATAGGCAAAAAGAATTTTAAGAGGCCTCCTTAAGTGAAAACTCTTAGTAAAAATTTTGTTAAGAAAAACACATACTGCTTGTAGCCTATTACCTGTCGCTTGCTCCATAAAACCTTAAATAACTAAAAAATGATACAAAAAAGATTAGATGAAATAAACCGAACAGGTTTAAACTTAGATTTAGGAAGAATTATAGACGATGCCTTTGATACCTATAAAAAAATTGCTCTAAATGTAGGGTTAGCATACATTTTGTTATTTCTATTTATAGGCTTTGTAACTTTTGGAATAATCTCTACTTATTTTGTAGCGGAAGAGTTAATGAAAGAAA
This sequence comes from uncultured Flavobacterium sp., assembly GCA_964463035.1. Classification (GTDB taxonomy): domain Bacteria; phylum Bacteroidota; class Bacteroidia; order Flavobacteriales; family Flavobacteriaceae; genus Flavobacterium. The sequence continues at coordinate 14,723 of CAYXAF010000018.1, forward strand.
TAGAATATTTAAAAGAAACAAATATTTTGCCATTAAACTATTTTATTGGCATTATGGGCTATTCTACAATTATTATAATTATACTTACTCCTATTTCGGCAGGAATACTAAAAATGTGCAAAACAGCCGACACAATAGGAACTTCAAACCTAAACGATTTATTTTATTATTATAAAATTCCTTATTTTTTAAACCTAACAATCCTTGCTTTTATAATGCAATTTTTAACAGTAAGCATTACCTATTTGTTTGATTATGTATTTGTTATACAAATAATAGGAGGTGTTTTACAATACATAATTTATTTTTTATTTATACTTACAATTCCACTTATAACCTTTGCAAATCAAAACCCTATTGAAGCCATTAAAAACAGTGCAAAATTAACTCTAAAAAACCCATTTACCTTTCTTTTAGGAATGATTATAGCTTATTTTTTTGCGTTTTTAGGTATTATAATTTTGTGTATAGGATTGTTTTTTACAATGCCTTTTATTGAAGCTATGCGATATACCCTATACAAGCATACCTTAGGATTTCAAGAAGAAATAAAAGAATGGGAACAAATAGGAACTAACGAAGAGTAAAAAAAATATTTTTATAGACTTAAAAAGGCTGTCCGAAAAATCGAGACAGCTTTTTTTTCTTTTTTATAATTTAATTCTTAAAATAAAAAATTAAATCCTTAATTTTGCAATGTTTAAATAACAAAAAAAACTTATTGCTTAACCTGTATAGCCTAAAGCCAAAAAATATGAAAACAATACAATTTAGAGAAGCTATTTGCGAAGCCATGTCTGAAGAAATGAGACGTGATGAAACTGTATATTTAATGGGTGAAGAAGTAGCCGAATACAACGGTGCTTATAAAGCCTCAAAAGGAATGCTTGACGAGTTTGGGCCCAAGCGTGTAATTGACACTCCTATTGCTGAACTTGGTTTTGCAGGTATAGCTGTGGGCTCGGCAATGGGTGGTTTACGTCCTATTGTTGAGTTTATGACTTTCAATTTTTCATTGGTAGGTATTGATCAAATTATAAATAATGCGGCAAAAATGCGACAAATGACAGGTGGTCAGTTTGATATGCCTATGGTTTTTAGAGGTCCTACGGCTTCGGCTGGGCAATTGGCAGCCACACACTCCCAAGCCTTTGAAAATTGGTTTGCCAACACCCCAGGTTTAAAAGTAATTGTTCCTTCTACACCTTATGATGCCAAAGGTTTATTAAAATCGGCTATTCGTGATAATGACCCTGTTATTTTCATGGAATCAGAGCAAATGTATGGAGATAAAGGCGAAGTGCCCGAAGAAGAATACACCATCCCAATTGGAGTAGCTGATATTAAACGTGCTGGAACCGATGTAACCATTGTTTCGTTTGGTAAAATTATAAAAGAAGCCTTTATTGCTGCTGATGAATTGGCTAAAGAAAATATTTCGTGTGAAATTATTGACCTTAGAACCGTTCGTCCGATGGATTATGATTGCATCATCAATTCTGTAAAAAAAACAAACCGATTAGTAGTGCTAGAAGAGGCTTGGCCCTTTGCCAGTGTGGCCTCCGAAATAACATATATGATACAAGAACAAGCCTTTGACTATTTAGACGCTCCCGTTCAACGGATTACAACTGCTGATACTCCTGCCCCATTTTCATCTGTTTTATTAAAAGAATGGTTGCCCAATGCACAAGATGTAGTAAAAGCAGTTAAAAAAGTAATGTATCGGTAATTTAAACAAGTTTTTTAATTACTGCTTTATAATTCATTTTTTTGTAAACAATTCTATAGTTTTTAAAGAACTAAAAGATGGCAAACAAAATAGAAAAGCAAAAGGGGACTTCTAAAAATTAGTTGAATTTATACTTTTGAGAACCACAAAAATATATACCCTTCAAAATCCGAACGATTTTAGAGACAAACTTAGCCAATGGTCTTGTATATTTGACGATTTTTTATTACTAACAAGTAATAACTATCCTCAAAAATACAACACTTTTTCATTTGTAGCAGCTTTAGGAAGACAAACGAAACTAAAAACCAATGGAAAAACAGTTTTTAACGATTTAAAAAAGTATCATAACCAAACCAACGATTATCTTTTTGGTTATATAAGTTATGATGCAAAAAACACAAACCCCAAACTTAGTTCTACTAATTTTGATGGCTTAGGCTTTGACGATTTATATTTTTTTCAACCTAAAAAATTATTTTTTATCAAGGATAATATTTTAGAAATCAAGTATTTAAATGATTATTCCTTTGAAATAGAAACCGATTATCAACAAATTTTAACTACTGAAATCCAATCAGAAAATTATCAAAACTCGATAAAAATTAACCAAAGAATTTCTAAAGAAAAATATGTAGAAAAAGCAAAAGAATTTTTACAACACATTCAACGAGGTGATATTTATGAGGCAAATTTTTGTATGGAATTTTTTGCTGAAAATACAACTATAAATCCCTTAGAAACACAAAAAAAATTAAATCAAAAAACCGAAGCTCCCTTTGCTAGTTATGGTAAATTTGGAGATAATTATGTTATCTGCGCCTCTCCTGAACGCTACCTTCGGAAAGAAAACAATACAATACTTTCGCAACCAATTAAAGGAACTGCCAAACGTTTTTCGGATAAAATATTAGACGAAAGTGCTAAAAACGAACTTAAAAACAACCCAAAAGAACGTTCAGAAAACATTATGATTGTTGATTTGGTTCGGAACGATTTGTCTAAAACCGCTACCAAAAATTCTGTGCAAGTAACCGAACTTTGCGAGGTTTATAGCTTCAAAACCGTTCATCAACTTATTTCAACTATTCAATCAACTATTTCAACATCAACTGATTGTGTAGAGGTCATTAAAACTACTTTTCCGATGGGAAGCATGACAGGAGCTCCTAAAATTTCGGCTATGCAACTTATTGAGCAATTAGAAGAAACCAAGCGAGGCATATATAGCGGAAGCATCGGCTACCTAACCCCCGAAAAAAACTTTGATTTTAATGTGGTTATCCGTAGTATTTTGTATAATTCTAAAAAAAAATACCTTTCGTTTTCGGTTGGCAGTGCCTTAACTTCAAAGGCAATCCCCGAAGCAGAATATGAAGAATGTTTACTGAAAGCAGAAGCGATGCTAGAGGTTTTAGGAGAATTATAAAAGGTGTTTTACAAGTTTCTTTAACCCAGATTACGCATTAGAGTTCTATTACAAACTAAATCTAATGCGTAATCTGGGTTTAATTAACAACATACAAACACTTGTTTGTTATGATAATTATATAATTTTAAGAAATATTTTAAAAAAAAAGCAGTTTTTGCGCCTCACTTTATAAAAAAAGTTTTTTATATATTTGAACGATATTTTAAAATTCTTTATATGATACACAACAAACAAAATCAAAAATTTAGAAAGTTTAGCCTATTCTATTCTATTCTATAGAATCTAATGCACAGACGGTATCTTGGAACAAGGCTGTAAATTGCCAAAATCCAAAAGAAATTGACCCTCGAAAAGATTTTAACTTTTCGGATATTGAGCCAAGCGATTGCACACGTTTTTGTGAGCACGACCAAGTAACTTATACACTCACACTGCCCAGCGATAGTCCTTCATTACAATCTGTGCAATGGTTAGCAAACGGAGGAGATATTTTAGGTAGTTCTACAGATGTTACTTGTGTTGTAAATTGGGGAGATTCTGGTAGTGGAAGTTTAACTATAAGCCTTTTGTATCAAGATGGTTTTAGTATTACAAAGCAAATTTGTATTGAAAAAATAAAAAAGCCAAACACTATGTTTTTCGTACCACCCTATACTGTTGAAGATACAGAGTTAACCATTTGTGCTAACCAAGAGGTGTATTTTCAAAATCAATCGACTGCAAATGGAGGCTCTGATATATATTTTTATCACTAGGATTTTGGAGACGGAAATACCTCTACAGAACAAAACCCAGTTTATAGTTATTCAGAATCTAATACATATCAAGTAGTTTTAACAACTACAAATGCTTGTGGATGCAGTTCAGTAGCTCAAAAGAAAATACAAGTGTTAAAAGACGGGTTTGATATACTTTGCCCAAGTGTTGTTTGCGAAGGACAAGTAGCTACATATAGTTTACCTGTAAAGATTGCAGAACTTTGTAACCAAAACAATCAGGCATGGCAAATACCTAATGTATCAGAAGAAAATGTATCTATAAGTGAAGATCAAAAATCAGTAAAAGTTATTTGGAATAATGTTGATGAAACAGGCTTTGGGACAGTTATTTATAATTTAGAAAGTTGCGAAACTAACTGTAAACTACAATCTGTTTTAAGAGTGCCTATTATCCAAGCATACAGAGCATTACAAGGCGAAAAAAATATATGCACAAACCAATCATATAAATATAGCTTACCTCAATGGCCCTCTACAATAGCTACTTGGGTATTAACCAACCAAAATGGGCAAGTTTTCTCTACAATTACAAGCGACCAGCCAAATGAAAGGTTTATTTCGCTTGCAACACAAGGAACTTATACTCTAAGAGCTACCTATTACAACACACTAATAAATTGTGGAGGAATTGCCCAGATAGAAATAAATGTAAAGCAAAAAGAGTCTATAATTATAGGTGAGCAAAATCTTTGTCTTAATGATCAAAATCAGGCAAATTCAAACTATACGGTTTATATAACCAACGAAAATGGGCAGCAAATAGAACCTCCTACTGTTCTATGGACACTCACAAACGCACAAGGAACTGTATTATTAACCGAAACTACCGATGCGTTTTCACCTGTTTTAACAACCGTAGGTAGTTATACCATTACAGCAAGTGCTGAAAATTTTTGCAATACAACAACCTATCCTATTAATGTATATGCAAAACCAGCAGCTCCTGTAGGCACATTAAAACAATTAAACAATGATGGTAATTTTATAAATATAGAAAAAGTATGCCCAGATGTAGTATATACATATTCTCTTGAAAGCCAAGTTGATTTGCCAAGTAATACAGAGTATTTTGGAGTGTAGAAAACTGCAGTATGATAGGCATAAACAACGGAACAAATGTGCAAATAAAAGTGCCTATAGCAACGTTTAATTCAAATTTAACTACCCACTATATTCAACATAGAGCCTTTAAGGCTCTACAAACAATTGAGTGGGTTACTCTTTTTCCCTATGCTATACTATGAAAAATATACTTATAGTCTTATAGAATAGGAAAAAAATATTTAAGGAGACTTCAATAATGCAAAAAAAGTTTTCAACAATTTAATGTGAATAAGTTTTTTTAAAAATAATTCATAACTAACTATTAAAAAAGTACCTTTGAAAACTCAAAAAAGTTACTCCAAGAAAATACTTTCAAAGCCTATTTATTTGTTTAATCTATTCTATTTCAATGATTTAGAATTAAAAAAGTACCTGTAATTATGAATGTTGTTAAAAGAGATGGTCGTTTAGTTCCAGTTAGTTTTGATAAAATTACCGAACGTGTAAAAGTGCTTTGTTATGGGCTAAACTCTATGGTTGACCCTATAAAAGTAGCCATGAAAGTTATCGAAGGGCTATATGACGGTGTGCACACATCAGAACTAGATAGTTTAGCAGCCGAAACAGCTGCCTCGATGACCGTAACACACCCAGATTATGCCCTTTTAGCAGCCCGAATTGCCGTTTCTAATTTACATAGAAACACTAAAAAAAGTTTTTCTCAAACCATCGAGGATATGTATCACTATGTAAATCCTCGAACCAACCAAAAAGCACCTTTAATTGCCGATGATGTATATGAAGTGATTAAAAATAATGCTGAAAAATTAGACGCTTATATTATTTTTAGCCGAGATTTTGAGTATGATTATTTTGGTTTTAAAACCCTCGAACGCTCTTATTTGTTAAAAATAAACGGCAAAATTGTAGAACGACCTCAACACATGCTTATGCGAGTTTCGGTGGGCATACATTTACACGATTTAGAATCGGTTTTTGAAACCTACGATTTGCTCTCAAAACGTTATTTTACCCATGCCACTCCTACACTTTTTAATGCCGGAACACCTAAACCACAAATGTCGTCATGTTTTTTACTCACTATGAGCGATGATAGTATTGACGGAATTTATGACACACTAAAACAAACCGCAAAAATATCACAATCAGCAGGAGGAATTGGAGTTTCTATACACAATGTTCGGGCTACAGGTTCTTATATAAGAGGCACTAACGGAACCTCGAACGGAATTGTGCCTATGCTTCGGGTTTTTAATGATACTGCTCGATATGTAGATCAAGGTGGAGGAAAACGAAAAGGGAGTTTTGCAGTATATTTAGAGCCTTGGCATGCTGATATTTTTGATTTTTTAGACCTAAAAAAAAATACAGGTAAAGAAGAATTACGAGCAAGAGATTTATTTTTTGCCATGTGGATACCCGATTTGTTTATGAAACGTGTAGAAGAAAACGGTGTATGGACATTAATGTGCCCCAACGAATGCCCAGATTTATACAATGTTTATGGAGAAGAGTTTGAAAAATTATACACAAAATATGAACAAGAAAAAAAAGGCAGAAAAACCGTTCGGGCACACGAACTTTGGGAAAAAATATTAGAATCGCAAATAGAAACAGGCACTCCTTATATGCTGTATAAAGATGCAGCTAACAAAAAATCCAATCAAAAAAACTTAGGAACCATTCGCTCATCTAATTTATGTACCGAAATTTTAGAATATACTTCAGCAGACGAAGTAGCAGTGTGCAATTTAGCCTCGCTATCCTTACCAATGTTTGTTGAAAACAATACATTCGATTTTAAAAAATTATACAACGTTACTAAACGAGTTACTCGAAATTTAAACAAGGTAATTGACCGAAATTATTACCCAATAAAAGAAGCAGAAAACTCAAATATGCGTCATCGACCCATCGGACTTGGAGTGCAAGGCTTAGCCGATACTTTTATCCTTTTACGCATGCCTTTTACATCTGCAGAAGCAAAAAAATTAAATAAAGACATTTTTGAAACCATATATTTTGCCGCTTTAACAGCCTCAATGGAACTTGCAAAAGAAGAAGGCGTTTATAACTCATATAAAGACTCACCTATAAGCAAAGGAGAATTCCAATACAATATGTGGGGCATTACAGACGAAGAACTTTCTGGAATGTGGGACTGGAAAGCCTTACGACAAGAAATTTTGAAAAATGGCGTCCGAAATTCATTATTAATAGCACCTATGCCAACTGCCTCAACATCACAAATTTTAGGCAACAACGAAGCATTTGAACCTTATACCTCAAATATTTATACTCGAAGAGTTCTATCAGGCGAATTTATCATCGTAAATAAACATTTGCTAAAAGATTTAGTAAATTTAGGCTTATGGAACGATGATTTAAAGCAAGAAATTATGAGGCAAAATGGTTCTATACAAAACATACCAAGTATTCCTGTTGAAATAAAAGAACTTTATAAAACCGTATGGGAAATGAGCATGAAAGATATTATTGATATGGCAAAAGAACGAGGTTATTTTATTGATCAATCACAATCGTTAAACTTGTTTATGGAAGGGGCAACATACGCTAAATTAACTTCGATGCATTTTTACGCATGGAAATCGGGCTTAAAAACAGGTATGTATTACCTAAGAACCAAAAGCGCTGTTGATGCAATTAAATTTACCCTAAACAACGACAAAAAAACAGAAACTACTGCAAATAATGCAATTAAAAACCCAGAAAGTATTGATGTGAATGAATACCGAGCAATGCTTGCACAAGCACAAAACACTTCTAGTGATGAAGAATGCGAAATGTGTGGTTCATGACCCCAAAAATAATTATTTTTTTACTTTTAACCCAGATTACACATTAGATTTTGTTATGAAAACCAAAGACACAATAAAATTAAAGACTCATGGACTATTTTTAGATGGCAATACTTTTGTTTTTTGAATTTAAAAATAAGAGTAAGTACTTAATTTTGAAGTAGATTTAGTTTGTAATAGAACTCTAATGCGTAATCTGGGTATAATGGCTTTTTAAAAGTTGTCAAAACTTTTTTTATATTTGTTACTTACTTTTTTAAAAAAAATCAACCAATTATGAAATACCATCAACTACCCAAAGAATTGTTTATAAAAAATAGAAAAAAATTTGCAGCCGCTATGAAACCGACTAGTATTGCTGTGTTTAACTCTAATGATATATACCCGATAAGTGCCGATAGCACCATTCCGTTTCAACAACATCGAGATATTTTTTATTTGAGCGGTGTGGATCAAGAAGAAACTATTTTGGTTATTTTCCCAGATGCACCTTACGAAAACCAACGAGAAATACTTTTTTTAAAAGAAACCAACGATAATATTGCCGTTTGGGAAGGTGCCAAGCTCAATAAAGAACAGGCTTTTGAAACTTCCGGAATAAAAACAGTGTATTGGTTGCAAGAATTTCATAAAATTTTAAACGAACTCATGTCGTATGCACAAACCATGTATATCAATACGAATGAGCATTACCGAGCGTCTGTAGTTACAGAAACTCGTGAAGCACGCTTTAACAAATGGTGGAAAGAGGCTTACCCAGCCCACAACGTTGCTAAAAGCAATACCATTTTGCAAAAAATACGTTCCATAAAAGAAACAGAAGAAATTGAACTTATACAAACCGCTTGTAACATTACAGAAAAGGGCTTTCGAAGAGTGTTAAATTTTGTAAAACCCAACGTAACCGAATACGAAATTGAAGCCGAATTTATCCACGAATTTATCCGAAATCGGTCCAAAGGTTTTGCCTATACACCTATAATTGCTTCGGGCAACAATACCAATGTATTGCATTATATCAAAAACAATCAAGTTTGCAAAGCAGGCGATTTACTCTTGTTAGATATAGGGGCAGAATATGCCAATTATTCTAGTGATATGACCCGAACCATACCCATTTCAGGACGCTTTACCACTCGACAAAAACAAGTATATGATGCCGTTTTACGAGTGAAAGAAGAAGCAACAAAAATGCTTATTACAGGCACCTTTTGGAAAGAATATCATAAAGAAGTAGGAAAATTTATGACTTCGGAACTTTTAGGTTTAGGGTTGATAGACCAAGCCGATGTAAGCAATGAAAACCCCGATTGGCCCGCTTATAAAAAATACTTTATGCACGGAACTTCGCACCATTTAGGCTTAGATACGCACGATTACGGCTTGTTACATTTGCCTATGGAAGCCAATATGGTATTTACAGTTGAACCTGGAATTTACATCCCTGAAGAAGGCTTTGGTATTCGTATAGAAGATAATTTGGTAGTGCAAGCCTCGGGTGAGCCTATTAATTTGATGAAAAACATCCCTATTACAACCGAAGAAATTGAATATTTAATGAACTTGTAACAAAATATTTTAAAACAAAAATCCAATTTAGCTCTGTTAGGAACAACAAAAAAAGCAATTAGCAGTATAAAAAAGTTATAAAAAACACCCACTATAAGGAACTTCTAAAAACAATATAGAACCAAAATTTTTAGAAGCCCCTATATAAAAACATATATTTTTGAAAAATAAATAACGGAATTTTTGTTAAACTAACTTTTGAAAAATAAAAAAAGAATGGTATCTTACCAAAGTTGAGGATTTTCTACCTAAAAAAAACTACAACGAATTGTTCCCTTTCAAACACATAAAATTAGACCATGTTGAATCTACCAATTCATTTTTAAAAGACCTTTGCAAAGAGTTAATGGTTGATGATTTTACATTGGTAATTACCGAGTATCAAACCGCAGGTAGGGGGCAACAAAATGCTGTTTGGCAAGCCGAAAAAGGGAAAAATTTAACCTTTAGTTTCTATTTATCTACCCAAAATATTAATGATTTATTTTTGATAAATATAGCAGTGGCTTTAGCAATCAGGCAAACGGTTTTTAGCCTTACCCAGCAACCAACCTTTGTAAAATGGCCGAATGATGTAGCTGTTGATCATAAAAAAATAGCAGGGATTTTAATTGAAAATATTTTTAGTTCTGATAAAATTCATAGTATTATTGGGATTGGATTAAATGTTAATCAACTGACATTTAACAACTTATGCAGAGCTACTTCGTTGCAACAACAAACGATGGAGTTGTACGATTTAGAAAAAGTTTTAGAACTTTTGGAAACGAATATTTATTATTTTATCAATCAAAAAAACGAAGAACTTTGGCTCACCTATCATCAATACTTATATAAAATAAACGAAAAAATAACTTGGAAATTGCCCAACGGAACCTCCTTTTTAGCAACACTTAAAGGGGTTACTACTCAAGGGAAAATAGTTCTTGAAAAAGACGATTTATCTACACATAATTTTGCAAATAAAGAGGTGCAGATGGTTTGGTAACTTGATAGGCAAGTTAAACTGGTTTCAACTTCGAAGGCTTTAAAAACCTTCGGAGTTTGAATAAATTCCTTATTTTTGCAAAAAATCAAACGCAAAATGCCTCATAAACCTGATTTTATCAACCTAAGCCCCAAAGAATTTATTCTTATCAAAGGTGCTGGATTACATAATTTAAAAGATATTGATGTTGCTATTCCTAGAAAAAAATTAGTAGTTATCACAGGGCTTTCAGGCTCTGGAAAATCAACGTTGGCTTTTGATACCTTGTATGCAGAGGGGCAAAGACGTTATGTAGAAAGTTTATCGTCCTATGCACGGCAGTTTTTGGGCAGGCTAAATAAGCCTAAAGTTGAATACATCAAAGGCATTGCCCCAGCTGTGGCTATTGAGCAAAAGGTAAATACCACAAATGCTCGTTCAACCGTAGGTACTTCTACCGAAATTTATGATTATTTAAAACTACTTTTTGCCCGAATTGGCACTACTTTTTCACCTATTTCTAAAAATATTGTAACCAAACAAACCGTTACAGATGTGATAAACACAATTAAAACCTTTGAAAACGAAAGCCGTTGGTTGTTACTTACCGAAATTATACCCAACAAAAACAGAACTTTAAACGACCAATTAAATATTTATCTTCAGCAAGGGTTTTCGAGAGTTTTGATTAATAACGAAACTCATCGAATTGATGAATATTTAGCGAATACAACCATAAAAACACCTAAAAAAAAGACTTTTTATTTAATTATTGATAGAATTGTGGTAGATGATTCAGAAGATTTTTATAATAGATTAGCAGATGCAGTTCAAATTGCATTTTTTGAAGGAAAAGGTAAATGTTTGTTGCAAAATGCGGATAATCAAAAACAATTATCATTTAGTTCGAAGTTTGAGTTGGATGGAATTATGTTTTTAGAACCCAATATTCATCTGTTTAATTTTAACAACCCCTACGGAGCTTGCCCAAAGTGCGAAGGTTATGGAAACGTGATTGGTATAGACCCCGATTTGGTAATCCCAAACACTGCCCTTTCAATTTATGAAAATGCTATTTTTCCTTGGAGAGGTGAAAATACAACCGAATATCGTAACAAATTGATAAACAATGCTTTTAAGTTTGATTTTCCTATTCATAAGCCCTATTTTCAACTATCGGAAGAGCAAAAAGAACTGCTCTGGACAGGTAACATATACTTTACAGGTTTGCATGATTTTTTCAGTGAATTAGAAACTCAAAACTATAAAATTCAAAATCGAGTATTACTATCTCGGTATCGTGGAAAAACAAAATGCCCCGAATGTAAAGGAAAAAGATTGAGAAAAGAAGCTACATATATCAAAATAAACAACAAAACAATTTCCGATTTGGTGGATTTGCCCATCAAAAATCTAATAGATTTTTTTAAACATATAACCTTAACCGAATTTGAACAAAAAGTTGCCAAACGATTGCTTATTGAAATAAATAATCGCTTAAAATTTTTGCAAGATGTGGGTTTAGAATATCTTACTTTAAACAGAAATTCAGCTTCTTTGTCTGGAGGCGAATCGCAACGCATCAATTTAGCTACATCTTTAGGCAGTAGTTTGGTAGGTTCGATGTATATTTTAGACGAACCAAGTATTGGCCTTCATCCCAATGATACCGAACGATTGATAGAGGTTTTAAAACATTTACGAGATTTAGGCAACACGGTTATTGTGGTAGAGCACGATGAAGATATTATGAAAGCAGCCGACCAAATTATAGACATTGGTCCCGAATCAGGAACCAACGGAGGTAATTTAGTCGCCCAAGGAACGTTTAAAGAAATTCTTACAACCAAAACTTTAACAGCTCAATATCTAAACGGAAATTTAGTAATTGAGGTGCCAAAATACAGACGAAATGTTAAAAATTATATCGAAATTATTGGGGCTCGAGAGCATAATCTTAAAAACATAGATGTAAAAATTCCGCTGGAGTGCTTAACAGTTATTTCGGGCGTTTCGGGGAGTGGTAAAAGCACCTTGATAAAGAAAATTTTATACCCCGCTCTACAAAAAAAGATAGAAGGAATAGGCGAAAAACCAGGGCAGTTTACAGAAATCAAAGGTAGTTTTTCGCATATAAAACGTATTGAGTATGTAGATCAAAACCCTATTGGACGAAGCAGCCGTTCCAATCCTGTAACCTATATCAAGGCATATGACGACATTCGAGATTTGTTTTTTAAACAAAATATTTCAAAAATAAGAGGTTACTTGCCTAAACATTTTTCGTTTAATGTAGAAGGCGGACGATGCGAAACCTGCAAAGGTGAAGGAGAAGTAACCATTGAAATGCAATTTATGGCAGATGTGCATATAGAATGTGAAGCCTGTAAAGGAAAACGATTTAAAAAAGAAGTGTTAGAAGTTACTTTTCAAGACAAAAACATAGACGACATTCTCCGAATGACCATTGACGATGCTTTAGCATTTTTCACGGAACATAAAGAGTCTAAAATTGTTCAAAAACTACAACCCTTGCAAGACGTTGGCTTGGGGTATGTGCAGTTGGGGCAATCCTCTTCAACCCTTTCGGGAGGCGAGGCTCAACGCATAAAATTAGCCACATTTTTAGTGAAAGGAACTACCAACGATAAAACCTTGTTTATTTTTGATGAACCCACTACGGGCTTGCATTTTCATGATGTTAAAAAACTAATTGTTTCGCTGGAAGCCTTGTTAGAAAAAGGACATTCGATAGTTGTAATTGAGCATAATTTAGATTTAATAAAATGTGCTGATTACTTGATAGATATGGGCCCAGAAGGAGGCGAAAACGGAGGTTTTGTAGTAGCCGAAGGAACTCCAGAGGCAGTGGTTAAAAATAAAAAATCAATTACAGGTAAATACTTAAAAGAGAAGATATAATATCGATTTTATTTAGGGAACTTCTAAAAATTAATTTTTATTACAAAAAGTTTTTTTTAAAAAAAATAGTTTGTTAAAATTTAAGGTGTTGTGCTAGATACTTGTAACACTTTTCCGTTGTAATATTTATGCCCATTTAAGGCAAAATCATAGATATAGTTTGCCATTTCATCGGCTGTGAGGGGTGCTTGATAATCGGGAAACGCTTTTGATAACATTTCGGTTTGCACAGCCCCAAGTGCCAAGGTATTAAAGGCTATTCCAGCGGTTTTATATTCTTCTGCTAAGAGTTCTATAAGCGTAATTAAAGCACCTTTGCTGGAACTATAAGCCGATAAACCTGCAAATTTCATACTGCCTTGTATGCCTCCCATACTGCTAATTGCCACACAATGGCTACTTTTTTGCATATACGGTAAACAAATTTGAGTAAGTTTTGCCACCGCAAAAACATTGGTTGCATAAATATTTTGAAAATCAGCGAAAGTAGTTTCAGCGAAAGGTTTGTTTAAAAAAGCTCCTGCATTATGAATAATAACATCTATGGACTTAAAATTATCTAATATTAAAGGTAGTTTATCTAAACTTACTTCTTCCGAAATATCAATATTTATTGCCTTAATATTTTTAGCCTCCAAAAATTCTATAGGGTTGTTTCGAGAAATGGCAAGCACTTGATGACCATTTTTGGCAAAAATTTTAGCCAGCACATAGCCAATTCCTTTACTGGTTCCGGTGATAAGGATGTTTTTAGGGTTTAGGTCTATCATAAGTAATTGCTTAAATGGGACTTCTAAAAATTGGTTTTCTAATGAAAATAAATTTTAGAAGTCTCCTATAATTTATTTCCTACTTTCTGCTCCCAAATCCAAGCAGATTGTAAGGCTTCAGCTAAGGTATATTGGGCTTTCCAGCCTAAAATGGTATTGGCTTTTTTTGTATCTGCATAGGCTTGCATCACATCGCCTTCTCGTCTATTCAATATTTTATAGGGTAGTTTTTGTCCTGAAATTTTTTCAAAGGTTTCAATAACTTCTAAAACTGAATTTCCTTTACCTGTCCCAATATTAAAAACCTCTATATTTGTTTTATTTTTATTTTCAATCAAGCGTTTTAGGGCAACCACATGAGCTTTTGCTAAATCAACCACATGAATATAATCTCTAATACAAGTACCATCGGGTGTGGGGTAATCATTTCCAAAAACTGACAATTCTTTTCGCAAACCTATAGCCGTTTGGGTAATAAAAGGAACTAAATTTTGCGGAACTCCCATAGGTAGTTCACCAATTTCAGCAGACGGATGGGCACCAATAGGGTTAAAATATCGAAGTAAAATAGCTTTGATTTTGCTTACTTTCGTTACATCGGTTATAATTTCTTCGCCTATTTGTTTGGTGTTTCCATAAGGTGAAATTGCTTGTTGGATGGGGGCGTTTTCAGTTATCGGCATTTGCAGTGCCTCTCCATAAACCGTGCAAGACGAACTAAAAATAAAATGTGCTTCAGGTTTTTGTTGTAATTCTTGCAATAAATAAATTAAACTATTTAGATTGTTTTCGTAATACAACAACGGGTTTTCCACACTTTCGCCCACTGCTTTAGAGGCAGCGAAATGGATTACTCCGTTGATGGTTGTGTATTTTTTAAACAACTGACCAACCGCTTGTTTGTCACGTAAATCAATTTTTTCAAAAAGAGGTTGTTTACCTGTAATTTTAGTTATTCGATCTAAAATATCTATTGTTGAATTGGATAAATTATCTACAATAACCACCTCAAAACCCTTGTTTTGAAGCTCTACCACCGTATGTGAACCTATAAAACCTAAACCACCTGTTACTAAAATCATTTTAAATTGTAAATTTATTATTCTTTAAAGGGACTTCTAAAAGTTGTTATTCTAATGAAAATTTGTTATTTTTTAAGAGTAAAAGGTAAAATTAAAAAACCGCAGGCGTAGCCGTGCTAAGATGAGGACGATTTTTAAATTTTAACGAACTAATTTTTAAAAAGAACTTTTTGTAATAAAAATGAATTTTTAGAAGTTCTCTAATTTAAAAACTCTAAAACCGCATCGGTTATAAATTTAATTTGTTCGTCGTCTAATTCGGTGTGCATAGGCAACGAAATTACTTCTTTTACTAATTGATTGGTTACTGGAAAATATTCTTCTTTGTATCGAACATCAGTATATGCTTTTTGACTATGTAATGGAATAGGATAGTAAATAGCACAGGGTATGTCCTTGTTAATAAGATGTGTCATCAAGGCATCTCTATCAGCGTCTATAATCCGAAGTGTATATTGATGAAACACATGACAATCGCACATATCACAAATGGTGGGTGCTACAATATTTTTATGATTGGCAAATGCAACTGAATATTTTCGTGCAACTGTTTGTCGGGCTTGATTGTAGTTGTCTAAAAGCGGAAGTTTGGCGTTTAAAACCGCTGCCTGAATACTATCCAAACGAGAATTAACCCCCACTACATCGTGATGATAACGAACATACATTCCATGGTTTACAATACCTCTAATGGTGTATGCCAAAGCGTCATCGTTTGTGAAAATTGCCCCTCCATCTCCATAACAACCTAAATTTTTAGACGGAAAAAACGACGTTGCCCCTACATGACCAATGGTTCCTGCTTTTTGTTTTCTTCCATCGGAGAACGTGTAGGTAGCACCAATGGCTTGTGCATTATCTTCTATTACAAATAAATTATGTTCGTTTGCTATTTTCATAATTGCCTCCATATTGGCAACTCTACCAAACAAATGAACAGGCACAATAGCTTTGGTTTTAGAAGTAATTGCTTTTTTTAGAGCTTCTAAATCAATATTCATATTTATCATATCCACATCTACCAATACAGGCGTAAGTTGTAGCAAAGCAATTACTTCGACTGTGGCAGCAAAGGTAAAATCAGCAGTAATAACTTCGTCGCCTGGTTGCAATCCTAATCCCATCATAGCAATTTGTAGAGCATCGGTACCATTGGCACACGGAATTACGTGTTTTACGCCTAAATATTGTTCTAAATTGGCTTGAAATTCATGAACCTTAGGTCCGTTTATATACGTTGTGGTATCTAAAACTTCTTGAATTGAGGTATTCACTTGAGTTTTGATGGCATCGTATTGGCTTTTAAGGTCAACCATTTGTAATTTTCTCATGGCAGTATTTTTTTGTTGATGCAAAAGTATGAAAAAAAGTTTAGTATTTAGAGCCATTTATACCAAATTTGAAATAGGTTTTGGCAATCGGTTATGTTTTCTTCATACGGCTTAAAACACAAAGATTTAAAGGGGCTTCTAAAAATAAAACCCGAACGAACCTTTTATAGTGAATTTTTGAGCATCTGGAATTTCTAAATAGTTGCCTCTCCAAGCAAAATCTATTCTAAAAACTTTAAAGATATTTGCAATACCGGCATTAAATTCATAATATACTTTTTGTGGGGCTATATATGGTATTCCTGAGGCATTTAAGCGTTGATTTGCTTCTGAAACATTGCCTATTACACCTTTTACACCTACAATTTCTCTCCAATTTAATTTTCTAAACAAGGGTATTCGAGAAAATAATCGTCCGTTAAAATGATGTTCAAAATGTAAAGAGGCATATTCATCAGTAATAAATTCGTAATAATTCATACAATTATAAGTGTTTTCAATCATAAAATACGATTGATTGCCTGGAATAACTCCCATAAGTGCGAGCGGAACTTCTCCATAAATTTTCCCTAATTCAAGGGTTGAAAACAAGCGTCCGAAACCTCCAATAAGTAGTGGTTGTTTATAATAAACTTGAGCTTTTTGATAGGTAAAATCACTATCTAAAACTCCTTTTAAGCCTTGACTAAAACTTAAAAACACTCGTGCATAATGATTATCAACCTCTAGCCTATCTACTCCGTATCCAACGGTTCGTCGTTTAGGAGTATAATTTACTTGTAAACTAATTTCTGATTGTTTTACTTGGTTTTTGGTTTGTGTAAAAGTGGTATCTGTATAATAATCTAAACTAAAAGTAGGAGAGGCTGTTTTTAAGGTTCTGTATGAAAAATTTGTACCAAAACTTAGGTTTTTAACGGGCTCTATTTCGGCTGAAAAATTTGACAAATTAATAGAGGTTAATTTGCCTAAATCTCCACTTGAAAACAACGAGGAAGAGGCTAAACTTCGGTCTAAAACATTGTTGGTTGTAGTGAGGCTCACACCTATTTGTTCAATATCCCTTCGATTACCTACGGATAGTATAATTCTATTTTTTTTATTAACCATCCATTTGCCCGATATTCCGTATTTAAATTGATTATCTCGAAAACCATAAGCTGTATAACCTTGTATTCTCCAAGTATCGTGAGGCCCAAAATACGTTCTGCCACCTACTCTAACTCGTATTCCTTCTACATCGTTGTACCCAAAACTCGAGAAAATTGGTCCAAAATCAAATTTCCCCATTTGAATGTAACCACTCCCTAAAATGGTGGCTAAGTTGTATATTTTTTTAAACTTTGGCACTTGTTTTAGGGTATCGAGCATTTTATAAATCCCTTCTTCGTCTTTATTTAATTTTTCAAATCTGTTTTTTGACCAAAATTCGTTGGTTTTATTAAACAATGAATTATCATAGGTATATACCTCTTCTTTGTAAAATTTTTCAGGTTTTTCTTCGTTAAATTTATGGTTTTTATATAAAGTTGTTCGTTTTCCATATACTCCTTTGGCTTCTTCTTTTTTAGAGAAACTAAAATCGGACATCATATAATCACGTTTTAACAAAAAAACAGAGTCGTTCATTACATCAAATTCTTGTTCTATATAAATTTCTTTTACCCAGTTTATATTGGCACTTTTGCTGGCTTCGAGGTTTATTTTTTTTATGGCAAAAGTGGTATCGTTTACCCAAAAATTCCCTTTAAAAGTGAGTTCGTTTTTCCTACGGGGATAATAAATAATATTGTAGCACCATTTGTTATCAATATACATACTATCAGTCAAAACGTAATTATAGGTATTAATACCTGTTCGAGAGAGCGGGCTTACAAAATCTTTATCAAAAAACTTTAAATAATTGTTATAAATATCAAAATCGGCATATAAATCTTTGATAAAAACATTTACTCCATCACCTGTTCCAAAGCCTGAGTTTCGATTAGCTTTTAAAATGGTTTTCTTTTTTCCTTTTTTATTATCTCCATATACCTCGCTAAGGGTTTCGTTTATAAAAATAGGAAGATACGTTTTACCTGTAATTTTTGAAGTATCAACTTTGTCAAAAATAAATTCCATTCCTTTAAAAACTTTGCTTTTCATAAAGGCACTATCGATAGAGTTCATATCAAATTCTACCTTTTCATAGGTATCGTATTGATATTGTTTAAATTTTTGGAGACCATTGTTTCGTTTTCGTTCCCAAATTTTACGTAAAATATCAATGGCTGGGTTATTTTTTTTTGAAGTCTTGCCTGATACTACTACAACTTCTCGTAGGGTTTGTCCGTCTTTTAGAACCACTTGCAAATTGGTAGTAATTGTTTTATTTAGAGGAACTTCTTGGGTGGTATAACCTACAAAAGATACCAATAAAACGTTTTCGGTTTTGGCAGATTCAAGATAAAATTTACCATTATCATCAGTTATTACTCCTCCTTTCGAACCTTTAAAATAAACATTTGCAAAAGCAATAGGCTCATTTTTTTCGTCTTTAACAATGCCTCCCACTTTGGTTTGAGCAAATATTACTGTATTAATACTAAAAAAGAGAAGGATATAAAAAATATTTTTCATGGTATTTTTTTTACTAAAATTGCCAGCAAAGGTATAAAACCAAAGCACAGAAAAGTGTAACAAAAGTGTTAAAATTATTTTAAGCTATAAAACAAAAAAGGATGCTATAAAACATCCTTTTTAAAAAAAATTAAAATCAATTGCAATATAAAACTTGTTAAATTTCTCTATTCTCATCAAAATTTTCGAGATATTCGGCTACTCGTTTTACAAAGCTTCCTCCCAAGGCTCCGTCTACAACTCTGTGGTCATAGCTATGTGATAAAAACATTTTATGACGAATGCCTATAAAATCGCCTTCGGGGGTTTCTATAACTGCTGGCACTTTTCTAATAGCTCCGAGTGCTAAAATACCTACTTGTGGTTGGTTGATAATGGGAGTCCCAAAAACACTGCCAAAACTGCCTACATTAGTAACGGTATAGGTTCCGCCTTGTATATCGTCTGGTTTTAGTTGATTGTTTTTTGCTCTGTAAGCTAAATCGTTAACGGTTTTGGTCATACCAACAAGGTTTAACAAATCTGCATTTTTAATAACCGGAACTATTAAATTTCCGTTAGGCAAAGCAGCGGCCATTCCTAAATTTATATTTTTCTTTTTGATGATATAATCGCCTTCTACCGAGATATTTATCATTGGAAAATCTTTAATTGCTTTGGCAACCGCTTCCATAAAAATAGGTGTAAAGGTTAATTTTTCACCTTCTCGTTTTTCAAAATTATTTTTAACTTTTTCTCTCCATTTCCAAATATTTGTAACATCGACCTCAATAAACGATTGCACGTGTGCCGAAGTTTGAACCGATTTCACCATGTGATGCGAAATTAACTTCCGCATTCTATCCATTTCTATAATTTCATCGGCTCCGTTTACAGAAACTGGAGGTGTTTTTGGAGTTTCAACAGTTTTAACAATCTCTTGAACCTTAGGTGTTTCTACAACTTTTTGAATAGATGTTTCTGCAACAACCTTAGCAGGTTTTGGTATATCAAATGCTATAATTGAATCGTTTGCAACGGGTTGTATTTCATTGCCACGATTAGCAATATAATTTAAAATATCGTTTTTAGTTACTCTACCTTCGGCACCTGTTCCGTTTATTTTTTCGAGTTCGGCTAACGAAATATTTTCTGCCTTAGCAATGGTTTTTACTAGTGGTGAGAAGAATTTATTAGAATCGGAATAATTGTTTGACACTTCTGCTATTTGAGCACTTTCTATTAAAGGTTTTTCTACTTCTGTAATTATATTTTGGGGAATATCAGCAACGGGGTCAGCAACATCTACAATTTCAGCAGTTACATCTGTTTCTATAATTGCAATGGTTTGCCCCACCTGAACTACATCATTCACTTGGAATAGAATTTCGTGCAAAACCCCCGAAACTTCGCTGGGCACTTCGCTATCTACTTTGTCAGTAGCAATTTCAAGAACGGCTTCGTCAATAGTAATGGTTTCGCCTACTTTTTTAAGCCAATTTGTAATGGTAGCCTCGGCTACACTTTCGCCCATTTTGGGTAATTTTAATTCGTATTTTGCCATAGTTGGTATGCTTTTAGGCTTTATTATTTTAATTTTTAGGATTGTTATTGGTTTATTAAAATTTCTATTTCAGGCTTTAATACCAGCAAATGATTTGTTACTATTTACCAAATTACAATCTCATCTACATTGTCATAAGAATGTATTATCCAGTTTCTTATAGCAACATTTTTTTGTGCATTTGTAACGGTCAGATTTGGTTCAATTTTTAAAATTTTATTTAAGTTAAAATTTCATCAAATTTAATAAATAATGAAGTGAATGAGTAGTAATAATTGTAATTAAAGGAAATAAATTATGATAAAAGGAAAAACTCATATTTTTTCAAGCTCCACTTTTAATTCGTCTTTATAATTATTATTTGGTTGAACATTTTTAAAAATTCCTTTTTTTTTTAAACGGTTGGGAATATTCTAATACTATTTATATTTTCTTCAGTTGTTATAGTTTTTAAATAACTTTTGATAAGTTCAGAAATATTTCTATTTTTCTTTGTTGCATACTTTTCTGCTTTTTTCAAATATAAAATGCTCTATTGAAATGCTAAAATTTGTTGTCATAAACCTTAAATATAATTTGTTTAAA
>CAYXAF010000019.1:0-35166 GCA_964463035.1 uncultured Flavobacterium sp.
TTAAAAAAGTAGCCCTTTAATTTAAAAATTTTAGTCGGTTAGTAGTGAAAAAATAATATTTATTTGAGCAGATAGAACTTCGTTCGCAAACTTCTATGAAAGCATTTGCTTTCATTTTGTTCGTGCCCTCCGTTCCCGATTTTATTTGTTCACCCTAAGCATCACCTAAAGCTAAAACAAATAAAGAGCTCCGTTGAGATTGGGCTGCAATTAGCTTAGAAGACTTATAACGTTTTATACAAATAAGATTTCGTGTTCTTCTAAAAGGGGTTTTTGCACAAACCTTAAAATTATTTGAGCAACTGAAATTACATCTTTCTCGCAATATTTTATAATTCGGTCTATGTTTTTTTCTTGATAATATACCTGTGCAACTTGGCTGCCATCGATATCATCTTTGGGAGAGGGTATGTTTAAAATATTGGTAAGTAATTTTAACGAAGTAAAATGTTTATAATCGCCAAATTTCCAGAGCTCAAGGGTATCTAAATGAGGTACTTCCCAAGGTTTTTTTCCTGCTAAATTTAGCTTTTCGGGGATGGGTAAATTATTGATAATAAGCCTCCTACCGATAAATGGAAAGTCAAATTCTTTTACATTATGCCCACAAAACAAGTGCTGAGGTTTACTAAAATGGGTATTAATAAGGTTAGAAAAATCGGCTAAAAGTTTAGGTTCCTCGCCAAAAAAAGAAGTAATTCGGAATTGCCTATCTCCATTTTTATAGGTAAAATATCCCACAGAAATACATATAATTTTACCAAATTCTGCCCAAATACCCGCTCGGTTATAAAACTGTTCGGCAGTGTAGTTTTCGGCACGGTTATAGGCTGTTTTTTGTTCAAAAAGAAACTGCTTTTCGGGGTCTAAACCTGTAAAATCAGCTTGTTCTGGAACTGTTTCTATATCTAAAAATAAAATGTTTTCAAGGTTAATTTTTTGAAGCATTTTCTAACATTTTATAAGCCTCATCTACATAAACATAAAACGATTCTGGGTGTGTATCATTTTCTTTTTGAGGTCCTTTTAAGTGCCCTAATCGCACAATAATTAGATTGTCCTCAGGAATCGTAATTACATATTGCCCTAAATGTCCTCGCATGGAGAATATTTTTTTGTTTTTATGATTACTCATCCACCACCCATAGCCATATTCAGGCGATTCTTTAAAGCGTGGAGTAATACATTTTTCAACAAAAACAGTATCTAAAATTTGGTTACCATTCCAGTTTCCTTTTTGTTTATACAGTTTTCCGAAACGAGCAAAATCTCGAGCATTGCTAGCGATGCAACAAAAGGCTTTTTCAATTCCGTCTTCTTTATCCACTTGCCAAAGAGCGTCGTTTTCGGCACCCATTGTTTGCCAAAAGTTTTTGCTTACATAATCTGTTAGTTTTTCGCCTGTGGCTTTGGTTATGCACATCGCTAAAAGTTCTGTAGAACCACTTTGATAGTTAAATTGTTTTCCGGGTTGTTTAATAATAGGTAAACCGAGTATTACTTTTTCTAAATCATCTGTAAAATAGGTTTCGGTTACAATGCAAAACGGACTATAATATTTCTCGATAAACTCCATCCCCGAAGCCATAGAAGAAAGGTCGCCTACGGTGAGCTGGGCTGCATAACCTTTGTTATATTGAGGATAAAAATCTGATACTTTTTGGTCTAAACTTTTTATTTTTCCTTCTTTAATGGCACGTCCCAGAGCAGCAGTTACGATACTTTTTGCCATCGAAAAAGAGTTGGTTTTAGAAGTTTCGTTAAATCCATCAAAATAACTTTCGTGCCAAATGCTATCATTTTTGATGATTAAATAAGCAATCGTTTTTAATTCTTTATGTGTGGAGGTAAGCTTTTCGGTAGGCGCCACTTTGTTATAGTCTTTATGAATAGCCCAAGGCTGTGGGTTGCTGCTTTTGTGTAGGGTTCGGTTTTCAAATTCTTTATAATCTTCTAAAAAAGCAGTGGTATGTCCTTTTAAATAGATGGTTCGAGTGGCAGTAAGCAGATAATCTACTTTAAAAATATAGGCTAAAGCAACCACCAAAGCGATAAGCACCACTAAGGTTATCAGTATTTTTTTTATAATTTTCATAGGTTCTTTTTAGGGTTTGATTAACAAAGTTATAAAAATTTAGGCTGGTTGTACCAATTGTCTTAAAAAATTTATTTCTTATAAAATATTAAGTATTTGTTCTTTTATTTTTTCGAGTTCGTCTTTCATGTTCACTACGCATTTTTGCATTTCGGCATGGTTGGCTTTAGAGCCTAAGGTGTTGATTTCTCTACCCATTTCTTGACAAATAAACCCAAGTTTTCGTCCGTTGGAAGTGGTTTCGTGTAGGGTTTGTAAAAAATAATCTAAATGATTGGTTAATCGGACTTTTTCTTCGGTGATGTCAAATTTTTCTAAATAATAAATGAGTTCTTGTTCAAAACGGTTTTCGTCTACTTTTACTTTTAGTTCTGTTAAGGCATTTTGTAAACGTTTTTTTATGGTTTCTATTCGCTGGGTTTCAAAATTTAAAGCTTCTGATAAAAGTTTTTGGATATTTTTGATGCGTAAGACAAACTCATCGGCTAATTTTTTACCTTCGTCGGTTCTAAAATTCTGGAGGTTTTCTATGGCTTGGTTTAGGGTGTTTTCAACACCCACCCATTCGTCTTCTTCTATTCCGTCTCGTTCGGTTTTCAGCACATCGGGTAGCCTTAAAACCATTGGTAAAACTTCGCTTTCGGTTAGGTTTTGGTTTATTTTTTGCAGTTGGTGTATATAGCCTTTTACTACCGGAATGTTAATTTTTGAGATAGTTTCTTCGCTAGTAATTTCAACTGAAAGTGAAAAATCTATTTTTCCACGTTCTAATTTTTGAAGAATAATATTCCGAATGGTTAGTTCTTTTTCACGATAATTGGCTGCAATTCGGGTGTTGAGGTCTTGTGTTTTGCTGTTAAGCGATTTTATTTCGATGGTTATTTTTTTGTCTTCTATTTGTGTGGTGGCTTTCCCGAAGCCTGTCATGGATTGTATC
Source organism: uncultured Flavobacterium sp. (assembly GCA_964463035.1). Lineage (GTDB taxonomy): Bacteria > Bacteroidota > Bacteroidia > Flavobacteriales > Flavobacteriaceae > Flavobacterium. Next base: position 3,033 of record CAYXAF010000019.1, read on the forward strand.
ATATATTTTTTAGTTGATTAGTTTAGTGGATGTTGTGGGGTTTATAATTTTCCTTTTGTTCTCAAAATTTATTTCTGTTTTATAGGGTATTTTTGGTTCTTCAATAATATATAATTCAGGCTTATGTTTAACGTTTAAATCAATAATTTTTTGTTGGTAAGTTGCTAATTTTAAGGGGTTTTCAATTTCTAATTTTCTATTTTTACTTAATTCTAAAAATTCTTCTTCTTGGTCTATTCCTAAAAATCGTCTGTTTGTTATATTAGCTGCAATTCCTGTGGTTGAACTTCCTGTAAATGGATCTAAAATCCAAGCGTTTGGCTTTGTAGAAGCCAAAATAAGTCGTGTTAAAACCGAAAGCGGCTTTTGAGTGGGGTGTTTTCCGCACGATTTTCCCAGGGAGAAATGGCTGGCAACTTCCAAACATCTTTCATTTGTTTGTCCTCATTTAATTGTTTCATTAGTTCGTAATTGAAATAATGTGGAATTTTTTCGCTTTTCCTTGCCCAAATGATTTGCTCGGTTGAATAGGTAAAATATCTACACGAAAAATTGGGTGGTGGATTGGTCTTTTCCCAAGTAATTACGTTAAGAATTTTAAAGCCTAATTCGTTGAGTATTTGCCCAACCGAAAAAATGTTGTGCATAGTTCCACTTATCCAAATGGTGGCATCGTCTTTCATCTTATCTCTGACCAATGTAAGCCATTTTCTATTGAAATTATTTACAAATTCAAACCCTTCCGATTTGTCCCATTTGCCTTTGTTTACCGAAACAATTTGTCCGTTTTGTACAGAAATTCCGTTGTTTGATAAAAAATAAGGTGGATCAGCAAAAACCATATCAAATTTATGCTCAAACTGAGGCAAAAGATCTATATTATCTCCGTGAAGAAGATAAAAGTCTTTGTCGGTGGATTTGAAATAGGTATTTATCATTCAGGAACAGGTAAACCAAGTTTTACTAATGGAATATATTCAAAAAAATAATAACAATGCACACTATGAATATAATCCAAAACGTCTTTATATTCAGGTTTTCTAAACCAATCACTCAATAAATAAATATATTCAACTTCTATATTTGCTTGTGCTAAAAGCTTTTGATATTGTTTTCTTTTAAAATCGCAAGTCTGTAATTTTTCATCTACAGAGCCAGCTACTTGTTGAAATTTACATTCAATAATAAACAAAGTATTTGCGATAATTACAAAAATACTATCATCTGGTAAAAGTCGTTTTGAAATTAAACTTTTCCATTCAATTTTTAACTCGTCTAAAAATTTATAAAACCCGTATTTCTTGAAAATTCTACCAACTAATTCTTCATTATAAAATACGTTGCCATCTTGAACTTTATAACCTTTTGAGAATTTAAGAATTCTGAAAGATCTGTTGTTCCTTCAAATACTAAACCTGTTTTAGTGTTTCCACCGCCTTTACCTCCAAAAATCATATTGCTATCGCTTTGTTAGTGTTAGTATTATTTGTAATTAATAACTCTGTTAATATTCCTCTTTTCTCAGGATTGGCATTAATACTTCTTCTTGCATCAACACGTTGAATATTGAAGTCAGAATACAAATCGTCAAAGAAATTATCATTTTTGTTTTTCCTTCTTACATCAGAATTGCTTAAAATCCATAAATGATTTAAGGCATCTAGTTTGGTACAAAAATTTCTTAATCTAATTTGATCATCATCATTAAAATCGTCTTTTGTATAAGAATTAAAACTTGAGGTTTCGCTCAAGGGTTTGCTCAAAATCTCCACACAAAATTTCGACTTTTTTTAAGGCTTCGCTTACAGCCAAAATATTTTCTGTATCGCAAATGGTTGGTTTTTTGTAACTACCCATAGGAACATTAAATAAATTTTTACTATTTACTCGGTATAATCCATTAAAACACGTACGATTTAGAAAAATAAATAGTGCCGATTATGCACTTTCTTCATGTTTTCTTAAATTATAAAGGTCTCTTTTTTGGAAATAATAGAGCTTTTTATTTTCTTCGTCGCTTTCTAACGAGTGAAATTCGTTTTGTAAAATTTCAAGAATTGAAATTAGTTCCTTTGGTTTCTCTGCAATAGCTTTATAGGTGTTTATTAAATCGTTATTGATGTCGTTTATAACCGCTTTTTTTAAGGTAGGAAAATTTTTTAACATCCAAAATAAAACAGCACCACTTCCAACAAATGGTTCAACATAAGTAAAATTGGTGTGTTTTAAATCTTTTGGAAACGCTCTTTCAATATCAGAAATGAGTTGGGTTTTTCCTCCTGCCCATTTCAAAAATGGTTTTGCTTTATAGTCTGTCATTATAATTATTGTTCTTTAGCATACCTTTATATAAATACTTCCTTAAACCAATTCCTTCCCTGTCATTACTTTTGGTTTTTCGATGCCCATAAGTTTTAAAATAGTGGGTGCAATGTCGCCTAAAACTCCGTTTTTTACGGTTTTAATATCCTTATCTACCACAATAAATGGCACTGGGTTGGTGGTATGGGCTGTGTTTGGGGTGCCATCGGGGTTTATCATGGTTTCGCAATTTCCGTGATCGGCTATTAGAATAGTTGTATAGTTGTTTTCTAGAGCGGTTGTAATCACTTCTTTTACACAAGCATCTACTGCTTCACAGGCTTTTATAGCTGCTTTCATTACTCCGGTATGCCCTACCATATCTCCATTAGCAAAGTTTAGGCACACAAAATCTACTTCTTGTTTTTTAATTTCGGGTAATAAAGCATCTTTGAGTTCGTAGGCGCTCATTTCGGGTTGTAAATCGTAGGTTGCCACTTTGGGTGAGTTTCGTAGAATACGTGTTTCACCGTCAAAAGGCTCTTCTCTACCACCCGAAAAGAAAAAGGTTACGTGTGGATATTTTTCGGTTTCGGCTATTCTGATTTGTTTTTTGTTGTGTTTTTCAAGAACTTCTCCTAAGGTTTCGGTTAGGTTGTCTTTTTCGTAAATTACGTAGATGTTTTGAAACGTTTCGTCATAATTGGTCATGGTAACGTAATACAACGGTAATTTCTTCATGTCAAAATCAGGGAAATCTTTTTGCGAAAGTGCTTCGGTAAGTTGTCGTCCTCTGTCGGTTCTAAAATTAAAAAAGATAACTACATCGTCTGCTTGGATGGTTGTAATGGGTTGGTTTTCAGTATTTATCTTAACCATCGGTTGTAAAAACTCATCGGTAATATGGTTTGCATAACTTTGGTTAATACTTGCCACAAAATCCGTTGTTTTTTCTCCTTTTCCGTTTACGACTAAATCATACGCTAATTTTACACGTTCCCAACGCTTGTCTCTATCCATGGCATAATATCTGCCGATTACTGAGGCTATTTTTGCTTGGGTTTTACTTACAAAATTTTCTAAATCGGCTATAAAATCAGCCCCTGATTTTGGGTCCACATCTCTACCATCTGTAAAAGCGTGAATGTAAACATCTGTTAAGCCAAAATTGGTTGCTGCTGTAACCAAACCTTTTACATGGTTGATGTGTGAGTGCACCCCTCCATCGGAAACTAAGCCTACTAAATGCACGTTTTTATGGTTGTTTTTAGCATAAGCAAAAGCATCTTTTAGTACTTGTTCTTCTGCAATTGTATTATTTTCTACGGCTAAATTTATTTTTACCAAATCTTGATAGACAATTCTACCAGCTCCAAGGTTCATGTGTCCTACTTCTGAGTTGCCCATTTGCCCGTCGGGAAGCCCTACGTTTAAACCGTCTGTTCGTAGTTCTGCATTGGGGTATTTTGTGTATAGGCTGTCTATAAAAGGAGTTTGTGCGTTATCAACTGCCGAAACTTTTGGGACGGGCGATTTTCCCCAACCATCTAAAATCATTAAAATTACCTTTTTGTTCATGATATTTTTTAAAAAATTACCTAAAATATAGATGCAAAAATACAGATTTTAATTGTAAAAAAGGTTAGGTATGGGTTAATCGTCTGTTGGATACAAATACTCAAAATAATATTTCAAAATAATGTAATATTTTATCAATATATTTGTCTAATTGATTTTTAAACCCAAGATAAGACAATATAAAATTGTTCTTAACAACCTTGTGAAACTTTACAACTAGAAAATTAAATTTTTGTATGACCCGAGCGAAGCGAACAGGCGAAGCAAATTGAGTAAAAACTAGATAAGCACAAACCCTTGATCCAAAAATTTAGTAGTAATGTAAAATTGGAAGCTCGTATATGAAAATTTACAATTTCTTATCCTTTTTAAAGAAGTAAATGATTGAATTATAATTATATATATATTAAATAACAAAACTATTAAACAAAATAAATATCAAAAAAGAGCACCAAAGTACACCTTTAGCAGGGGCTTTTTTGAAAATTTAATAAAAACATTTAAAAAAACACATATGAAAAAAAACTCTTTTTTATGGATTGTCCTACTAACTTTTACAATTAGCTTTGCCCAAAAACAACTCACACTCGACGAAATTTGGTCAGGAGAGTTTAAACCCGAAAAGATGGATGAGCTTCAGGTTTTGAAAAATACCAACCAATATACGGTTTTGAATTATGACCGAGTTAAAAACAGCTTCTCACTTGATTTATACGACTTTGCAACGCTTACAAAAGTGGCAACTCTTATCAATTCATCTGATTTTAAAGAACTCGAAAGCATTGATAGGTACACCTTTGATGTTACCGAAAAAAAGATGTTGATAGCCACTAATTCTACCCCTATTTTTAGGCATTCGTTTACCGCTGTCTATTATATGTATGATTTAAACACAAAAAAATTATCTAAGATAACCGATAAAGCCATTCAAGAGCCTACCTTTTCGGCAGATGGACAAAAGATTGCCTACGCATTTGAAAATAATTTATATATCTATGATAATCAAACAAATAAGCATAATCAAATCACAACCGATGGCAAAAAAAACAGCCTCATCAATGGTATTACTGACTGGGTTTATGAAGAAGAATTTGCTTTTGTAAAAGCGTATGATTGGAATAAAACAGGCAATAAAATTGCTTATATAAAATTTAACGAAACCGAAGTGCCAGAATTTTCTATGGATTTGTATAACCAAGGGCTGTACCCGACTCAACACGTGTTTAAATACCCAAAAGCAGGCGAAAAAAATGCACGAGTTTCGTTGCATATATATGATGTAAAAACACAAAAAACACAAGAAATAAACCTTACCAACAACCCCGATTTTTATATTGCTCGATTAAAATGGACAAACGATGCCAATCTTGTGAGTGTTCAAACCCTTAATCGTCATCAAAACAAGTTAGATTTACTTTTTATAGATGCAAATACAGGAAAAGTAAGCACTGTTTTAAGCGAAAATGACAAGGCTTACGTGGATATAACCGATAATTTAACGTTTTTGAACGATAATAGTTTTATTTGGACATCAGAAAAAGATGGTTATAATCATATTTATTGGTATGATAAAACAGGAAAACTAATTAAACAAATTACCAAAGGAGCTTGGGAAGTTACGGCATATTATGGTTTTGACGAAAAATCTAAAACGGTTTATTATCAATCGGTAGAAGGAAGTAGTATCAACCGAGAGGTATATAAAATAAATATTTCGGGGACAAATAAAGTAAAATTATCTTCTAAAACGGGTACCAATTCGGCTACTTTTAGCTCTAATTATCAATACTTTATCAATAATTTTACCAATACACAAACCCCGCCTGTTTATACCCTAAACGATAGCAAAGCAGGCAAAGAACTAAAAAAAATCATTTCAAACGAAAAATTGTTAGAAAAATTAACCCCTTATAACCTTCCTCAAAAAGAATTTTTAGAACTAAAAACCGAAAACGGACAAACCTTAAACGCTTGGATTATTAAACCTAGCAATTTTGATGTGACTAAAAAATATCCGTTGTTGATGTTTCAATATTCGGGTCCTGGTTCACAAGAAGTAGCTAATAACTGGTTAGATTACAATGATTTATGGCACACCATGTTAGCACAACAAGGTTATGTAGTGGCTTGTGTGGACGGACGAGGAACGGGTTTTAAAGGTGCTGTGTTTAAAAAAATAACCTACAAAGAACTCGGAAAACTTGAAGTGGAAGACCAAATTTCGGCTGCTAAAACCTTAGCAAAATATACCTATATTGATGCTTCGAGAATTGGGATTTGGGGTTGGAGTTATGGTGGTTTTATGAGTAGTAATTGCATTTTGAAAGGAAATGAGGTTTTTAAAACCGCTATTGCTGTGGCACCTGTAACCAACTGGAGGTTTTATGACAGTATTTATACAGAACGTTTTATGCAAACCCCACAAGAAAACCCAAGTGGTTATGACGATAATTCGCCTATCAACCATGTTTCTAAACTAAAAGGAAATTTTTTACTTGTTCATGGCTCGGCAGATGATAACGTACATGTGCAAAACACTATGACGATGATAGAGGCTTTGGTACAGGCAAACAAACAATTTGATTGGGCAATTTATCCTGATAAAAATCACGGAATTTATGGTGGCAAAACACGCCTACAATTATTCACAAAAATGACTAATTTTATTAAAGAGAAGTTATAATTTTATCAATAGAGGCATCCTAAAGCCAAAAAATTAAATAATATGCAACATTTTAACAATTATGTCTCAAAAATTAGAAGTAATATTTAATCAATCGTTTGATGAAAAACAAAATAAATTTTCTATCATTTCAAAGAAATATATAAAAATAGAAAACCTAATTTACCAACAAAAAGAAGTGAAAAAAAAATAGAAACCATCAAAAAATTGGTAGATACTAAAACTTTTGACGATAAACAAAAGCTATGTAAGTTACAACAAGAGTTTATAAAAACACTCAAAAAAAATATCTAACGACTAAGCTAACGGCAGAACAAAAATCAGAACTTATTGATTTTGTTTTTATTGAATTTTCGAAAGCACGAGAAAGTTCGTGTATAAACGATGAAGTAGTTGCTATAAATGAGTTTTTAAAAAAAGAATTTACCAAAAACCTAACCGAAACCCAGCGGAAATTAGTGGAAAAAAACAAACAAAAAACACGGAAGGGTTTTGGAATCAAAATTGACCCCTAAACCGATGTTTTTGAAAATTTTTATAGTGATAACTTTCGGGAGGAGACTTTTAGACGGGCAAAAGAAGCCGAAGAAGATCACGAAAAAGCTTATAAACAAAAGGAACAAAAAAAAAGTGTTAAATACAGATATTGATTTTCAAAAAATATATAAAAAATTAGCCAAAAAATACACCCCGATTTATACAAAAACGAAGCTGAAAAAGAAACCCAAGAACGACTCATGAAACGCCTTACAAATGCTTGGGAAAACAGACAATATCACGAAATTTTGTTGATTTGGATTGAAATTGACCCCGAAAACACCATCGGGATAGAACTTACGGAAAAAAATCAAAAAAATATAATTAAACAACTCAATCAAAAAATAATAGGTTTAGAAACAGAAATTTATGCAACTAAATTTTTCTATAAAGAAACCGCTTTTTACTACGAAAATTTTCACGCTCCTTCTGAAAAAGGTATCGAACGAAATATCGAACGATATATTTTTGAATTAAAAAAACAACAAGTAGAATTAAAAATTAAAATTGAAGACATCAATAATCCTTCAAAATTAAAGAGATATTTAAATGCACATTTATATGATTTTTGAGAAGATTTTTTGTAAATCGGTTGCTTTTTTGGTGTCTTTTAATTTGTTTTGATACAAATCAAGTAATTTTTGAAACGTGATTTTGGATTGTCCTATTTCAAAAGCTTTTTTTAAATAAATTTCGGCATTTTCGTAGCGTTTAAAATACACCTCTATGTGTCCTTTAGCCAAATAATAATCTACTATCGAAATACTTTTAAGTTCGTTGGCATATTTTTGAGCTTTTTTCTCGCTACCTCCCACAATAGCTGGTAACTCAGTATAAAACATTACCAATGCCCACCGAACATCTATATGTTTGGGGTCTAAAGTAGATGCTTTTAAAAACGATTGTTCAATTTCGTTGAGCATCCCGAGTGCTTTGAATTTATTTACAGCTTTTGCTTTCATCCCCAAAGCTCCTCCATATTTATAATGATATTCGGCTGTTTTTGGGTATTTATCTCGTAAATTTTGATAATAAAACAATGCTTTATCCCAGTTTTGAATATGTGCATACACATCGCCCATATATTCTAATGTTTTTAAATCAGAAGGTTTTTCTGCTAAGTATTTTTCAAAATATTGTTTTGCTTCCTTATATTTTTTTTGTTTAAAAAAAGATTCTCCTTGTTCAAAATTATTTTGCGAAAAACATAGTTGAACAGCTATAAACAAGAAATATAATTTGAGTTTTATCACTTTTAAATTTCTTGTTGTTATATGTTGAGCGGGTATTTTTAAAGTCATTAATATTTTACTCCACCACAATTTTTTTAACCGTTTGTAGATTTTCGGATGAAATATTTACAAAATAAAATCCTTTTGGGAGGTTGTTAAGATTAATTGTTTCAAAAGGGTTTTCTATTTTCTGAATTACTTGTCCGTTTAGATTATAAATTATCACTTCGGTTATTTTATATGAAGAAACTATACTAAATTCTTGGTTTTTAATAGGGTTTGGGTATAAGCTAACCGAAAAATTAACATATATATTTTCGGTTGATAAAGGAGAACCCCAAATAGAAGTTACCCATTCTGGGTGGTCAATAAATGGGTTTCTATTGTTTTGAAAGGTATAAACTTTGTTATTTTTAGCAATTTCATAAGCACTCACAGGGTCTTGCTGATGCCAAGTAAGCAAAATATTTTTAAATGTATTGGTATAAACCTGTGTAGAAGTTCCGTCAAACATAACATAATTCCATGAAGTAACTAAATTTTCATATCGAGTGGCAAAATATAGTAAAGCCCGAGCTACATCACCTTTAAACTCATCAATAGGTTCAAAAACATCGCTACTATATCCAGCAGAATACCCTGCGTTTAAGTTTATTCCTCGTTTACTACCATTGGTAGATACCCAATTTGCCGTTGCTACTTTTCCGAAAGGCAAATTACCTCTTTGTCCGTTTACTTTACCATCAGAAGGCAGCACAAAATGAGCATCAGAATACATCGGATATTGAGAACTAAAAACAGATTGAGGCATAATATGCTCTCGGTTATAACAATCACCTTCATTAATGTAACTTCCGCATTGTTTCGTTGTAGAGGTAAAATTATATGCATCGGTAGCTGTTGGCTTTTCTGAATATAAATCTAACAAGCTTCCATCGTTTTCATAATAATTATCTCTAAACTGGGTTTCGGTATACAGAGTCCATAAACCACCATAACTTGCTGTGCCGGATGAGTTTGTATTGTTTTTTATTATATTGTATAACTGTGTTTTTAAAGCATATCCTGTTCCGGTAGCAGTGTTGTAATAACCCGGAGGAATTTGTGCCAAAGCAAAAGCCGAAAAACAAAAACTTAAAATTATATTTTTCATTCGTATTATAAAAAAGGTAAATAATAATGTAATTTTGCACAAATGTATAGTAAAATTATAAATTTTGAATTATAAATTTTGAATTTAGTATTTTTTTAATATTTATATATAATGTATAAAAAACTTTCCATTAAACATTAACAATTTAAAACTAACAATTAAAAAAATGTCTATCATACAAAAATATAATGTTTCAGGACCTCGATACACCAGTTATCCAACGGTTCCGTATTGGGAAGAAGAAAGTTTTTCAACAGAAAAATATATCCAATTACTGCAAAAATCGTTTATAGATAGTAATAAAACCGAAGGAATAAGCCTATACATACATTTGCCATTTTGCGAAAATTTATGCACCTTTTGTGGTTGCCATAAGCGAATTACCAAACAGCATTCTGTAGAAAGCCCATATATTGATGCAGTTTTAAAAGAGTGGGACATATATTTATCAATTCTAGATGAGCAACCAATTATCAAAGAAATTCATTTAGGAGGAGGAACACCCACGTTTTTTTCAATCGAAAATTTAGAAAAACTTATCAACGGAATTTTTAAAAAAGCAATAAAACCAAGCCACTTTGAATATAGTTTTGAAGGACATCCGAACAATACCACAAAAAAACAACTTCAAAAACTGTTCGATTTAGGGTTTACAAGAGTAAGTTTTGGGGTGCAAGATTATAACCCAACCATACAAAAAGCAATAAATAGAATACAGCCTTTTGAAAATGTAAAAAAAGTTACTAATTGGGCTAAAGAAATGGGCTATCAATCTATAAGCCACGATCTAATTTTTGGATTACCGTTCCAAACCCTCGAACATGTTTTTGAAACTATTGATAAAACAAAACTTTTAAACCCCGATAGAATTGCTTTTTATAGCTATGCACACGTGCCTTGGATAAAAGGAAACGGACAACGAGGTTTTAAAGATGATGATTTGCCCAAAGACGATGAAAAAAGACAACTGTATGAACTAGGTAAAAAACATTTGATAGAACAGGGTTATTTTGAAATAGGTATGGACCATTTTGCCTTGCCTACCGATAGTATGTATCAATCGTTTGTAGAAAAAAAACTGCATCGAAACTTTATGGGTTATACATCATCAAAAACACAAATAATGATAGGGCTCGGAGCATCATCAATAGGCGATTGCTGGACAGGTTTTGCACAAAACGAAAAAAAATTAGAAGACTATTACGAGGCTTTACAACACAACAAACTACCCTTATACAGAGGGCACTTGCTCACCCTAGAAGATTTAATTGTCCGAAAACACATCTTAAATTTAATGTGCCATTTTGAAACCTCTTGGGAAGATAAAAAACTACAATTTAAAGGCATTCAAGAAACATTACAACAACTAAAAGAAATGGAAAAAGACGGACTGTTAGCCCTTTCAAAAGATAAAATAACGGTTACCGAAGCAGGGAAACCATTTGTAAGAAACACTTGTATGGCTTTTGACCTTCGGATGAAAAAACGCGCACCAGAAACCAAACTTTTTTCCATGACGGTTTAATTTAAAACAGATAACTAAAATGAAAAAAACACTTTATTTAAGCATCCTAACGGTTGTGTTTTTAAGTTGTAAAACCCAATCGAATATTATAAAAGAAGATATACAAATTTATAAAAATGGCAACTACGACACCCCAATTTTAGAACATAAAACCCCAAAACCAAGCCCAAAAGAAGGGGTTTGGACAAGCTTAGATAAAACAGAACCAGTTTCAAAAATTAGTTATATAGATTATTATCCCACATCAACCAATTATATTAAACCAATACATACAGCTATTCAATATCTGGGAGTTCGGTATAAAGGCGGAGGAACCACAAGAGCAGGTATGGATTGTTCAGGCTTGGTTTATACAGCTTATAAATCAATCAATATTACCTTGCCCAGAAGCTCAACAGATATGGCTAAAGAAGGTGTAAAAATATCCAAAAATCAGGCAAAACCAGGCGATTTAATTTTTTTTAGAACCAATGGAGGGAGCAGAATAAACCATGTAGGAATTATAACCGAAGTTTTAGACGATGAAATTAAATTTATCCATTCAACCATTCAACGAGGGGTTATAATTTCGTCTACTCAAGAGCCTTATTATATACGAACGTATGCACAAATTAACAGAGTTTTAGAACAATAATTGTATGGCAATTTTAATTACAGGGGCTACAGGGCTTATAGGTACTGCATTGATTAAAAAACTTATAGAAAACGGAGAAACCATTCACTTTTTAACCACTCAAATAAACAAGTGTATTACTACCGAAAGTACAAAAGGATTTTATTGGGATATTAAATCAAAGGAAATTGATAAGAAATGTTTTGAGAATGTTACAACTATTATTCATTTAGCAGGAGCTACCATTGCAAAACGATGGACAAAAAAATATAAAAACGAAATAATTACCAGCAGAGTAGCAGGTGCACAACTTATTTTTGAAGCACTAAAAAAACAAAACCATACCATTACACATTTTATAACAGCTTCAGGAACAGGAATTTACCCTTCTGATTTATATAAAAATTATTCAGAAGAGGAAGCCCAACAAAATCCCGAATTTTTAGGGCAAGTAGTCCAACAATGGGAACAAGCTGCCGATAAATTTAAACAACTAAAGATATACGTTACCAAAGTAAGGTTTGGCTTAGTCCTCTCAAGCAACGGAGGTGTTTTGCCAATGCTTATCAAACCTATAAAGATGTATGCAGGAGTTGTATTAGGGAACGGAAATCAATGGCAATCGTGGATAGCACTCCCTGATTTGGTAAATTTATTAGTGTTTGTAAATAATAAAAAACTTTCAGGTGTTTATAATGCCGTTTCTCCAGAGCCAATTACCCACAAAAAATTAATAAAAACCCTTGCAAAACATCTAAAAAAGCCAATTTTACTGCCAAATATACCTAAATTTGTCTTGAAATTTATACTCGGAGAAATGCATCACCTACTGTTTGATAGCCAAAACGTTTCAGCCAAAAAAATTATAAACGAAGGTTTTGTTTTTGAATATCAATCAATTGAAAAAGTAATAAATGAACTAAAAAAAACTAAAACCAATTATAATAACTAAAAAAGTAACCCCCATGAGCAATTACACCCTTGCAAAACTAATTGCAGACATTGCCGAAAATCCTCAAGAAAATGATTTCTTTGAATTAGAAAAACCACAACTTTTAGAAGTAAACCTCAGCAACCAAAAAGTATATACCAAAGCAGGTTCAATGGTAGCTTATACCGGGAATATTAAGTACGAACGAGAAGGAATACTAAGCGGAGGTTTGAGTAATTTACTTAAAAAAGCCGTTTCTGGCGAAGGCTCAAAACTAATGATTGCCCAAGGAAGTGGCAAACTTTATTTAGCAGATGAGGGTAAAAAAGTAAAAGTAATTCAACTAAACAACGATGCTATTTTTGTAAACGGAAACGATGTTTTAGCCTTTGAAGCAGCTATTAAAAACGATATTAAAATGCTTAAAAGTGTAGCCGGAATGATTACAGGAGGGCTTTTTCAGGTTCGTTTATCGGGCAGTGGTTTGATTGCAATTACTACCCATGGAGACCCCTTGTTATTAAAAGTAAGCCCAAACCAACCCGTTTTTACCGACCCAAATGCAACCGTAGCATGGTCGGAACATTTAACCCCAAAAATTAAAACAAACATAACCTTAAAAGATTTTATTGGAAGAGGAAGTGGAGAATCATTCCAATTAGAATTTGCGGGTGAAGGTTGGGTGATTGTGCAACCTTATGAAGAGGTAAAATATACTAAAAAATAAACCTTAAGATTTATCTACTATGATTAATCAATCAGATTTGTTTTATACCTTAGCTTTGCTTAGGGTAGATGGAATTGGAGATATTACTGCCAAAAAACTACTACAACATTGTGGCTCGGCAAAAAATATTTTTGAAGAAAAACCGCATAAACTGCAAAAAATTGACGGCATTGGACAAATAACACTTTCAAAACTTGCCGATACATCGGTGTTTGAAGCAGCCGAAAAAGAACTTAAATTTATTGAAACAGAAAATATAAAAGTTCAGTATTTTCAAGATAATAACTATCCCGAACGATTAAAACATTGTATAGACGCACCTGTTTTATTGTTCACATCAGGTAATATTTCGCTTGAAAAACATCCTATTATCAGCATTGTTGGCACCCGAAACATGACTTCGTATGGAAATAATTTTTTAAAAGATTTTTTAAAAGAAATTGCTATTTTTAAGCCAATTATTGTGTCTGGTTTTGCCTATGGGGTTGATATTCACGCTCATTTAGAAGCAATGGAACAAGGTTTGCAAACCATAGGGGTTTTGGCACATGGGCTCAACCAAATATATCCTGCTGCACATAAAAAATATGTTACTAAAATGGAACAAAATGGAGGTTTTTTAACCGAATTTTGGAGTATTTCTAAACCCGATAAAGAAAATTTTTTAAAACGAAACCGCATTGTAGCAGGCATTTCCGAAGCAACTATTGTAATTGAAAGCGCTTTTAAAGGAGGCTCATTAGCAACGGCAAATTTAGCCAACGATTATAATAGAGAGGTTTTTGCGGTGCCAGGACGTGTAACCGATAAATACTCTGAAGGTTGCAACAATTTAATTAAAACACAAAAAGCACACATAATCCAATCGGCTGCCGATTTAGTTTATATGCTTAATTGGAAACTTGAAACCGAAAAAAAGAAAAAATCAATTCAAAAACAACTTTTTGTAAACCTTGAACCAGACGAACAAAAAGTATATGATTTTTTACAACAAAACGGCAAAGAATTATTTGACATTATAGCACTTTCGTGCGAAATTCCTGTTTATAAACTTTCCTCGCTTATGGTTACTATGGAGTTAAAAGGAGTTATCAGACCCTTGCCTGGTAAACTTTTTGAAGTAATTTAGACAATTATAATTAATTTTATTAATTCAGTCAATCAACTGACGGAATTAACATTTTTATTGATATCTTTGCCTTATAAAATTAAATTTTAAGGCTATGTTTTATTACAAGCGAACGACTTTTGAGCTTTTAAAAAAAACATGTAAAACCCAATAAAGTATTGGTTTTTTTGGGTGCCAGGCGAGTGGGCAAAACACAACTTATCAAAAAACATTTAGAAACAACTTCGGAAAATGTGCTACATTTGAACGGAGAAGACAAAAATGATGCTCGTTTATTACCAATGGAATTATAAACGAGTATTTACAAACACAAATCTTTTGGTTATTGATGAGGCTCAAAATATTGATAAAATTTGAACTATTTTAAAATTTATAGTCGATCAAATAGAAGGTATAAAAGTAATTGCAATAGACTCTTTTATGTTTGATTTGTCTAATAAAGTAGGAGAGAACCTTTGGTTGGCAGAAAAAACACCTTATTTTTGTATCCGTTAGCTCAATTAGAATTTTCGGTAGCCGAAAACCATAAACAAACACTTGAAAAATTAGAAGAACGCTTGCTTTTTGGAGCGGTATCCAGAAATAACTCATTATGAAAACTGGGCAGATAAAAAAGTATATTTACAAGAAATTATAAATTCCTATTTATTAAAAGATATTTTAACGATTGATGGCATCAAAAACTCAAGTAAAATGTATGATTTACTTCGCTTGATAGCCTATCAAATAGTAAAGAAGTTTCGTTGCAAGAGTTGGGCAACCAATTACAACTTTCTAAAAACACAGTTGAACGCTATTTAGATTTGTTGTCTAAAGTTTTTATTTTGTTTAAAATTGAAGGTTATTCAAAAAAATTACGAAAAGAAATTACAAAATTCAGTCGTTGGTATTTTTTTGATAACGGAATTCGGAATGCAATTATTGGCAACTATAACACCTTAGAAAATCGAACAGATATAGGCGATTTGTGAGAAAATTATTTAGCTGCCGAGCGGATAAAAAAACAGCAGTATCAACAACAAATAAAACAAAATTATTTTTGGAGAACCTACGACCAGCAAAAGTTGGACTGGGCAGAACAAGAAGCCGAAACCCTTGATGCCTTTGAATTTAAATGGAACATAAACAAAAAAACAAAAATACCAACCGCTTTTGCCAAAGCCTATCCAACTGCTTCGTTTATAACCATAACCCCCGAAAAATTTTTAGATTTTATCATATAAATTAGCTCTTAAAGACAACAAATGAAAGGAATATTACTTGTAAATTTAGGCTCACCAGACAGCCCACAGCCCAAAGACGTTCGGAAATACTTAGATGAATTTTTAATGGACGAGCGGGTGATTGATGTTCCGTATTTGCTACGAGCATTTTTGGTAAAAGGAATTATTTTAAACACCCGACCTAAAAAATCGGCAAAAGCCTATCAAAAAATATGGTGGAAGGAAGGATCTCCGTTGATTGTTTTATCAAAAAGATTGCACGAAAAAGTCCAAAAATTGGTAGATATGCCCATTGCTTTAGCCATGCGATACGGAAAACCATCTATCGAAACGGGCTTGGCAGAACTCCACCAAAAAGGAGTAACCGAAGTGCTCTTGGCACCACTTTATCCACAATTTGCCATGGCAACCACCGAAACAATATTGGTAAAAGCCGAAGAAATTCGCAAAAAGAAATATCCAAAAATGCAATTTAGTATTTTACCGGCTTTTTATAACCACCCCGATTATGTAAATTTTTTAGCCAAAAGTATTCAACAAAGTATAGAACCTTTTAAGCCCGATTATGTTTTGTTTTCGTATCATGGAGTTCCAGAAAGGCATATAAAAAAATCGGATGTTACTAAAAACCATTGTAAAATAGATGAAAATTGCTGCCAAACACCCTCCAAAGCACACGAATTTTGCTACCGACATCAGTGTTATCAAACAACAAATCAGGTAGTTAAGCTGTTAGGCTTACAAGAAGGCTTGTATAGCACTTCGTTTCAATCGCGTTTAGGGAGAGACTCTTGGTTACAGCCCTATACCGATGCTACCATTGATAATTTGGCACAAAATGGTATCCAAAAAATAGCGGTTGTAACCCCTGCTTTTGTCTCCGATTGTTTAGAAACCTTAGAAGAGATTGGTATAAAAGCAGCTCATTCGTTTCAAGAAAATGGTGGTAAAGAGTTTTTAGCGATTCCTTGTTTGAATGATGCGGATGAGTGGGTAAAAACATTGGCTCGCTGGTTTGAAGAGTTTAAACAACAATAAAAACAGGAACATTTGGCTATATTTTGGGTTTTTCTAAACATCCTTTCTCGTTCCAAATAAAGAAAAGACACTTGCATCAGCCGAGGCATAAAACCAATTAAAACAAATACTTATTTTCAAATGAAACTTCAAAAAACACTCCCCTTTTTTTCGTATCTTTTTCATCCGATATTTATTTCGTTTTTCGGGACGTTGATTTATTTTTGCATCACACATTCCTTTTTTTTTATAAACCAAATTTATTTAATAGGTATTCAAGTGCTTATACTCACGGTTTTATTGCCTTTGTCTTTGTATTTTTTATTAAAATCAATGAGTAAACTAAGTTCTTTTTCAGAAGCCAATATTCAGCAACGAAAATTGCCACTTTTAATACAAGTTTTTTTACTATATGTTTTGTTTTACAGAAGCGCTTCGTTAGAAATTTCGCCTGAATTATTTTACTTTTTTCAAGGAGGTTTTTGGTGTGCTATTTTGGCTTTTGTACTACTTTTGTTTCGGGTAAAAGCAAGTTTACACATGATGGGTGTGGTATCTTTAGTCGTGTTTACCGCTTTTTTATCTGTTAAATATTACACGTCTATTAGCTATCTTTTGATTGGTTTTTTTTTAATTGGCTTGGTTGCTTCTTCTCGGTTGTATATGAAAGCTCACACGGCTATGGAACTATTAATAGGTAGTTTTTTAGGTTTTATTACTCAATTAGCGATGATTTATTTAGGAGAGTTTTAAAAATTGATTTTCTAATAAAAATTTGTAATTTTTAGAAGTAGAACACAAAATTTTAAAAGACGTTTTTGTATAAAAAGTAATTTTTAGAAGCCTTTTTAAGTAAATAAAAAACAAAGTCATCTTTTCCATTCGATGGTTTCCATAATTTTTTGCATATCGTTTTTTAGATAATTAGCAGCAGGATAAATAGAATCAAAATTAGGTTTTGCATAAAAATAAGCAGAACCTACTATAAAGTTTTTAAGACTATCGGTAGCATAAAACTGAACATTTGTAGCCGCATCTCCCCCCACTTCATAAAACATTCCATATACTTTTTTATCAGCGTTTATAAAGGGTTGTTCTAAAATATCGTCGGCTTTTATCACGTGTTCATAGGTTAGTTTTTGAGCATCACTTAATAAAAATTTTATATTATTAGC
Source organism: uncultured Flavobacterium sp. (assembly GCA_964463035.1). Classification (GTDB taxonomy): domain Bacteria; phylum Bacteroidota; class Bacteroidia; order Flavobacteriales; family Flavobacteriaceae; genus Flavobacterium. Next base: position 20,857 of record CAYXAF010000019.1, read on the forward strand.
CACTGGTTTATAATTAATATAAATAGTCGCTTTCATTTTTGGATACACAATTCGAATGCTTTCGGGCTTATCTATTATAATTTTTGTATCGGTTTTGTTTACTTCAAACTGAAACAAACCACTATTTGTAAGCGTTATATAATTAGGTGTTGCATACTCTAAACGGAGTAAACAGGTTGCTTTTGGCAAAACCTCTTCTTTACAACTTAAAAAAATTGTGGAACAGGAACATAGCAACACGACTGTTTTTTTAATCATTTTTAATACTCGTTTTTATTTGTGTAATTCTACGTTTGTCAAGGGCTTCGATGGTGAAATTATAGTTTTCAAATGTTAGTGTTTGTCCTTTTTTTGGGAAGTTTTTAGCAATTTCTAATAAAAATCCAGCCAATGTTTCTGCTTCTCCTTTAGCAGTTTCAAATGCAGCCTCATCAGCATTGGTAATTTTATAAAAATCTTTTAGGCTTGTTTTTCCTTCAAAAAGAAACGTATTTTTGCCTATCTTGGTATAATTTTTTTCGAGTTCGTCAAATTCGTCACTTATATCGCCTACAATTTCTTCTATAATATCTTCTAAGGTTATAATTCCTGACGTTCCTCCATACTCGTCCACCACAATAGCCAAGTGGTTTTTCATCGTTTGAAATTCTTTTAATAAATTATCTAATTTTTTGTTCTCTGGGATAAAAAACGGCTCTCGAACAAGGGTTTTCCAATCAAAATTTTTTTCTTCTTCTATATAAGGTAGTAAATCTTTTACAAATAAAATTCCTTGAATATGATCAATACTATCTTGAAAAACAGGTATCCTGGAATATCCTTTGTCTAGAATTTTAGGCATAATTTCGTCAAACGTTTCATCTATATCTAAGGCAAAAAGGTCAATTCTTGGGCTCATTACTTGCTTTACCTCTGTGTTTCCGAAGGATACAATTCCTTCTAAAATTTTTTGCTCGTTATGAGATGTTTCCCTTTGGTCCGTTAGTTCAAGGGCTTGCGAAAGCTGACCCACCGAAAGATTTGATTTTTGTTTACCAAATTTTTTCTCAATAAACAAAGTAATATTTCGCATCGGGATGGTTACAAACACCAATAAATTAGATACAATTGTGGTGGGTAAAGCCACTTGTTTTGAAAACTTATTATTGTTTCGGCTGGCATATATTTTGGGCAATACTTCGCCAAAAAGCAAAATTAAAAAGGTTACAATAATTACTTCGACCACAAACCGAAGCCAAGCAAGGGTTATCCCTCCAAAAAAGCGTTCCGAAAGTGTTGCAAACAAAATTACAATCCCAATATTCACAAAATTATTAGCGACTAAAATGGTGGCTAACAGTTTTTTAGGCTTCTCTAATAGGTTTTCTATAAGATTTCCTTTGTTCGGTTCTTTGGCAGTTATATCGTCTATATCTTTTTGCGAAAGAGAAAACAAAGCTACTTCGGTGCCCGAAATAAAGGCAGAAAGCATCAACAGCACAAGGATAGATGCAAGGGTAAAAAGCAACTCAAAATCTATTGAATTGAGTATCTGGGAAGGGTCGGTATCCAAAATAAATGGTCTATTTAAACAATTTTTTGATAGGCAAAGATAATATTTTTTGTATTAGGGGGCTTCTAAAAATTGGTTTTCTAATAAAAATTTGTAATTTTTAAAAAGAACTTTTTGTAATAAAAATGAATTTTTAGAAGTCCCCATTAGTTACTCCTTAAAATGCAAAATCATTCTTTTTAATAGTTTCAAAATCAAAAAAATTATAACAAACAAAAAACTTCTATAAAAATCATTTATATTTGCAATTCAATTTTTATAAGCTATGATTCAGCGAATACAAACTTTATATATGGTTTTAGTGATAGTACTAATGTGTGTAGTATCTAATTTTTTACCTATTTTTAAGATAAATGGAGAGTCTATTTTTTACTCAAGCGATTTGATTTCTCTAATTTTGTTTTTATGCGTTTCTGTTTTAACAGCTATCAGTATTTATAGATATAAAAACAGAAAACAACAATTTGTAATCAATAGAATATCAATAATATTAAACTTTTTGTTAGTAGGTTTTATGGTATATCGTTTGCTAAACATATCTGGAGGAACTGCGGTTCCTGAGAAAGGTATTGGGATGATTCTACCTCTTTTGTCTATCTTTTTGTTATCTTTTGCAAACAAAGCCATCAAAAGAGATGAAGACCTTGTAAAATCAGTAGATAGAATACGATAAAACTTAACAAATATTTATTAGTGCTAAAAAAAGTCAGAACTAAAATTCTGGCTTTTTTTTAAAAAAACAACTAAAAATGTAGTTTTTTAATACTTATTTGTTTGTTTTATAAATTATTTCGTTATTTTGCATTAAAATATAACTATTATAAAATTGCCATTAACAGCTTATTTGTTGCAAACAATTGAAATTTATCGAGCACCTATTAAAAAAAAAAATTTTAAACACATGAAAAAAACAGTAAATAAATCAATTATTTTACTACTTGTTTTAGGGTTTCAAACACTTGTTTTGGGACAAAGCAAAACAATCTATGCAGGTATAGAAGTAGGAGCAAAAGCTATAAAAGTAACCGTTATTGATGTTCCTGATTTAAAAAAAGATGTATATAGCGTTGTATCCGTTTCTGCCGAAAGCGCCTTGATTGGTAAAGGACTTTCGACAAAAGGAATTGTTTTAGAAGAAGACATTCAAACAGCTACTAGCTTAGTGCTTAAAAATTTTGTAGAAATTAAAGCTAAATACAGCTTACCCGAAGAAAATATTTTTGTAGTAATTTCATCGGGCGTAGGTGTGGCTAAAAATGTGAAAACCTTAGCAGCAGCTATCGAAAAAAGCATCAACAAAAAACCCGAAATTATTACTCAAGAAAACGAAGCAAAGTTATTAGTAAAAGGCGGAATACCTGTAAAAAGACATGAAGATTCGATGGTTTATGATATTGGAGGAGGAAATTCAAAAGGGGGTTTTGTGGTGAAGGTTGCAGGAGAAAAGGGTTTAATGTTCATTCCTCTTGGAATAGAATACGGAACCGTTACTTTAACCGAAAAAATTAAAAAAGAAGCTAAAAATCAAAACGATTTTAGTGAATATTTAGTTTTAACTTCAAAAAATAAAGACAGCGTTTCAAACAAGATAAAACTAAATTTTGCAAACAATTCGTTACTACAACGAAAAGCAAATATTTATTTTTCGGGCGGAACCGTTTGGTCGTTTATTACCTTAACCAAAAATCAAAATGGTGATGCGTATAAAAAATTCACATTGCAAAACGTAAAAGATTATCATTTAGATTTGGTAACTAATTTTAGTAAATTTGAGCAATTAGCAGCTGAAAACCCAGAGGCTGAAACCGTTTTAAAAACATATTCGCAAAAATATTTAATAGCAGGAAATACTATTTTATTAAGCGTGCTCGAAAATCTTGAGCATCTTAACGAGAAAGAACTATACTTTGTAAACAATGGGCATCTAACATGGTTAAAAGCCTATGTGGTAGAAAAAATTAGAGGAAAAAACAATAAAATTTATTAGTTTTTTTATTGTATTTAAAAAAATGCTGTATATTTGAACACGTTTTACATTTAATATAATTTAGTTATGCAATTTCAACAATATTTAGGTTTTATAGCTTTCTTAACCATTTTAACTATTGGTTTTTGGTTATTATTTTTCTTATCAGCCATTGTTCCTTATTGGTTAACAGGTGCTATGAAAGAATTTTTAAAAGAACGCAAAGAAAAAAAACAACAAGCCTTAGAATAATAATTTAATAAGAGTAGAGCGTTTTTTATAAAGAAAATCCCTTTTGTCAGATGGAAGCATCTACATAAAAGGGATTTTTATTTAGTATCGAAAATATTTTAATAAATATTTTTTACAAATAAATTGATAACTAAAGTTTATTTGTATCTTTGCTTTTATTAAAATTATAAAATTATGAATACATCGTTACTGTTTTTAGGAGCAATAGGACCTGGTTCGTGGGTTATTATTGGTATCGCGATATTACTATTATTTGGGGGTAAAAAAATTCCAGAATTAATGAAAGGATTAGGCTCGGGTATAAAAGAATTTAAAAATGCTGTTAAGGACGAGCAACCAACCAATTCAAAAAAAGAAGAAACTAAAGAAAACTAAAATTAAAAATTAAAAAAATTCCTAAATGTTGGTTGATCCAAGTTTAGGATTTTTTTACTTACATACCCATTATTATGAGTGCAGATAAAGAAGCAAGATTAAAAGCCTTACAACTTACCTTAGATAAGTTAGACAAAGCCTATGGCAAAGGAACCGTAATGAAATTAGGCGATTCAGCCGTAGAAGAGGTAGAAGTTATCCCTTCGGGATCTTTAGGTTTAGACATTGCCTTAGGGGTAAATGGCTACCCAAGAGGGCGAGTAATCGAAATTTTTGGGCCCGAATCGTCTGGGAAAACCACCTTAACACTTCATGCAATAGCAGAGGCTCAAAAAATTGGTGGAATTGCTGCTTTTATTGATGCCGAACATGCTTTTGACCGTTTTTATGCTCAAAAATTAGGCGTAGATATTGATAATCTAATCATTTCACAACCCGACAACGGAGAACAAGCTCTTGAAATTGCCGAAAGCCTTATCCGCTCAGGTGCCGTAGATATTGTGGTTATTGACTCGGTTGCTGCCCTTACCCCCAAAAGCGAAATTGAAGGCGAAATGGGCGACTCAAAAATGGGACTTCATGCTCGGCTAATGTCTCAAGCCTTGCGAAAACTTACAGGAACCATTAGTAAAACACACTGTACTGTGTTTTTTATCAATCAGTTGCGTGATAAAATTGGAATTGTTTTTGGAAATCCTGAAACAACTACAGGAGGTAATGCGCTTAAATTTTACGCCTCCGTTCGGGTAGATATTCGAAAATCGACCCAAATAAAAGACGGAGAAAATGTAATAGGTAACCGAACCAAAGTAAAAATCGTAAAAAACAAAGTAGCCCCACCTTTCCGAACTGCCGAATTTGACGTAATGTATGGAGAAGGAGTTTCAAAAGTAGGTGAAATTTTAGACCTTGCCGTTGATTTTGAAGTAATTAAAAAAAGCGGCTCATGGTTTAGTTATGGTGAAACAAAGCTTGGGCAAGGCAGAGATGCTGTTAAACAGCTCATCAAAGACAACCCTGATTTGATGGACGAATTAGAACAAAAAATTCGAGAAATTTTAAAAGAAAAACAATAAAATCACATAAAAAGAGGAAAGATGTCGAATTTTGTTTCTTTTTTTGGGGGTTTTTAAATTTTTTTAATTTTTTCAATTAGTTCCAATCTTTTTAACCCAGAGTACGCATTAGATTTAGTTTGTAATAGAACTCTAATAGGTAATTTGGGTTTAACTTGTTTTCTAAAATACTTTATAGAAGGTGGTTTTTTAAAATTTCAATCTTTTCAATTACTATATTGTTGTTTTCGTTTTTTTGAAAACATATTTTCCCTCATTGATGTCCGATAAAAACAAAAAATATCAATTTTTAATTTTTATCGGACATCAATGAAATAAATTTAAAACTAAAATAACGGGCTAAAAAATATTTCATTCAAAAAACAGGCAAAAATTGTTTAAAATAAATTCGTAATACATCTTTTTAAACAATTTAAAATTTACCTATTTATCCCATAATCATATCATCTCCTCCACCTTCTTGTTTGGGTTTTCGGGTATTTTCTTTTTCTTTTTTTGATTGATTAAATCGGTAGGTGAACGAAAGAGTTATTTGTCGCTCTCTAAACTGCATTTCGGAGTATGATTTTAATGAATTTGGGATATAAACTTCAACTCTTCTTTTTCGGGTGTTAAACAAATCCGAAGTATTAAGAGTTATGGTTCCTTTGTCTTTCAACACATCTTTACTAAAGGCTAAATCTGCAACGGCTACGCCTAAACTTTTGCCTTGTGCATTGGTTTGTGGAGCGTTATAGGTTCCTTTTAATTGAAAATCTATTTTATAAGGCAACGTAATTTTTGAATTAACACGAGTAAACCAAGTATAAGCCTCATTGTCAAAATTTTGTATAATGGGTTGGTTTAAATAGTTAATATAGGTATAATCTCCGTTGGTTTCGTTTCTAAAAAAATTAAAATTTCCGTTTAATTTCCACCATTTATAAGGCGAATAATTTAGGGTAAATTCAAACCCATAATTGCGTTCGGTTGCCAAGTTTATAGGCGTATTAATCATAATGGGGGTGCCACTGGGTGTAAAATTGCCCGATTCTTTTCTAATAAATAAAAAAGCATCAGAAGTAAAATTTACATAAGCCGAAGTGTTCAAAGAAACATCTTTCCATCGCTTTAAAAAACTAATATCAAAAGCATTGGTTAAAGAGGGGTCTATGTTTGGGTTCCCTTGAAAAACATTGATAGCGCTGGTAAAAGTAGTAATAGGCTGTAAAAATCGCCCTCTGGGGCGGTTAATCCGTTTACTATAACCGATACTAACGCTTTTACTATCGTTTATGGAATAACCAAGGGTTGCTGTGGGGAACAAATAACCGTATTTTTTGTTGTTAAAGTTATTGGTTAGCAATGAGTTGATGTGAATATCACTCTGCTCATATCGGACTCCTAAAAAATAAGAAATTTTATCAATTTTAGACCCAAATTGGCTATAAGCTGCATTGATATACTCTTTATATTCTAAATTTTGCTTATATTCGGGCTGGTTTTGGGTGTCAAAAAAAGTGTTATTATTCTGGAAACTACCTCTGTATCCTATTTCAAAACGTGAATTTTTGGCTAATGGAAGCACATAATCTGTCTGAAAAAGTTTACGGTTTTGGTTTTGTAAATTTGTATTTCTATCGTTACCATTTTTGGAATCAAAAATACTAGCTACTTCGTTTTCAATATTTTCTGAATACGAAAAATCAATCGTTAGTTGATGCTCATTTTTTTTGAATTTTTTAATAAAATTAGTAGCAAATTCTTTATCTTTTGAGTATTTTACAGGGTAATTATTTCTATGCGTGGTAGGCAAGGGTAAATAATTGGCATCATAATTATAATAAATCACATCTTCGGCACTTTCACCATCGTTTTCCCGTATGCTGAACGAATTGGTTAAAACGGCCGTTTTTTTCTTGTCTAAATTCCAATCAAAACCAAGGTTTACATTGTATCCGTCTGATTTTCGGTTGAGTTTTCGGTCTTCGTACACATACCCTCTTGAAGTACCATCACTGTTAAAATATTGTGAATCAAACAAGAAATTACCAGGGTTTTTTCGATAACTATAACCCGAATTGGTAAAAAAGTTAAAATGATTGGTTCGTTTGTTAAAACTTGTCGAAATTCCGTTGTTAGCAGGCTCTCCTACCGATAATATTACGGATCCATTTAGCCCGTTTGCTTTCCCTTTTCGTAAAACGATGTTGATGATTCCGGCACCTCCTTCAGCTTCGTATCTTGAAGACGGATTTGTAATTACTTCTACTTTTTCAACAGCATCGGCAGGTAATTGTTTTAAGGCTTCGGCTACATTTATTCCTGCCAAGCCTGAGGGTTTTCCGTCTATCAAAATCTTCACATTTTCGTTGCCTCTCATACTTACATTGCCCTCCACATCTACCGAAACCGAAGGAACATTGTCTAAAACATCGCTGGCTGTGCCTCCTTTTACAAGCATATCTTTGCCAACGTTGTATATTTTTTTGTCTAATTTAAGTTCCACAGTTGTCCGTTCTGCCACCACTTCTACTTCTTTAAGTGAGGTTGCTTCTTCTTCCAAAACAATAGTTCCTAATGATTTTGATTCTGTATAGATTTGATTAGCAATGATTTTGTTTTTAAACGATAAAAATTCAAACAAAACATCGTACGTTCCAGATACAATTTCTACGCTAAACATACCTTTTTCGTTAGTGGTTGTTCCAAAAACTTTTTTAGCATCTTGTTTATGTTTAAAAATAGCTGTTGCATATTCCAAAGGGGTATTGGTTTGTTTTTCAATAATTTTACCCGTGATAACAATTTTATTTTGTTGAGAGAAAGCAAGGAACGAAAATCCAAGCAAAACAAAGGTTATAATCTTCTGTAAGTTCATACTTTTAATTTTAATAATTTACAAAGGTACTATATATATGTTTAAGTTTCTTAATTCTGCCATCTACTTCTTAAAAATAACAAATTTTCATTACAAAACCACTTTTTAGAAGCCCCAATAAATCGAAATTTAATAAATCATCAATTTTATCTATTAAAACATAAATAAATAATATAAAACTAACCTATTCTAACGTGTGAAAATCGTACTTTTGTAAAAAATAAATTAGTAATCATTTTAAATATAAAAATTATGGCAATTGTAGGAAAAAAATTCCCAAACATTACCGTTGATGCTATCTCACACATGGGAGATAACTTGAAAATCAACGTTTTAGAAGAAGCAGTAAAAAACAATAAAAAAGTATTGTTGTTCTGGTATCCAAAAGATTTTACGTTTGTATGCCCTACTGAATTACACGCTTTTCAGGCTGCCTTAGGCGAGTTTGAAAAAAGAAATACAGTAGTAATTGGTGCCTCGTGCGATACTAACGAAGTGCATTTTGCATGGTTAAACACCGCCAAAGACAACGGAGGAATTGAAGGTGTAACCTATCCAATTTTAGCTGATACCAACCGAAATTTATCATCAGCTTTAGATATTTTAGATATTGATTATGAATTTGACGAAAATTATAAAGATGAGTTGTATGTGGGTTCAAATGTAACTTTTAGAGCTACCTATTTATTAGACGAACAAGGGGTTGTGTTCCACGAAAGTGTAAATCACATGCCTTTAGGACGAAATGTAAAAGAATATTTACGTTTAATTGATGCGTTTACACACGTACAAACCAAAGGTGAAGTGTGCCCGGCTAACTGGGAAGAAGGTAAAGATGCGATGACAGCCGACCGAAAAGGAACGGCCGCTTATTTAGCTTCTCACTAATTGTAGAGGACTTCTAAAAAAAGCTATAAACAATAGACGTTAAAAAGACTTTAGCAGCTTGTTTGCCTATTGCTTACTGCTTAAACCCAGATTACACATTAGAGTTCTATTACAAAATCTAATGCGTAATCTAGGTTAAAGCAAATTAAAGAAAATAATTTATTAATATGTTTCAAGAACTCGATCAAGATAATTTAGCTGAATTTGTAGCGAAAAACCCTGTTGTTTTTGTGCAATTTTCGGCTGGCTGGTGTGGCAATTGCCGTATTATGAAGCCAAAATTTAAAAATTTTTCAACCCAACACAAAAATGTTCCGTTTTTGGTGGTTGATGCTGAAAAATTTACAGAATCTCGAAAGTTAGCCAAAGTTGATAATTTACCAACTTTTGCTGCTTTTAAAAATGGTGAATTAGCCAACCAAATCCAGACGAATAAAGCAGAAGTTTTAGCTGAATTTATTGCTGAAATTGTTTAGTTTTTAAAATTAAGGGGACTTCTAAAAAAAGGTTTTCTAGTAAAAATTTGTAATTTTTATGAAGTAGAAGGCAAAATTTAAAAAGAACCGCAGGCATAGCCATAGCTAAGATGAAGACGGTTTTTAAATTTTAACGAACTAATTTTTAAAAAGAACTTTTTGTAATAAAAATAAATCTTTAGAAGTCTCCTTAATCTTTATGTAAACCAAAATTATGAGACCTCAAACCACCAACTAACAACACATGAAATTACCTGTTATAAAGCATCTTACACAATTTATTGAAAATAACGACCAAGATTATATCGTGGAAACACTTGAAGTTTTAGAAAATTTAGTCGAAATTCCGAGTTTAAAGGATGAAGAATTAGACGTTATTGGTGAACTTATTTCTAATATGTATGGAGCGTTGGAAGTGCAAGAATTGATAAAAGGTGGTATGGATAAAAAAGAAGCCCTTAATACGTTTATGAAACGTGTTTTAGGAGCTATTGATAAACAATAATTAAAGGCGACTAAAAGGTAAAGAAACTCCAAATTCAATGTTTCGGGTGTTAAAACCAGCATTGGTATCATGTAAACCTCCGTTTGAAACATGCCTAATACTGGGCTGAACCGAAACAATTAGTTGAGGCGTTTTATAGGCAATTCCGATGGTTAAAACATCCGAAAAAGTAAATCCTTTGGGCGAACGTTCGGTATCTGTGTCTGAAATCATGGGGGCTACGCTTAACATTGCAAAAATATTCACGTTTTTTAGAATGTTTTTTCGCATCAAAAAACCAATATTTAAACCATATTGATGGAGGTCTTTCTGCTTTGTATAGGCTTCTCGTTTGGCTTCATAATTGGCTTCGTGTGGCTCTACAAAGTATAAATTTAACAACTGATGAGTCCCAAAATTAATTTCGGGTTGAAGAACAAGATCATATTCAAAAATTTTGGTCGAAAACCATTGATAATTTAACTGAATTTTATAAAAATTGTTTGTAAAGGTATAATTTCGGTTGTTAAATTCGCTACCAAAGCCATAACAAATTCCGATGGAAGAAAAGCGATGAATTGGTTTTTTTTGTGCAAAAACAAGCACATTTGTTGTTAAAAGTGATAAAAAAAGTAATTTTTTGAGCATAATTTAAAATTCAAAGATAAATATATTGTTTTAGTATTATTGCAAAAAAAAATAAAAATAAATATTTTATGATAAAAATTATGTATTTTTAAAAATATTAACCAAAAAAAACAATATTATGAAAAATCAAGCAAAAAACAAACTAATGTTTATTGTATGCCTTTTATTTGGGCTTTTGTTTATTCAAGCAGGTGTAAACAAAATATACCCGTTTATGCCCATGCCCGATGACCTACCTAAAAAAATGACCCAAGCTATGGATGCCCTTGTTCAATTGGAGTGGATGCTGCCTTTGGTTGCAATTGTTGAAATCGTGGGTGGAATTTTGGTTATCATCCCAAAATACAGAGCTTTAGCAGCCCTGATGTTGTTCCCAATTATGGTTGGAATTGTGCTTATAAACATCATTCAAGATACTAGTGGGCTACCTTTTGCCCTTGTTTTGAGTGTTGTTTTAGGATGGATACTGTATGATAATCGACATAAATATTCCCTTTTATTCAAATAAATCAAATAATTTAATAAAATATTAAGCAAGAATTGATAATAATTTATAATATTTGCAAGTAAAAATAAACAACCCAAAAAATAATGCAACTCAAAAAAATTATTTTTATATTCTTGCTTTTTATTGCAGGTTTTTGTTCCTTTAAATGGTATGATGCGTATGTAAACTTTCGATTTAAAACCATTACCGAAGGCAAAGTTTATAAATCAGGCGCTATAAAACCCGAAAAAATTGCCGATTTTGTTGCCCAATATCACATCAAATCAATTATAGATTTGCGAGGACCCGTAACGCACGACACCATCAATAACCCCGAGCAACCCGAAGAAATTTTAGCCGAAAAAACAGCGGTTGAACAATTAAAAACAGTAAACTATTTCAACATCCCATCACACCAAGTGCCTGATGCGTTTACAATGAAAAAGTTTTTTGAAGTGATGGACAACCCCGATAACTATCCGGTGCTTATCCATTGTCATCATGGTATTGGACGAGCACAAGTGTATAGTGCTTTGTATCGTATTGAATATGAAAATTTTACAAACGAACAAGCCCGGGAGGCAACCGCTTTTCCGTTGCTTTTTAGTTCGTTTGATAATGGCACTCCGAAAGGAGAATTTTTGAAAAATTACAAAAAAAGAAACCAGAAGTAACTAAAAATGCCTCCATTTCCTGAATATTTAGAAAAAAAATTAGAAAACCGAAAAAACACGCAATCGTTACGAATTTTACCTAAAACCCACCAAAATTTAATCGATTTTTCGTCTAATGATTATTTAGGAATTGCTCAAAATAATCAAATTTTTAACCAAACACACGAATTTTTAACAACTAATCAATGGCTTAAAAACGGTTCTACGGGTTCTCGATTGCTTAGCGGGAACCACCCTTTGTATTCACAAATTGAAGAACTTTTAACCACAATTTATAGAACCGAAAGTGCTTTGGTTTTTAATTCGGGTTATAATGCTAATGTTGGTTTTTTTAGTTCGATTCCTCAAAAAGATGATGTTGTTTTGTATGACGAGCTTTGCCATGCTTCTATCCGAGAAGGTTTACAACTTTCAAATGCTAAATCCTATAAATATAAACATTTAGATTACACAGATTTAGAAAAAAAACTACTACAATTTTTGGTAACTTCAACTAATATTTATGTGGCTACCGAAAGTGTTTTTTCGATGGACGGAGATGTGTGCGATTTAGAAAAAATAATCGAAATTACTGAAAAATACAAGGCGCATGTGGTGGTTGATGAAGCCCATAGTGCTGGGTATTTTGGCAAAAATAATACAGGATTAGTAGCAAATTTAGAACTAAACAATCGTGTTTTTGCCCAAATTATAACCTTCGGGAAGGCGTATGGATGCCACGGGGCAGCCGTTTTAGGGAGCAAACAACTCATTAGTTATTTAACCAATTTTGCCAGAAGTTTTATTTATACCACTGCTTTAAGTCCACATAGTTTGGCTACTTTATGGGTGGTTTTACAGTATATACATCTTGAAAACAAACAGGAAGAACAAAAAAAATTAGTTCAAAACATCGCTTATTTTAAAGAATCTATTATAAAACATAATTTTAGAGCCTCTTTTATAGAGAGTAATTCACCCATCCAATCATGTATAATTGGAGGTAACGACCGGGTTAAAAAAACAGCTAACTATATGCAAATCAATGGATTTGATGTAAGGCCAATTCTCTCGCCCACTGTTCCAGAAGGTACCGAACGCCTACGTTTTTGTTTACATTCCTACAACACACCTCAGGAAATTAAGAACGTTTTAGGTTGTTTACAAGAAGTTGTTTTATAAAAAATACTACAAGATATAGAACATCAATCCGATTTGTAATTGGTTAATTTCAAAAGATTTATCACCAATAAAAGTATTTTTAAATAAGGGTTGTAAACTATAAAAAACATAGCCATTCCAAGTGTTTTGCCCAGCCGAAAGATAAATACCTGTTTGAAATTTTCGGCTGTTTGGATTGTTTTTAAGGCTAATATTTTGTGTTTCGGAACTAAATTTTGACTCACTACGGAGTAGATAACTAATTTTAAAACCCGTATAGATTCGCCAAAAAATATGGCTTTCGGGCGTGGAGTTTCTCCAACGAATTTCTAACGGAATTTCAGCATATTGAAGGGTTAAACTATTGCTTTTAAAGTCTTCGTTTATGATGCTGTAGGTATAATTATTGGTTATTTTTAAGTTATGATTTAGTTTTTGATAAGCATAGCCCAAACCCAAGCCTACTGCCCAACGCCTGGATTTTGTAAAAGGCATATCTCGTAAAAAGCCCACACTAAAACCGCTCGAAATTTTGTTTTGAGCCATTCCTTCGGGTTTGTTTTTTAAAGCAATTAAATACCCCGAAATATATAATTGATCCTCTCGATACAAGCTATCAATACTCGGTTTATAAACTGTCGATTGGGCAAAACCAAACGACATAAAAAGGAAAGGTAAAAAATGTTTTAGGTGCATAAATCAAGGTTTAGGAAGATTTCTATAATTTAAAATTTTGATACTCAAATAATCATATGTATATTATGAGGCGTAAAACCTATAAAAATGCAAACACAAAAATACAAAAAAACAGGTAACCGAACTTTATTTGATACACAAGACACTGTAATTAAACTTTCAGAAATAGGCAATCCGTTAGAAATGATTTGTAAAGTAGTTGATTTTGAATTGTTTAGAAAAACGTTAGAATCAAAACTTCTCAACACCAACAAGAAAAATAATGCAGGAGCCAAACCTTATGATGTGGTTATGATGTTCCAAATAATGATATTGCAACGCTATTATGGGCTTGGTGACACCCAAATGGAATATGCTTCGCCAGTTCGAGCATAGCTCTCGGGTCAAATATTAGACAGAACCAGTTTTAAGAACTTTTTAGGTTTAGAAAGTGGGGACAAAGTGCCAGACGAGAAAACCATTTGGGCATTTAGGGAAGCCCTCACAACACAAGGAATTGTAGAAGAAGTATTCGCTCAATTCACTAATTTTTTAGAACATAAAGGCTTGATTATGAATCAAGGAAAAATGATAGATGCTATTTTTACCATAGCACCACGACAACGAAATACAAGAGAAGAAAATGAACAAATTAAAAGTGGTCAAGGCAAGGAACTATGGAAAGACAAGCCAAACAAGAAAAAACACAAAGACATTGATGCCCGTTGGACAAAGAAAAATGGGAGAAATTTTACGG
>CAYXAF010000020.1:0-34410 GCA_964463035.1 uncultured Flavobacterium sp.
ATGGAGGCAGAGATACTGCAAAGATGTTACAATTTAAAATTAATCCCGCTGAATTGTTTGATAATTAATAAAATACGCACTATAACAAAGGCTAAAATAAAGCGGGCAGAAAAATGAAAATTTGGAGGGCAAAACAACTAATAAACTTCATCAAAGGTTGATAGTGACGTGCTTCGAAATAATCGTCAGCTTTTAGCCTCAGCCGTTATGATTACATTTATAATCTAACAATTAATAGAACCTTTGATGGTTTTCTAAGAGAAAAAACAGTTGTTAATGACGGTCTTGCAAAAATATTTACCGAAGTAAAGTATAAAGAAAGGCCATCAGAACTCGTCCACACAGGATATATTGATTATTTAGGCTTTGTAACAGAAAATTATGCATTTGGCATTCAAATAAAACCTGTAACCGCTCAGTCTAATTTTGAAAATTATTCAGTAATCAGAAAGAATGAAAGCAAGTTTTGAAAATAAATATAAAGGAAAAGTATTTATCGTTTATAGTTTAGATGGAGAAATAGCAAATAAAGATATTTTAGAAGGAATTACAAAAGAAATAGAAAGATTGAACATAATTTAAAAAAATGCAAGATTTTCAAACAGAACCAGACGAGTTAGAAGACGAATTATATGAACACTATCGCTTTGAAGCTGCTAAAGGACAAGCACCGCTTCGGATAGATAAATATTTAATGAATTTAGTTGAAAATGCTACTCGTAATAAAATACAACAAGCAGCCAAAAACGGAAATATATTTGTAAACGATGTGCCTGTAAAATCAAACTACAAAGTAAAAGCCTTTGATATTATCCGAGTTTTATTAGCCCATCCACCTTATGAACGCCTTTTAGAACCCGAAAATATTCCTTTAAATATTGTCTATGAAGACGAAACACTTTTGGTAGTAAACAAACCAGCAGGAATGGTTGTGCACCCAGGGCACGGAAACTATTCAGGCACATTGGTAAACGCTTTGGCTTATCATTTTAAAAATTTACCTCTAAATTCAAACAACAAGCCCGGTTTAGTGCATCGGATTGATAAAGACACATCGGGCTTATTAGTTATTGCAAAAACCGAACAAGCAATGGCACATTTAACCAACCAATTTGCCAAAAAAACATCAGAAAGAGAATATATAGCCTTAGTTTGGGGCAATGTAGAAGCAGAAGAAGGAACCATAGAAGGCAATATAGGCAGGCATGCAAAAGATCGAATGCAAATGGCAGTTTGGAACGATGAACGAGGTAAACCAGCTATTACCCATTATAAAGTATTGGAACGATTAGGCTATGTTACCTTAGTTTCGTGCAAGTTAGAAACCGGAAGAACACATCAAATTCGGGTGCACATGAAACACATAGGGCACACACTTTTTAATGATGAACGCTACGGAGGTAATCTAATTTTAAAAGGAACAACCTTTACAAAATACAAACAATTTGTAGATAATTGCTTTAAAATTTTACCAAGACAAGCACTTCATGCAAAAACATTAGGCTTTGAACATCCAATAACAAAAGAATTTTTACGTTTTAATTCAGATTTACCACAAGATATTACCCAATGTGTCGAAAAATGGAGCATTTATTCAAAAGTAATACAAGAAGAGGAATAATTTTTTAGAAGCCCCCTTTAATTAGAGAGTGCAAAAATATTTAAACAAAAAAACAACTTATGGAAAATTTACTCAACAGATTTTTAAAATATGTATCTATTGATACCCAATCAGACCCAAATTCAAGCACTACTCCAAGCACTGCAAAGCAATGGGATTTAGCAAATTATTTGGTAGAAGAACTCAAACAAATAGGCATGACCGATGTAAGTATAGATGAAAAAAGTTATATTATTGCAACGCTCCCTGCTAATACTACAAAAAAAGCACCAACCATAGGTTTTATAGCACATTTTGATACTACCCCCGATTTTACAGGAACAAATGTAAAACCTCAAATTATTAAAAATTATGACGGAAAAGATATAGTTTTAAACAAAAAAGAAAATATTATACTTTCGCCTAAATATTTTAAAGATTTACTATTATACAAAGGTCAAACTCTTATTACAACAGATGGAACTACACTTTTAGGAGCAGATGACAAAGCCGGAATTGCTGAAATTATAACAGCAATGGAATACCTTATTAAACATCCTGAAATAAAACACGGAACCATAAAAATAGGCTTTACACCCGACGAAGAAATAGGAAGAGGTGCACATCATTTTGACGTTGAAAAATTTGCTGCCGATTGGGCTTATACGATAGACGGAAGTCAAATAGGGGAGTTAGAATACGAAAATTTTAATGCAGCTGGAGCAAAATTAATATTTAAAGGCAAGAGTGTGCACCCAGGATATGCAAAAGGAAAAATGATAAACTCAATGCTAATAGCAAACGAATTTATTGAACAATTACCAAAAAAAGAAACCCCAGAAACAACCAAAGGCTACGAAGGATTTTATCATATATATAACATAAAAGGAGGTATAGAAGAAACTACTTTACAATTAATTATTAGAGACCATAGTGCTAAAAAATTTGAAAAGCGTAAAAAAAATATTGCTAAATTAGTTTTAAAAATCAACAAAAAATACCAAAAACAATTTGGAGAAGATATTATAACACTCGAAATAAACGACCAGTATTACAACATGAAAGAAAAAGTGAAACCTGTTTTTCATATCGTAGAACTTGCAGAAAAAGCCATGAAAGAAATAGGCATAAAACCTATTGTAAAACCCATTAGAGGCGGAACCGATGGCTGTCAGTTATCTTACAAAGGATTGCCTTGCCCTAATATATTTGCTGGAGGACATAATTTTCACGGAAAATACGAATATGTACCCTTAGAAAGTATGCAAAAAGCAACCGAACTAATTGTGAAAATAGTAGCACTGGCTATAAAATAATTTAGGACACTTCTAAAAATTCATTTTTACTACAAAAAGTTCTTTTTAAAAATCACAAAGCTTTATTAGAACACTAATTTTTAGAAGTCCCCTAAATTACACGCAGCAACCCCAATTTTCATGTTCTTCCTTCGACCAAAGTTCGGGGAAGAATACTCTTTTTTGATATTTTGGTAGCATATATTTTTTCCAATCGCTACCTCCTGTGGTTTCTGTTTCGGTATTTTTACTTTCTAAATATTTTTTAGCAGCGTTAAAATGCCCCATCACCCACGTAATGTTTACTGTTTTATCGTAATGACGCATTGCTTGAATTAGTTCTGGGTTTTTTTGATCGTTTTCGGGTAGTTGTTTAAATTTTTGCCATAAATTTATAGTATTATGTTCTTCCATAAATCGTAAAAATTCAGCTTTATATTTTTTTTCAAAGGCTTTGATTAAATAGCTTTTTTCACCTGTTTTATAATCTTTTCCTGCTGCCTGCCAATACAAATGCTCAAAAGCGTGTTCGTAAGGAGTGTTTCTATCAATGATTGCCCGAAAACGATTATCAATTAGATTAATAAGATCTGTTGAAGCAAATTCAATAAACCTATATTGAGCACTCTGAAAACCACTAGCTGGGGTTAAGGTAGTTCTAAATTTTAAATACTGTTCCACTTCCATTCCATCGGTCATAATGGTAAACGAAGTGGTTAGCATATCAAAATACCTGCTTATTCGCATCAATTTATCGGTAAAAGCATCAATAGTTGGGCTTGGATTGTGTGTGATTTGTTCCATCTCCCAAAGTATCATTTTAAAAACAAGTTCGTTTACCTGATGATACATAATAAAAACCATTTCGTCGGGCAGGGTTGTTCGTTGTGTTTGTAGGTTTAATAAGGCATCGGTTTGTATATAATCCCAATAAGTAATGGGTTTTGCATACAATAAACCTTCTAAATGTGTTTGAGTATTTTGATTTATTCCGTTAAATTTTTCTTCTAATTTTTCAAAAATGTTATTCATAAATTTGCTTATATATCGTATTAACAAACAAATATATAAAAAACAACTAAAATGTGCTTCTAAATTAACAATACATAAAAAATTAATCAAATATTTATATCTTTGAAAAAAAAAAACATGAAAAAGTTTAAAACATTTATTAAAATAGTTTTTTTAGGAGGATTTTTACTTGTAAATTCTCAAGAAACCTATACAAAAGCCTGTGTTGTAACAGCAAAAAAAGACGTGTCTGATTTAGCAATTAGTGTTATAAAACAAGGAGGTAATGCATTTGATGCAATGGTTGTTTGCGAAATGGGTTTAGCTGTTTCATATCCGTTTGCGGGGAGTTTGGGTGGAGGAGGTTTTATGGTATATAGGCTTTCTGATGGTAGCAAAGGCTCGTTAAATTTTAGAGAAAAAGCCCCTATTAAAGCACACGAAAAAATGTTTTTAGACCAAGAAGGCAATGTAATTCCTAATTTAAGCCTTCGAAGCGCTTTAGCATCGGGCATTCCTGGTAATGTTGCTGGTATATTTGAAGTTCATCATAAGTTTGGAAAATTACCTATAAAAAAATTATTAGAATTAGTAGCTGATTTTGCCGAAGAAGGATTTGTTGTAACCAAAAAACAAGCCGAACAACTTAACTATTATCAACAAGATTTTATAAATGTAAACAAAAAAGAAATTCTTTTTACTGGACACTGGAAAGAGGGAGATATAATAAAAAACAAACCATTAGCAAACACGTTTCGTATTCTTGCAAATCAAGGGAAAGAGGCTTTTTATAGTGGAATAATTGCTGAAAAATTAGTTGAATTTATACAAAAAAACAACGGTATTTTTAGTTTAGAAGACCTAAAAAACTATTCAACAGAATGGCAAAAACCAATTGAATTTTCATATAAAAATTTTAATATAACAAGTATGGCCCCTCCTTCGAGCGGAGGATTAGCATTAGCCCAGTTATTAAAAACTTCCGAAAATTATCCGTTAAATAAATACAAACATAATTCAACAAAATATATTCAAATACTTACAGAAATTGAAAGAAGAGTGTATGCAGATAGAGCAGAGTTTTTAGGAGACCCTAACTTTGTAAAAATACCTGTAAAACAACTTTTAGATAAAAAATATCTGAAAAACAGAATGAATAATTTTAGTTGGAAAGAAGCAACCCCATCTTCAGCTATAAAACACGGAGAAATAAACCAAACAGAATCAACCGAAACAACACACTACTCAATAATAGACACTCAAGGAAATGCAATAGCAGTAACCACAACTATAAACGATGCTTATGGGTCAAAATTATTTTGTGATGAATTAGGCTTTTTTATGAACAATCAAATGGATGACTTTTCTATTAAACCCGGAACACCTAATATGTTTGGACTAATAGGAAACAAATCAAACAAAATTGAGCCTCAAAAACGAATGCTTAGTTCGATGACACCAACTATTGTTGAAAAAAACAATAAATTATTTATGATTTTAGGCAGCCCAGGAGGTTCAACAATTATAACATCTGTGTTTCAAAATATTTTAAATGTATGTGAATTTAATATGTCAATGTTTGAAGCTGTAAGTGCCCCGAGATTTCATCATCAATGGTTGCCAGACGAAGTTGTGCTTGAACCGAACGGATTTAACCAAAAAATAATTAATGAATTAACCGCAAAAAAATATAATATTAAACAAAAAAACACTGCTATACTTGGTAAAGTAAACGCAATTCTTATAAAAAATAACAAAATAGAAGCAGGGGCAGACCCCAGAGGAGACGAAGCATCAAGCGGTTTTTAAATTATCAAATATTTTAATATATAACAAAAAAAAAATTGTTATAACAAATATTAAAATAAAAAAATATGCAAAATATAATTTTAGTGTTCTTTTTTTAAAATTTAAATATTTATATTTGCGAACTAATCATAAAAAAAACAAAGTATGAAAAAAAAATTTTTACTCACATTGTGTATACTAACAAGTATATTTACGTATGCACAACAAAAAACAATTAACGGAACTGTAAAAGATCAACAAGGCACAGCATTAGCAGGTGTTAGTGTGGTAGTAAAAGGCTCAAAAGTCGGAACTCAAACAGATTTTGACGGAAATTTTTCGCTCGAAGCTCAAGCAAATTCAACTCTTGTAGTTAGCTATGTGGGCTACAAAAAGCAAGAAGTATCCGTTGGAGATAAATCAAAAATATCTGTTGTATTAGCCGAAGAAGCCACAAACCTATCAGAAGTAAGTGTAACAGGGACCAGAAACCCAAACAGAGTATCATTAGACAGCCCTGTTGCAGTAGATGTTCTTGATATGAACAACGTTTTAAAAAGTAATCCACAAGTAAATCTTAATCAAATTTTGAACTATGTTGCTCCTTCTTTTACATCAAATACGCAAACGATTTCGGACGGAACAGACCACATAGACCCAGCATCTTTAAGAGGTTTAGGACCCGATCAAGTTTTAGTTTTAGTAAACGGAAAAAGAAGACATAACACCTCTTTAATAAACATAAATGGAACTTTTGGGCGAGGAAATGTAGGGACAGATTTAAACGCAATCCCAGCATCATCAATACAAAAAATAGAAGTACTTAGAGATGGAGCTGCTGCTCAATACGGGTCAGACGCTATTGCAGGGGTTATAAACATAATCCTAAAAAAAGATGTTAATAAACTAAATATAACCTCTACAACAGGAGCTTATTTTTCAGAAAATTCAAACAAACAAACCGGAGGAGTAGATGGAGAAACCACAAACCTAAGTGCTAATTATGGTTTAAAATTAGGAGAAAAAGGAGGTTTTATTAACTTTTCTGGAGATTTTGACTACAGAAGTGATTATAACAGAATGAAAGAATGGCAAGGAAATATTTTTAACAGATTAAACGCTGTAGAATGGCAAGCAAACAAAGCAGGTTTTGATATATCAAATTTATATACAAATTACAATGCTATTTCTACTTATGCACAACAAGTGCCTCATTTTGACGCTACTTTAAAAGGCAATATTGCTGCTGCGGCAACAGCAAACGACATTGCAACATTACGAACTCTATTATCTCCTGATGCAACAGCAAACGAACTTGCAACAAGAGGATTAAAAAGAACAGATTTTAATATGAGAGTGGGGCAATCAGCACTTAGAGGAAGCAGATTTTTTGCAAATATGAGTTTACCATTAGATGAAAACGGAACAGAACTATATTCATTTGCAGGAATGAGCACAAGACATGGAAACTCTGCCGGTTTTTATAGAATGCCAAACGAAGCACGTACATTTACACCTATGTATATCAACGGATTTTTACCCGAAATTAACTCAAAAATAAACGATAAATCATTAGCAGTTGGTATAAAAGGAAAAGTAAACTCTTGGGATGTAGATTTTAGTAATACTTTTGGGAAAAATATGTTTTTATACGAAATTTCAAACACCTCAAACGCTTCAATGCTAAACTCTTCCCCTAACAGATTCGATGCAGGAGGATACTCATTTGCTCAAAACACAACAAATTTAGATATCAGAAAATTTTATGAAGATATTTTTAGTGGTTTTAATGTTGCTTTTGGCTTAGAAAGTAGAGTTGAAAAATACGAAATTTATGCAGGTGAGTTAGGCTCATATTCTCAATATGATGTAAACGGAATGCCTATAACTACACCCTCACAAACCTCTCGAAAAGATTTCTTTAATAATACCCGACCAGGCGGCTCACAAGTATTCCCTGGTTTTTCTCCAGCAAACGAACTCTCAAGAGGACGAAATAGCTTAGCTACTTATTTAGACTTAGAAGCAGATATTACAGACAAATTTTTATTAAGTTTTGCAACACGATTTGAAGACTATTCAGATTTTGGTTCAACATTAAACTTTAAATTAGCATCTAGATTAAAATTAAACGATAAATCAAACGTTAGATTTGCCGCAAATACAGGTTTTAGAGCACCATCATTACACCAAATTTATTTTAATTCAACCTCAACAGTTTTTGATAATTTTGGAAACCCACAAGAAGTAGGAACTTTTTCAAACGATAGTAAAGCAGCTAAACTACTCGGAATACCAAATTTAAAAGAAGAAACTTCAAAAAGTGTAAGCTTAGGATTTAC
Source organism: uncultured Flavobacterium sp. (assembly GCA_964463035.1). Classification (GTDB taxonomy): domain Bacteria; phylum Bacteroidota; class Bacteroidia; order Flavobacteriales; family Flavobacteriaceae; genus Flavobacterium. The sequence goes on from CAYXAF010000020.1 coordinate 8,037, forward strand.
AACATCAATACCAACAGCAAACATAAAAGTTACAGTTGATGGATACTGGGTAGGTATAGATGACAGAATTGTTTACACAGGGCAATTTGTGCCCGGAACAAACGCTGAATTACAAACATTATTTAGCCAAGCAGGAGCATCAAGAGCAGCGTTTTTTGCAAATGCAATTGATACAGAATCTAAAGGATTAGATGTGGTTTTAGTACATCAATTTAACTTAGGAAAAGCACTTGTTAAAACAGATTTAGCAGGAACTTTTGCAAAAACAAAAAGAGTAGGAGGTATTAAAGCATCAGATTTGTTAAGAAGAACAGGACTTGTAGGAACTTATTTTAACGAAGAATCTAGAGTCTATTTAGAAGAATCTGTGCCCCAAACAAAACTAAACCTTTCAAATAATATTCAAGTTGGAGATTGGAATTTCTTTTTAAGAAATGTTTATTTCGGAAAAGTAAAAGAAGCAATTAGCGATGTTACATTACAGCAAGAATTTAGTTCAAAAATTGTTACAGATTTATCTGTTTCTTATAAATTAAATAAAAATCTTAATGCAGCTATAGGAGCAAACAACTTGTTAGACGTTTATCCAGACAAAGCCGCTTTAGACCTTAACCCTAATTTAGCAGGAAACCAAAACAACCAAAGTTTAGGACGCTTTGAATGGAGCCGTCGTTCACAACAATTCGGAATAGGAGGCAGATTTATGTTTGCAAGATTATCATTTACTTTAGATTAATAAGAAAATAATTTTATAAAATTTAAATGAGGTTACCTTTAGGTAACCTCATTTTTTTATTCAATTTTTTATAAACTTACTAAAAGAGGCTTCTAAAAACACATTTTTAGAAGCCTCCTAAATAGAATTTAAGATTCACTAATTACTTTAAATGGATGTTTTAAACCTTTAAAAGATTCTAAATCGGCTTTTAAAGAACCCACGGCTAAATCAGCTTTTACCCGAATAGGTATTTTATTATCATCATTTGAAATCCAAACCGTCATGCTTTCTTCTTCTTTAAAAACCCTGCCCGCTTGCACGTACGGACGGAATATTTTACAATCTATTTTGCCAAATTTAGTTTTAATGGTTTCGTTACCAAGATATTTTAGTTTAAATTTTGTGATTTCGTCATCAAAAAACATATCAATAACAATAGCTTCATTTACAGCAAGTTTGTCAATTTTTGGATGGTTACGTAAATAATAAAAAGACGAAACAATGTCTTGAATCTCTTCGGTTGTAGAAAAAGTTTTTTCGGTTTTATTTTTATAATCTTTTACTAAAATAGTATTATTTTCTTGATTAAAAAAGCCTTCTTGATGTTTTGTGTAGCCACCTTCGTCAATTTTTCTTAAAAATTGATAGGGTTTGCCCGTCTCTTTGTCAAAAACACTTTGATAATGATCATCTACTTTAAAGAAAAACTTAGTCATACCCACTGTATAGCCTTTGCCTACCACATAATACACTTTTTTATTGTTCCGAACGGTTTCTTTTACCTCAAGTGTTGCATAGCCAGCATTTATAAATCCATAATGTATCCGAAGTTTAAACCATTCGCCTGTAGTAAAAGCATGATCGGTTGATTGATAGGTATCGGGTTGAGTAAAAGCCGATAGCAAGATAAGTAACGTAAAAATTTTGAATAGTTTCATATCATAAATATAATTTTTGTGCGATAATTAACAAAAGTTATACCAAAAAAAGATTTGTTTTTCTTTCGTTTTTTATCAAAATAAAATAAAAACATAAAGGTTACCAAATCCTCAACACTCACAACGTTTATGCAAAAAATAATTATTAATTTACTATCAAAATTTTATATTCCCAAGGATCAAAACTATGTTTTTGGCCGGCTTTTAAATCTATTTTTGTATTAGACATATAATCCGTAAAAGTACCTTGTATTTCAAGGCTAAACTCTTGTGGTTCTTTAGTTAAATTGGCAATATAATACACTTTTTTACCTTCTTTTTCTCTATTAAAAGCTAAAATTTTAGTATCGTTTGAGGTTTTAATTCGGGTGTATTTTGCAGGGTTTTTACCTCCGTTTAGGGCTATGTTTTTGGTTTTTAGATTGCCTAATTTTTCATATATGCCCATCATTTTGCCTTCGGTTCGGGTAATGGTATCTTTTTCAAAGAATTTTAAGCGTTTGTTCATGTTATATTCTTGCCCGTTATAAATCAAAGGCATGCCAGGCATCATATAACTAAGAGCTGCAAAGGTTTCAACGGCATCTCCCATACGTTCGTATTCGGTTCCATTCCACGAATTTTCATCATGATTGGAAGTGAAATTCATAAAAATATCATTGACTTCATATTTTGTTGTATTTTCAGTAATGTATTTGTCAAAATCAGCAACGGTTTTTTCGCCTTTGGCAATTCCGTTCATCAAATGGTGGGCTGTCCAGCCGTATTGCATGTCAAATGCTTTTTTCATCATGTCAGGTTGTTCGGCTTCCATGAGCATAAAAATAGGTTTTACTTTGTTAAGTTCGGCTGTGGCTTGCTCCCAAAAATCAAGAGGAACTTCCATCGCTACATCACATCGAAAACCATCAATATTAAAATCGGTTAGCCAAAATTTCATATCCTCAAACATGGCCTTTCTTAAAGCAGTATTTTTATAATCTAAACTAACAACATCAGTCCAATCAAAAGGAGATATATAATTTCCATTTTCATCTTTTTCATAATACTCCGGGTTTGATTTCATCCAAGGATGATCCCAAGCGGTATGATTGGCAACCCAATCTAAAATTACATAAATATTGTTTTCATGTGCTGTTTTTATAAGGTTTTTAAGGTCCTCGGCGGTTCCGTACATTTTATTGATGCTCCTATAATTTTTTACCGAATAAAAGCTTCCTAAGTATTTTTTCTTTTGTTTTTCATCTTTTATATCTTCAATAGAAAGCTTTCCTTCAGCTTTTCGTTTTTCATAGCCAATTTCATGAATAGGCATTAGCCATAAAATTTTTACACCTATTTTTTTTAAGGTAGGAATATCTTTGATGAAGGCATTAAACGTTCCTTCAGGGGAGTATTGCCTAATGTTTACTTCATAAATTATTGCATTTTCGGGCATTTTTGGGGTTATAGCTGCTATTCCTTTGGTTTCGACTACAGCTTCGGGTTTGTTTTCGTTTTTGCAAGCACTTATAATAGTGCAAAGAGCAAGGGTTATAAGTGTTTTTTTCATTTTTAATGTATGTTTAGTTTATAATTTAAAACTTGTTTTTATAACTTCTAAATTTTAAAAGTTTTTTTACTAAAAACAAATTTAGACAATCGTTTTCAATTACAAAACAAATTAGTTATAAATTCAAAATTTAATTGTTCAGACACCACATTATAATTTTAATTTTAAACAAAGGTAATATTTCATAAATTCGTTGCTAAAAAATAACACAAAAAGCAAGGTTTTATTTGTATTTTTGTTTTTTAAAAAATTCAAAAAATGAACAAAAAACCGTTAATTTTAGTTACAAACGATGATAGTATTGTGGCTCCAGGCATCCGAGCGTTGATACAAGTGATGAAAGAGATTGGCGAAGTGGTGGTGGTTGCCCCCGATAGTCCACAATCGGGAATGGGGCATGCCATAACCATCAACAACACCATACACATTAACAAAGTGCATTTAGATTCGGATTTAGAAAACGAGTTTAGCTGCTCGGGGACTCCTGTTGATTGTGTAAAAATGGCAGTTCACGAAATTTTAAAACGCAAACCCGATTTATGTGTTTCAGGAATCAATCATGGGTCTAATTCTTCTATTAATGTAATTTATTCAGGAACTATGAGTGCTGCTGTTGAGGCGGGTATTGAAGGGATTCCAGCCATTGGTTTTTCGTTGTTAGATTATAGTTGGGATGCTGATTTTGAGCCTGTGAAACCCTTTATAAAACAAATTGCTCTTTCGGTTTTAAAAAATTTGTTGCCCGAAGGGGTCGTTTTAAACGTAAATTTTCCGAAACTATCGGCAAACGAACTTAAAGGGATAAAAATTTGTCGACAAGCCAAAGCGATGTGGATTGAAGAGTTTGATAAACGTAAAAATCCACAAGGAAAAGAGTATTATTGGCTTACAGGTGAATTTGTAAACCAAGACAGAGGCGAAGATACTGACGAATGGGCTTTGCAAAACGGTTATGTTTCTGTAGTGCCTATCCAATTTGATTTAACGGCTCATCATGCCATTGGTTTTTTGAATCGGATATTGTAAATTGTATTTTAAAAACATATTATAACCTTAAAAGCATTCTAAATAAATCTTAAATGAACTACACCTTTTTGCCTAACACAACCCTAAAAATAAGCAAAATTTGCCTCGGAACCATGACTTTTGGTAAGCAAAATTCAGAGAGAGAGGCTCACAATCAATTAAATTACGCCTTTGAACAAGGTATTAATTTTATTGACACAGCCGAAATGTATCCGATTGCTGCTTGCGCCGAAACCTATGGACAAACCGAAAAATTTATAGGAAATTGGTTTAAAGTAACAAAAAATAGAGATAAAATTGTGTTGGCTACCAAAATTACAGGTCCGAATCGAGGAATGAAATGGATTCGAGAGGACTTAAATTACAAACCTGAGAGCATTAGATTTGCCTTTGAAAAAAGTCTTAAAAATCTACAAACTGATGTTGTAGATTTGTATCAATTGCATTGGCCCGAACGAAAAATGAATATGTTTGGGCAACGAAATTACATAATTCAAGACGATGCTTGGGAAGATAATTTTAAAGAAGTTTTAGAAACCTTACAACTATTTATAAAAGAAGGAAAACTGAGATATATTGGGGTGTCTAACGAAACTTCGTGGGGGATTATGCGGTTTATAGAAGAAAGCAAAATTCAAAATTTACCTCGAATTATCACTACTCAAAACGCTTATTCGTTAATAAACAGGCAATTTGAAGTTAATTTAGCCGAAATTTCGCAACGCGAAAATGTTGGGCTTTTAGCTTATTCTCCGTTGGCATTTGGAACTTTAAGTGGTAAATATTTACACAAAACGGCGACTGATAATGCTCGATTACATTTGTTTCCACAATTTACACGCTATTCAAGCCCTGCTTGCGAGCAAGCCATTGATTTATATGAAAGATTGGCTTACAAAAATGGATTAACATTGGTAGAGCTGGCTTTAGCCTTTGTGCAGCAACAACCTTTTGTAACCAGCACTATTATTGGAGCTACCACTATGGAGCAACTCAAAGAAAATATTGCTACAAAAAGTGTGATTTTATCGCCCGAAATTTTAAAAGAAATCAACGAAATTCAAGCAATTATTCCAGATCCATCTTCTTAAAATATAAATAATTAACTTAAAAAAAATGCGAACACATTTTATAGCCATAGGAGGTAGTGCTATGCACAATTTAGCCTTAGCTTTGCACCAAAAAGGGTATCAAATAACGGGTAGCGATGATGCTATTTTTGAACCTTCTAAAACACGATTAGCTAATAAGGGCTTATTGCCTGCTGAAATGGGCTGGTTTTCTAAAAAAATTACACCCGAAATAGAGGCGGTTATCCTTGGGATGCATGCCAAAGCCGATAATCCAGAATTACTAAAAGCCAAAGAATTAGGTTTAAAAATATATTCGTATCCTGAGTTTTTATACCAACAATCTAAAAATAAAACTCGAGTGGTTATTGGAGGTTCGCACGGAAAAACAACGATTACTTCTATGATTTTGCACGTGCTAAATTATCATCATTTTAGAACCGATTATATGGTGGGGGCTTTGCTTGAAGGTTTTGAAACGATGGTTCATTTAACCGAAGATAACAATTTTATAGTGCTGGAAGGTGATGAGTATTTGTCGTCCCCTATAGATTTACGTCCAAAATTTCACTTATATCAACCAAATATTGCCCTTTTGAGTGGCATTTCTTGGGATCATATCAATGTTTTTCCTACGTTTGAGAACTATGTAGAACAGTTTAAAATATTTTTAGATAAAATTACCAATGGAGGCATCATTGTTTATAACGAGGAAGACTCAATCGTGCGAGAAATTGTTGAAAATTGCAACAATCCTATCCGAAAAATACCCTATAAAACCCCCGAGCATACCATCAAAGATGGCATAACTTTTTTATACACACCCGAAGGCGAAATGCCTATTGAAGTATTTGGAAATCATAACCTTAACAATTTAGCGGGTGCTAAATGGGTATGCCAATGTATGGGTATTGATGAAATTGAATTTTATGAAGCTATTACTACTTTTAAAGGTGCTTCTAAACGCTTAGAAAAAATTGCTGAAAACCCAACAGTTGTGGCTTTTAAAGATTTTGCTCATTCGCCCAGCAAAGTAAAAGCTACAACCGAAGCCCTTAAAAAACAATACCCCAACCGAACATTACTCGCTTGTTTAGAATTGCATACCTACAGTAGCTTGAACGCAACATTTTTAAAAGAATACGAAGGTTCTCTTGATGCAGCCGATATAGCCGTAGTTTTTTACTCACCCGATGCTGTTAAAATAAAACAATTAGCCGAAGTGAGTTATCAGCAAATTGCAACAGCCTTTAATCGAAATGATTTGATAATTTTTACAAAACCATCAGAATTTAAAACCTTTTTATTTAATCAGAATTTTAAAAATTCTGCCTTGCTTTTAATGAGTTCTGGCAATTATGGAGGGTTAGATTTTGAAGAAGTAAAACAGTTGATTGTTGTTTAAACCCAGATTACGCATTAGATTTAGTTTTTAATAGAACTCTAATGCGTAATCTGGGTTAAATTTTTTTACTATTTTTCTTAAAAAAAGGTTGTCCAAATTTTTGGGACAGCCTTTTTAATATTTATTTAAATTACATTATTTTTTAACAACTTTAAAAGTGCTTACTGCATTGTTTTCAGCTACTACCTTTATAATATATGTAGTATTTGGCAAAGCTGATAAATCAATTTGTGCTTCCGCAACATTTAAAGTATTAAATAAAACAACTTGTCCTATTAAATTGATAACTTTTACATTCGTTATCGTAGTTAAAGCACTAATATTTAACACATCTGTAACTGGGTTTGGATAATATTTAACACGAATTGTATTAAAATTATCGTTACCTAAGGTTACCGTTACGGTAACTGCTAAACTTGATATGCTTACACATCCATTTATTGTTTGTGTTGCATAGTATGTAGTGCCGTTTACTAATTGTGTAGTATTAGGCAATGGACTTATACCAGCACTTGCATTAGCAGCTGAAGCATACCAAGTGATATTTGAGCCTGTTACCACAAGGTCTTCAAGAGTAGCTTCTGCAGGAGTAGTAACTGTTACACTTTGTGTTGCATTTCCTGTAGGAGCAGCAACATTGTTTATTGTTAAAGTTGCATTTACATTTGTTGTCCCGTTCCAAGCGCCTCCACCCGAAGAGTTAAATGCACCATAATAATATGCCCCAGTAGTATGCTTAAATCTAGAAGCAACATAGTAAGTTCCTGCTGATAAGCCAGAAACTGTGTACATATACTCGTCATTATCTGGATTAGATGATAAACCATTATAAGTAGCCAAATGCCAATTAGCTTCTGCCCAAGTTGATGGGTCGGTATTAGAGGTTGATACTCCTATCCAAGCGGTTATGCCTGCTCCTTGACCTGCTCCTGGTGTAACGTCTGCTTTCCATACTTGTGCATAATATGTTTCGGTTTCACAAGTATATTTTGTGCTGGTTCCTGGCCATTGTAAATTAGCCCATCCTATAGAACAGTTGTTTTCAGTAATTGTTATTGATTGAATTGCTGAACATCCGTTTGCATTTGTTCCTTTTATGTAATATGTTCCGGCACCTACTGCTGTTGGGTTTGAAACTGCTGTTGTTGCTGTTGCATTTGTCCAATAACTAAATGTTAAACCAGCATCAGAACCAGTAGTTATAGAACTATCTGTTAAATCTACACTTATTGGAGCACAAGTAGCGGTTGGAGGCACAGTAACTACGGTTGGAATAGCACTTACAACAACGTTAGCTGTTTGGGTTATAGAACAACCAACACTTGAAGTAGCCGTTGCAGTATATGCAGTGTTGTTTACATTAGAAGATTTAAAATAAACTGTTCCTAAATTTTCACCAGTATAAGCAGTAGTAGCAGCTGCATCTGTAAATAAATTAGTTGCTGGAGACCAAGTTAAAGATGCTTGTTTGGTAGTTGTAACTTTTACGTTGTCTATTACCCAATAATACGACCATGCTCCGTTATATTTAAATCTTACTTTAACGTTTGTTTCTCCTATATAGGCAGACAAATCTAAATTTGCATTAGCAAAAACAGTTTGAGCACCTGTAGTGGTTGGTAAACTTCCTTGAGTAGTTGTGTATTCTTGTAGGTTTACCCAATCTACTCCTCCATTAGTTGAAACTTGAACACGTGCAAAATCTGCAGCATTATAATCTCTGTAATAATGCCAAAAGTTTAATGATGCTGCACTTGCTCCAACCAAACTAAACGATGGTGATTCTAAAATTGTTTCGGTAGTTCCTCCAGAACCTTGGTCATCACTGTTAGACATGTAGAATTGTGTGCTATCATTACTTCTAAACACAGGTAATTGTGTAGAATTTGTATAAACATAACCATCAGGTCTAAGTGTCCAAGCGGCATCTGTTGGGGTTCCTCCTGTTGAATTATTGATAGTAATCCAGTTATTAGTTGCAGCATTAAAGTCTTCATTTAATACAATTACAGTTTCGTTACCACCCGTTGCTGTTAGTGCTTGTATAACATTATTACAAACACTTACAGGTGATGTTGGGGTTATAGTAATATCTGTTGGAAGCGGATTTACGGTTACAACTACTTGAGCTGAATTGATACACCCTGCTGGAGTTTGTGTAGCGTTTAAAGTGTAAGTAGTTGTGGTTGTGGGGTTAAATACCCATCCATTTGTAGCGTCTCCTGTAACTCCTGCTGCTGGTGTCCAATTAAAATTTTGATAATTTGTTCCTCCTGCTGTAAGAGTTATTGGTGCAGACGATAGTCCGTTACAAATTGAAACAGTATTTGAACTTAATGTAATCGCTGGTGGGTTGTTATATGTTGCAGTTACCATTGTTCTAGGAGATGTACATTTAACTGAATAATTCCAATTATAAAAATAATAATAATTGTTACTTGTTCCACCTAAATATCCACTAGTTACATTTCCAGCAACTCCAATAGCGTATGGGAATCCTCCTAAACTGCTCTCGCGAACCATTGCTGGACCTGAAATCGCTAATAAACGATAACCTGTTCCGACAGGCACATCAAAATTTAGGTTTAATGTATGAACAACAGGGGTAGTTGCATTGCCTGCTGGTACAGCTATAGTAGCTTCTTGCATGGTAACTCCAGCACTGTTTTGTAGCATCATTACTACGTTTCCTGCTGTTGTAGAACTAAGTTTTATTTCGACCGAGTTTAATTTAAAATCATAATTTGCATCAAAAACTAATCCGTAAGTATTAGGTGTTGTTCCACTTGTAGCAGTTGTAGATACTCTTGCACCACCACTCATTGGAGCACTTATTTCTTGTGCTTCCACATAATAGTTTGTGGTTGCAGTTATGTTTACATTATATGGGCTTCCGTCTGCTAATTTAGTTCCTCCTGTTGGGTTTGCAAACCATGCAAGTGTGCCGGATGATGCTGTTGCTGTTAATGATACGTTTCCTGCTCCACAAGTGCTACCACCTACAGAAGTTGTTATTGAAGGGGTATTTGAAACGTTACAATAAGGTTCAATTATAAGTGTTCCGTTTATATTAGTAGTTCCGTTCCATGTGCCTGTATTGTATCCTCCATAAACGATAGGTCCTCCGTTATAACGAACTCTTGTTGCATAATAGTAGGTGCCATAATTGATACCGCTTCCTGCTACAATTTTATATTCGTTATGGTGCATTTGCCCTGAACCGTTATCGGCTTTCCCTACATAAGTAGCTGTTTTCCATGCAGTTGATGGCCAAGTAGCAGGGTCTGTATTGGTTGTATGTAAACCAATTGAATAACTAATACCTGTTCCTTCTTGTGCAGGATCTACATCGGTTACTCCCGCTTTAAACATTCGTCCGAAAATATCTACGGTTGCTCCATGAGGCATTGTATGTGTAGCTGGAGATTGTAAATTTACCCAATCAGCAGTTGCTGTAGGGGCTGTCCAAGTATAAGTTAAGCCGGTTGCAGGAAATGCAGCAGGTGCTCCACTTGTAAATCGTAAATTATGAGAGTTTGAAGTTCCTGTTACTGTATCATCCCAGCTTGGAGTAGTATCGGGTATTGTTGTGGTTAAACGTCTATTGTTATAATCTGTATTTGTAACTCCTCGTAAACCAACTTGTGGTTGATACGTTGTGCTGTTTGCAACGTTTAGCATCGTCCCAAATACAACGTTTATAAGCCCGCTTGTTTTGTTAATACGTATTTGGAAGTTAAGTTGTTCAGCATTCTGTGCCCATCTTGCTGCATTTTTCCATTGAAAAACGTATTCTGAGCCTACTTCTTCCCAACGCATTTCCCAGTTTACACCTGTTGTTGTGCAGTTTCGTAAATCCATACCTAAGGCAGATATTACTCCAGATGCAACTGTTGTAGCTGCTATAGGTCCAGAGCTTGATGAAAGTGCCGAAGTACCCACTACTAAGTTTCCATCAACTCGCATTACCACATTGGTAATATTCTCTCCGTTAAAATAGAACGGAGTAGGAAGTGTGATAGCATACGAATTTGTATCGAATACTGTACCACAATCTAAACAAGAAATAACTTGTGTGCCACCCGTTATTTCTACATAGGTACCAACACTTTGTGAAAACGTGTAGGTGCTTACTTGCGATTGCACTTGCCACATTGTAAACAGGACAAGTAGCCAAAGGTAATTTTTTTTCATATTGATTATAAATTATTTAATTGAGGTAAAAATATAAAAATTATTGATACAAAAATATTTTCCCCTTAAATATTATAAAGATTAAGGAGATTTCTAAAAATTCATTTTTATTATAAAAAGTTCTTTTTAAATTTTGCTTTCTACTTCTTAAAAATTACAAATTTTCATTAGAAAATCAATTTTTAGAGTCCCCTTAATTTTTTAGAAGCCCTCTTAACTACCAAATGCAAGTTAATTTTTGTAAATATAAACATAAAATGTTTGGTTTGGAATAGCGTTAATACCTCGAACCTAAAAATTTTACAGAAAAGATGGGGTAGAATGAATCTTGAAGTGGGCTATACAAATTGGGCAAAAAAACAAAAGCTATAACAATCAAAACATGGACCTCAATTATATCCCTTTTATTTTATTGAATAATTGAAGGGCTTTTCCATCGGTTAAAAGCGATACAAAATAACAAATATGTAATAATTTTTCGTAAGTTGTATTTTTTTTGGTCATAAATTTTTCGGGCAATAGTTTTAAAATCAAGCTATCATGATGCGAGGCTTTTTGGTGGGTATAGTTGATATATGCCTTGCAAAAAGCATCTAACAAACTGTTGATAATAGTGTAGCCCATCACTTCTTTTTCAATAACATCAGGGCATTGATAGATGTTTTTAACGCTTATGTTGATAATGTCTTCCATTTGGGCTTTATACTTGCTTTTGTGGAGCAACGATGTATGAAATTCACCTTGCAAAATAGCCGTTTCATGTTCTAAAAATACCCGAACCGCATCATTTATTAAACTCCCAATAGCCAAGGCTCGCAAATAACTAATCCGTTCTTCTTTGCTTTGCAATGCCTTGTATTTGGTAGAATCTATTGTATCTTTTACCAACTTTATTAAATATTCCAAGGCAAATTCTTCGTTGATAAGCCCCATATTGATGCCATCTTCAAAATCAATAATGGTATAGCAAATATCATCGGCTGCTTCTACCAAAAAAGTTAGAGGATGCCGTTCAAAACCAATATTATCTGCTATTTTATTTGGAATTAAGCCCAACTCGGTGGCTATATCTTTAAAAAAAAATTTGTCTTGCTGAAAAAAGCCATATTTTTTATCGGCTATTTTTTGGGTTGGTTTTTTAGGCAAACTTTCTTTAGGATATTTCATAAAAGCTCCTAAGGTAGCATACGAAAGCCGTAAACCTCCCTCCGAACCACTTCGAGAGGAGGTTAAAACGCTAAAGCCGTTGGCATTTCCTTCAAAATCAATTAAATCTTGCCATTCTTTTTCCGTTAATTCGTTTTGAAAATTTTTACCATTACCTGTTTTAAAGTATTCTCCAATAGCTTTTTCGCCCGAATGACCAAACGGAGGGTTACCAATATCGTGTGCCAAAGCTGCAGCTGCCACAATAGCACCAAAATCGTTAGTTTGATACCCATAAACTTCGTTTAAATACGGATGTTTTTCAATTATTTTTTGCCCGACCAATCGCCCTAACGATCTGCCAACTACCGAAACTTCAAGACTATGAGTTAAACGATTATGCACAAAATCGGTTTTAGAAAACGGAATAACTTGGGTTTTATCTTGCAGGCTTCTAAAAGCAGACGAAAATATAATTCGGTCATAGTCCACCTCAAAGGCTAAACGGGTTTCGTTTTCTTCAATTCGTAGGCGTTTGTGGTTGTCGCCTTGTTTTTTTAACGATAAAAGTTGCTCCCAAGTCATTTTAGTTGTGTTTTTTTATTCCTATAAATAATCATGCTTTATATTTTTTCCGAAGCCGGGCAACAGGTATTTCTAATTGCTCTCGGTATTTGGCTATGGTTCTTCGGGCAATGGGGTAGCCTCTTTCTTTTAATTTTTCAACCAAATATTCGTCTGGATAAGGTTTATTCTTATCTTCTTGGACAATTATTTCTTGTAATATTTTTTTAATTTCGATGGTTGAAACATCTTCGCCTTGGTCGTTTTTCATCCCCTCGGAGAAAAATTCTTTGATTAGTTTTGTGCCGTATGGTGTTTCCACATATTTGCTATTGGCAACCCTCGATATAGTCGAAATATCTAAGCCTGTTAGCTCGGCTATATCTCTTAAAACCATTGGTTTTAGCAATACTTCATCGCCATTTAAAAAATATTCTTTTTGATAGTGCATAATGGCATTCATGGTTACAAGAAGCGTTTCTTGCCGTTGTTTGATGGCATCAATAAACCATTTAGCAGCATCTAATTTTTGTTTGATAAATTGAACAGCATTTTTTTGAGCATTTGATTTTTCTGTGGAATCTTTGTAGGTTTTTAACATTTCTTGATAATCTTTAGAAATGTGCAATTCAGGGGCATTTCGTCCATCTATAAACAATTCTAATTGGTTATCTTCTACTTTTATGGTAAAATCTGGGATGATGTGTTCTGCACTTTTTTGATTTCCGTCAAAACTACCCCCAGGTTTTGGGTTTAGCTTTTCAATTTCTGTAATTGCTGCTTTAAGTTCGGTTTGAGTAGCTTCAAATTTTTGAAGTAGTTTGTCATAATGCTTTTTTGTAAAGGCTTCAAATTGATTTTCAATAATTTTAATAGCCAATTCGATGGATTGGGTGGGGGTTTTATGTTTTAGTTGTAGCAACAAACACTCTTGCAAATTCCGAGAGCCCACGCCTGCAGGTTCTAACTCATGGATGATGTGTAAAATGCGCTCCACAGTTGCCTCGTCGGTATAAATGGCTTGTGTAAAGGCTAAATCATCTACAATTTCTTGAATTTCTCTTCGGATATAGCCCATATCATCAATACTACCCACCAAAAATTCAGCAATTTCTCGCTCTTCGTCGTTTAAAATAAAGGTGTTTAATTGGTTGATTAAATCTTGATGAAAACTAATAGGAGCAGCATAAGGCAAGGATTTATCTTCGTCGTCATGGCTGTAATTGTTGGCTTCGTATTTGTAAGATGGGGTTTCGTCGTCGCTTAAATATTCGTCTATGTTGATGTCTTGTGTATCAATCTGTTCGTTGTCATAATCATCGTAATCATCTTCATTTGAGGTGTAATCTTCTTCAAAATTTTCTTCTTTTATATTTTCTTCTAACGCAGGATTTTCTTCTAATTCTTCTTGTAATCGTTGTTCAAATGCCAAGGTTGGTAACTGAATCATTTTCATCAATTGAATTTGTTGAGGTGATAATTTTTGTGATAATTTGAATTGTAAACTTTGTTTAAGCATTGTAAATTTTTATTTTTATAAGCTCACGTCCAACGGATGAGCCAATATTTATAGCGTTAAAATGATATTGAAATTAGTTTAAAAATCGGTTTAATAACTCGACAGTTGAACCATCGTGTGGGTTGTTTTTTTGAGTTGTTATATCTTCTAAAATACTGTTGGCTAATTGTTTTCCTAATTCTACACCCCATTGGTCATAACTAAAAATATTCCAAATAATTCCTTGCACAAATATTTTATGTTCGTATAAGGCAATCAATGAACCTAAAGTTTCGGGCGTTAGTTTTTTAATTAGAAATGTATTGGTTGGTTTATTGCCTGCAAACACTTTAAATGGCAACAAAAAAGTTGCTTTTTCTGCCGAAATCCCTTGTTTTTTAAATTCAGCGACTACTTGATCTTCGGTTTTTCCGTTAAGTAAGGCTTCGGTTTGGGCAAAAAAGTTCGACATTAATTTTTGATGATGTTCTTCGTTGCCATAAAGTGATTCTTTAAAACCAATAAAATCGGTAGGGATTAACTTGGTTCCTTGATGAATTAACTGAAAAAAAGCATGTTGAGAATTGGTTCCAGGCTCACCCCAAATAATAGTTCCTGTTTGATAGTTGACAGGATTTCCGTTTCGGGCAATACTTTTTCCGTTGCTTTCCATAATACCTTGTTGCAAATATGGAGCAAGCTTTTGTAGATATTGGCTATATGGAATAATCGCTTCGGTTTCAGCTCCAAAAAAGTTGTTATACCACACGCTTAGCAAGGCTAAAACTACAGGAATATTTTGGTTAAATTCTGTGTTTTTAAAATGTTTATCCATCGAATGCGCACCCTTGAGCAGTCCGTCAAAATTTGAATAACCTACGGCTAAACTAATGCTTAAACCCACAGCACTCCACAACGAAAAGCGTCCTCCAACCCAATCCCACATCGGGAAAATATTCTTTTCGGCAATTCCAAATTCGGTTACTTTTGTAATATTCGTGGATACTGCCACAAAATGCTTAGCCACATCGGCTTGTGTGCCTTTTTCTAAAAACCATTTTCGAATAGTTTCTGCATTGCTAAGGGTTTCTTGAGTGGTAAAGGTTTTAGAAACAATTACAAACAAGGTAGTTTCGGGGTTTAGGTTTTTAATCACTTCTTGCACATGATCACCATCAATATTGGATACAAAGTGAATATTTAAGTGATTTTTATAGTATTTTAAGGCTTCTACTACCATTGCAGGGCCTAAATCGGACCCTCCAATACCAATATTTACGACATCGGTAAAGGGTTTGCCTGTAAATCCTTTTTGATTGCCCGAAATAATAGCTTCGGAAAACTGGTTTATTTTATGCTTTACTTGATAAATCTCATCAACCACATTAACCCCCTCTACAAAAATTTGTTCATTTTCTGGCACTCGCAAAGCCGTATGTAAAACTGCTCGGTTTTCGGTTTGGTTGATGTTTTCTCCGGAAAAATATTGAGTAATTGCTCTTTTAAGTTCCGTTTCTTCGGCTAATTTAAGCAACAAATCAAATGTTTTTTCATTTATAATATTTTTTGAATAATCAATATGAAAAGACTCCCAAGATATACTAAATTGTTTGGCACGATTTGGATTCTCGGCAAATAATTGTTTCATTTCGGCTGTTTGCATTTCAAAATAATGCTCTCGAAGTTGTTGCCAGGCTTGGGTTTCGGTTGGGTTTATGGTTGGTAACATAGGTTTTAATTGTTAATTGATTTATTTATTCTAAATATTACATTTCTAAATTTACCTGTATATGCAATTCGTTTAATTGGCTCTTGTCTATGGCAGCTGGGGCATCAATCATCACATCTCTTCCTGAATTGTTTTTAGGGAAGGCAATAAAATCTCGAATAGTTTCTTGTCCGCCTAAAATGGCTACTAATCTATCAAAACCAAAGGCTAAGCCTCCGTGTGGGGGAGCTCCAAACTGGAAAGCATCCATCAAAAATCCGAACTGGGCTTTGGCTTCCTCGTCTGTAAAACCTAAGTATTTAAACATTAGTTGTTGAGTAGCCTTGTCGTGTATCCTAATAGAACCTCCTCCAATTTCATTGCCGTTTAATACCAAATCATAGGCATTGGCTCGTACGGCTTTTGGGTTGGTTTCTAATAAGTGCATATCTTCGGGTTTGGGTGAGGTAAATGGATGATGCATCGCATGGAAGCGTTGGCTATCTTCGTTCCATTCCAAAAGTGGGAAATCTAAAACCCAAAGTGGGGCAAATTCTGATGATTTTCTTAGCCCTAAACGCTCGGCAAGTTCCATCCGAAGGGCTGAAAGTTGGGTTCGTGTTTTATCTGTATTACCTGATAAAATCAGTATTAAATCGCCCGGGTTGGAATGTGTAATTTCTGCCCATTTTTGTAAATCTTCTGAATTATAAAATTTATCAACCGATGATTTTAGTGTTCCGTCTGTTTCATGTTTTACATACACCATTCCCGAAGCTCCAATTGAAGGGTGTTTTACCCATTCAATCAAGGCATCAATTTCTTTTCGGCTATAAGTAGCAGCCCCAGGAACTGCAATGCCTACCACCAATTCAGCTGTGTTAAATACAGTAAAATCTCGATGCTGAGCCACTTTGGTTAGTTCGCCAAATTTCATCCCAAAACGGATATCCGGCTTGTCGTTTCCGTAGGTTTTTATGGCTTCATCGTATGTAATTCGTGGAAATTTATCGATAATAGTTCCTTTTAAATCCTTTAAAAGATGCTTGGTTAAGCCTTCAAATACATTTAAAATATCTTCTTGTTCTATAAAAGCCATTTCACAATCTATTTGTGTAAACTCTGGCTGACGGTCGGCTCGTAAATCTTCGTCTCTAAAACATTTTACAATTTGAAAATATTTGTCTATACCACCCACCATCAACAGTTGTTTAAAGGTTTGTGGTGATTGTGGCAAGGCATAAAACTGTCCTTCGTTCATCCGGCTGGGCACTACAAAATCTCGTGCTCCTTCAGGGGTCGATTTGATTAAATAAGGTGTTTCAACCTCAATAAACCCTTGGTTTGAAAGATAGTTTCGCACCTGCATAGCCACTTGATGCCGGAACATAAGATTGTTACGAACGGGGGTTCTTCGGATGTCTAAATAGCGGTATTTCATCCGAATATCTTCGCCTCCATCGGTTTGGTCTTCAATGGTAAACGGAGGGGTAACGGATGCGTTTAAAATAGTTAACTCGGTAACTAATATTTCTATTTCGCCTGTGGGTAAATTAGGGTTTTTAGATTCTCGTTCAATCACTATTCCTTTTATTTGTAATACAAATTCTCTACCCAAAGTTTTGGCTTGTTCAAACACAGTTTTGTCCGTTCGTTGTTCGTCAAAAATAAGCTGTGTTATTCCGTATCGGTCACGTAAATCAACCCAAATCATAAAGCCTTTGTCTCTGGTTTTTTGAACCCAACCCGCTAAGATAACCTCTGAATTTATGTGAGATATGTTTAATTCTCCACAAGTAAAATTTCTATACATTTTTCTAAAACTATTATTTTTTGCAAAAATAACGAATTGATTTGAAAATAGAGAATTTAGATAATATAATTTAAGGGGGGTAAATCTAATTTACACGTTTAAATAGCTCCGTAGAAGCTGTCTGTTTATAGAACTGTAAAAATTGATTTTCATTATAAGCCCGTAGGTGCGGTCTATCTGTAGAATAAGAACAAATTATCCCAGCTATCAAACCTTTTTTCGGAGGCGAAAACCTCCGAAAAAAGGCAAAACTTGGTGGGTGAAAAAAAAATCATATTTTATACAAATATATTGCTCCTACTGAGCAACAGAAAAAAGCAATTAATGATATAAAAAGTTATGAAAAGCACCCACTATAAACAATATAGAACCAAATTCTTTTTAAATTTTGCTTTATACTTCTTAAAAATTACAAATTTTCATAACAAAATCAATTTTTAGACGCCCCCTATGATTTTTCGATACCTACAAGGTAATAGAAAGGTTATATAATTTTGCTTAGCAGTGTAAAAATATAATTCTACGATGTGCCTTGCAAAATTATTACGGATTTTCATTACAACTTTTCGGAATCGGCAAAGCTATAATATTGGTTTCTCCCTATAATTATGTGGTCTAAAATATTTATACGAAAGAGTTGAGCGGCACTCTTAATAACTCGAGTAACGTTAAAATCTTCGGGGCTGGGGTCTAAATTTCCAGACGGGTGGTTGTGTGCCAAAACCATACCCAAAGCGTTGTTTTCTAAGGCGTATTTTAAAATTAATCGAACATCAGTAGTGGTAGCATTCAAGGACCCTTTGCTGATTTGTTTTTTGGCAAGTACTTGGTTCGCATTGGATAGATAAATTACCCAAAATTCTTCGTGTGGTAAATCTTCTAAAAACGAACAAATGGTGTAATACGCTTCTTTTGAAGTGGTTATTTTTTCAATATTTTTATGATTTTCATGTTGCCTTCGTCTGCCTAATTCCAAAGCAGCAATAATAGTAATGGCTTTTGCTTGACCAATTCCTTTAAAACGCATCAATTGTTCCACAGAATATTTGCTTAAATCATTCAAATTGTGCTTTGCCTCAGCCGTAATCCGTTGGCACAAACTTACAGCCGATTCTTTTGTTGAACCCGAGCCTATTAAAATAGCTAACAGTTCCGCATCACTTAGGGCATCTTTGCCTTTGAACATAAGCTTTTCTCGAGGTTTGTCATCAGCTGCCCATTGTTTGATGGTTAAGTTTTGCATAAAAATAATTTTTTACAAATGTAGCTAAAGTATATTAAAACTCTTTATTGAATGTCTATCTTTGCAAAAACTTAATAAAAAATGCGTTTACATAGAAATATCACTTTTACAGTTATAGACAACCTGATGGCAATTTTTAACGAAGGGACTTATGCAGATAAAATAGTGGCTTTAGCTTTAAAAAAAGACAAACGTTGGGGTAGTACCGACCGCAAATTTGTAGCCGAAACTACCTACGAAATTGTTCGTTGGAAACGTTTATATACCGAAATTGCCGAAGTAAAAGAACCTTTTTCAAGAGATGATGTGTGGCGAATTTTTGCAGTATGGGCAGTGCTTAGAGGTATCAAACTACCCGATTGGAAGTATTTTGAAGAAACACCCGTTCGAAGAATTAAAGGTAAATTTGACGAGCTTTCAAAAATTAGAAAATTTAAAGAAGCCATTCCTGATTGGTTAGACGAATTAGGCGTTGCTGAATTGGGCGAAAAACTCTGGACAACCGAACTTACCGCTCAAAACGAACCTGCAAAAGTTATTTTACGAGTAAATACCCTTAAAATTTCTAAAGAAAACCTCCAAAAAGCCCTTTTGAACCATCAAATTGAAACCATTTTTGACAAGCAATATACAGATGCTTTAATTTTAAAGGAACGAGCCAATGTGTTTTTAACCCCCGAATTTAAAGAAGGATTGTTTGAAGTGCAAGATGCTTCGTCGCAATTGGTAGCACCCTTTTTAGAAGTAGAACCTGGCATGCGAGTAGTAGATGCTTGTGCAGGAGCAGGAGGAAAAACCTTGCATTTAGCCTCGCTTATGAAAAACAAAGGACAGTTAATTGCGATGGATTTGTATGAAAGCAAGCTCAGCCAACTAAAAATTAGAGCAAAACGAAACGGTGTTTTTAATATTGAACCCCGCATAATTGAAGGTACAAAATCTATTAAAAAATTACACGAAAAAGCCGATAGAGTGCTGATTGATGCTCCATGTAGTGGCTTGGGTGTGCTCAAACGAAATCCTGATAGCAAATGGAAATTGCAACCTGAGTTTATTGAAAATATTAAAAAAACACAACAAGAAGTGCTGGTAAACTATTCTAAAATGGTAAAAAAAGGAGGAAAATTAGTCTATGCTACCTGTTCTATTTTGCCCTCCGAAAACGAAAAACAAATCGAGTGGTTTTTAAAAACTCCCGAAGGAGCTGAGTTTAAAAAAGTAAAAGAAAATAAAATATTTGCTTATCAATCGGGTTTTGATGGCTTTTATATGGCACTTTTAGAACGAAATTCTTAGTTTAAACCTTAGAGTTTTTTTAAAAAGTTTAAAAAACAATAAATACACTTTTAAAATGATTTATACTAAAAATCTTACGTTTACCTACAATGATCAAACCGCTTTTCAGTTTCCTAATGTTGTGTGTGCAAAAGACGAAACCTTACTAATTACAGGTGCTTCGGGCAAAGGAAAAACAACATTGTTGCATTTGTTGGCTGGTTTGCAAAAGCCAACATCGGGCGAAATTTTTATTGATGAAACAAATATTACACAACTTTCGGAACAGAAATTAGATGCTTTTAGAGGCAAAAATATTGGCTTGGTTTTACAGCAGTTTCATTTTGTGGCATCACTTTCGGTATTAGAAAATGTTACATTAGCCTCGTGGTTAGGAACCAAAAATCCGCAAACAGAAAAAGCCAAAACCATTTTAGAACAATTAGAATTAGGCAACCAATGGCACAAACTTCCACAACAGTTAAGCGTGGGGCAACAACAACGAGTGTCTATTGCAAGGGCTTTAATCAACGAACCTAAACTTATACTGGCAGACGAACCCACATCAAGCCTTGACGATGCCAATGCTCTTTTAGTAGCCGATTTGCTTTCAACATTATCAAAACAACACCAAGCAGCCCTCATTATTGTAACCCATGACTATCGGTTAAAAAACCGCTATGCTACGTGTTATGAATTGTAGAAAATTATAGGGGACTTTTTAAAAATTATTAAATTTTCATTAGAAAACCAATTTTTAGAAGTCCTCTTAAAAGAAAAATTGGTATTAAAGTTCAAAAACACCTAATTGTTCCAAAATAATTGTCCGAACATGTTCTTTTAAATTATTTTTATCGTCTAACGTTAATCCTTTGGTTTCTATGGGTTTATGAATTTTTACATGAACCAAACCAGGACTTCCACTAAAAAAATCAAACGAAAAACGCCTTTTTAAATCACCAAAAGTCATCGGGACTATAGGTATTTGATGTTCTATTGCCAGCCGAAAAGCTCCGTCTTTAAAATCGTCTAAAAGCACCGCTTCGTCGGGCACACCTCCTTCGGGAAAAATACAAATGCTTAACCCTTGTATAAGGCGTTTTTGAGCTTGTTCAAACACCTTAAAACGACTTTTAGAGTTTTTTCTATCCACCAAAATACAGGTTCGCTTGTAAAAAAATCCAAAAATAGGATAGTTAGCCAATTCTTGCTTGCCCACAAATACAAATGGATTGTTTTTTACCAAAATAAGCATTAGCATAATGTCGATCATAGAGGCATGATTAGCAACCAGTATATAACTTTTGTGAGCGGTAAGTTCTTCATCTTTAGAGATTTGCAACCAAAACCCCATGCCGTAAAAAATAATTTTTGCCCATATTCGAGCTAAAAAAAAGAAAAAAGAATACAATTTTTCAGACAAAATAGAAACAATCAAAAGAGGAAACATTACCAAAATAGGTATTATTACCAACACATAAAACCAAATCCGGTAGAGTGTCCAAAAAATATAGTTAAAAAGTTTAATCATCAGAAATTTGGAGCATTTTTTGAATAACTTGTGCAACACTTGGTTGTTCCGCTATATAAATATTAGAAGTATAATTTTCAAGCCTTTGGGCTGTGGTTGTGCCAATAACTATACATTTTTGATTTTTAATTATATTTTTTTCTGTAAAACTCTCAACTCCTGAAGGGCTAAAAAACAACAAAAAATCAAAGGTCTGCTTAATTTTTAAAGGTGTTTTTATGGTTTTATACACTTCAATTTCTGTAAAATTAATTTTTGCATCCAACAGCATTTTTGGAAGTTTATTTTGCCTTAAATTTCCTGAAAAAAAAGTGAAACTTTTAGACGAATACTTTTGAATAAGTAGCGTAGCTAAATCTAAACCATAATTTACTGTTTCAATCACATTAAAACCTGCTTTTTTTACTTCTTTTTGGGTTTCAACTCCTACGCAAAAAAAAGATTTTTGCATAAATAAATCTTTAAAATTCGGATTCAATAAACAACTTTTCAACGCATTTTTACTGGTTATAATTCCAAAATCGGTTGATATTTCAAGTCCAAAAGTTAATAAATTTGTTTGTATAAAATCAAAATCAAGTACATTAAAACCCCTTTCAACTAAAGTTTTTTTTTGTGATTGATTTAAAATTTTGGTAGAAACAACAGTTTTCATTTTTTGAAAGAGTTTTAAACGAAAACCTCAAAGGTTTTAAAACCCTTTGAGGTTTGATAGTTTTACGTTAATTATTCATCACCTTGACAATATTTAAAATATATGAATTGGTTCCAAAAACGACTAAAACATCGTTTGTTTGCAAAATTGTTTCGGTTTTAAGCACTCCAATTGTTTCTTTGGTTACGTTTTTTACCAATTACTTCGTTACCAGTTTTGGGAAGGCTAAGAGCTAAAGACATTCCGAAATTACCTAAACCAAAAATTATAATTTTCATTTTTAAAAAATTAATAGATACAAATGTATAGTTTTTTGTAATTTCTAAACACATTTCTATAAAAAAAATACGTAATTGGTATCAAATTTGTATCTTTGATTTTTAAATTAAAAATATATACAATAAAATTACTATTAAAACTTGTTTGTTGCAAACAAATATATTCACTGAACACCATTTAAAATAAAAGGAACTTCTAAAAATTGATTTTCTAATAAAAATTAGTTTTTTTAAAAAGAACTTTTTGTAATAAAAATGAATTTTTAGAAGTTCCTTAAAAGTAGTGTGAAGTAAACACCAATAAAGATAAGCGACCCGAGCTTGCGAACTAGCGAGGCTTCCTAATACATTCTTTAAAAAATAAATAAATGTCTATATATGAAAACCATACCTTTATTTTTTGCGAGTTTATTTTTGATGATGGGCTGTTCCAGTGCCCAGTTAGTCCCTTTAGAAACCATGACGGTTAAATATTATGCTTCCACAAGAGGAGGAATGTTTAATGTAGTGGTTGAAAACAAAAAAATGATGGTTCAAAAAGACCGAAGTGGAAAACCTTTTGAAGTTAGTCTATCATCAAAAGATTTGAAAGATTTGGCTGTTTTATTCCAAACGATTGATTTAGAAATAATTAGCACCATGAAAGCCCCTACACAAATGAGTCGTTATGACGGGGCAATGGCAGCCTATTTTGAAGTAATAAAAGATGGAAAAACTTATAGAAGTGTAGGCTTTGACCACGGGCATCCCCCTGCCGAAGTAAAAATATTTATTGATAAACTTATAGAAATAGCTAAAAACGAAAAATAAATTTTTAGAAGTCCTCTTATTTTTTTACAGCCTACTAATTCTTTTGTAGGTATTTTTAATACCTTTGCAATCTACATCGATTTTATTAAAATGGAACATTCAGCCTTAGCAATTCAATTAAAAGGAGATAAAATTATTCAGCAAATTCCCTCCATAAAAGACAAAGCCTTACGCATCAACCTAAACGAGAATATTTACGGAACTTTTGCCGAAATTGGCGCTGGACAAGAAACCGTTCGTCATTTTTTTAGAGCAGGAGCCTCTTCGGGGACCATAGCCAAAGCAATGAGTGCTTATGATAAGGACTTTAGCGATGCAATTTATGAAGCAGAACCCGACGGAAGATATGTTTCGGAAAATAGACTGCGAAAAATGCTTGCTTTTGAAGTTCAACTCATTGAAGAGCGTTTGAGCCGAGACAAACACCCAAATAAATTATTTTTTAGTTATGCAAATACTGTGGCAACTATTGATTTTGCTAAAAAATTTAAAGGACATGGCTGGGTAGGAGTTCGGTATCAAGTAGAACCAGACGAAGATTATAACGAAATTATTTTGCATATTCGCTTTAAAGAAAACGATGCCAAACTACAACAAGAAACCTTAGGAGTTCTTGGGGTAAACCTTATTTATGGAGCTTTTTATAAATACAATGAACCTAAAAAATTATTAAAATATTTATACGATCATTTAGATAAAGATCAATTAGAAATTGATACTATTAACTTTTCTGGCCCTCGCTTTGCCCATGTGGACAACCGATTGATGAGCTTACAATTGGTTAAAAACGGAATGACTGATGCGGTTTTGTTTAGTGCCGAGGGCAAAAACCTATTGCCAGCTGATAAATTATATAAAAAAAATATTCTGGCTTTACGAGGTAGTTTTAGACCTGTTACCAGCGTGAATATGGACATGCTGGAACAATCTAAAAAAATGTTTTTACAAGAAAACAAAGTTGATCCTGCAAAAACGATTGTTGTTTTTGAAATTACTCTTTCAAATCTCCGTTCAGAAGGAGAAATTGACGAACGTGATTTTATGGACCGTGCCGAATTGTTGTGCTCTTTAGGGCAAACAGTTTTAATTTCAAACTTTCAGGAATATTACAAGGTGGTTGAATATTTTTCGCAATTTACCAAAGCTCGTATGGGCTTAGCCATGGGAGTAAACAACTTGATTGATATTTTTGAAGAGCATTATTACAGAGATTTAAGTGGAGGAATTTTAGAAGCCTTCGGAAAACTATTTTATCGAGATTTGAAGGTGTTTTTATACCCTATGCGAGGCGAAAACAACACAGTTATCAATTCCGAAAACCTTAAAGTGCATCCACGAATGAAAGAATTATATAAATTTTTTAAATTTAATGGTAAAGTGTTAGATATAGCCGATTATAAAGCTGAAAATTTAGATGTATATTCTCGAGAAATTTTAAGACAAATAGCCAAAGGTGAAGATGGCTGGCAAGAAAAACTCCCCAAAGGAATAGCCGAACTAATTGTAAAAGATAAACTTTTTGGATATCATTCTAAAGTATAAGAAATCTAAAAAAGGCTATCTCAATAAACAAGATAGCCTTTAAAAATAGGTTTTATTTTCTATTTGTTTTCAAAAAGTAAAATAAGATAAAAAAAATTTTTCTGAAATTGGAAACATTCTTTTACTTTCCAATACAAAATTTGCATTATTTTGAAATTTTCAGCGTTATAAGGGTTCGTGTGCCAAATGATTGTCAAAAGCTTTGAAAATAGGCGAAAATATTGGTTAAAAAATGAAATGTGTATTTATAGTTTTTATGTGTTTTCAATTATTGAATCACCCATTTCAAAAAGTTCATCTCTACGTTCAAATGTTTTATACTTCTCAACAAGTTTTTTTAATTTATTTTGAATAAAAGTTTTTTGTGGTAATTCTCTATACCACAAATTATGAATCATTTTATATTTTGTTAAAAAATTATTAGTATCATTTTCCCATGCACTACCATATTGTGCCAACCAGTTGTAAAAAAGTAATGCTTGTTCATGATTGGATAATTGAGCTCTTAATAATCTTAAATATTTGGTTTTTTCTTCTTCCTCTATTATTTCGCTATTGAATTTGACAACAAATTTTACAGTATGAAAAAGATGTCTATAATAATGACCTAAAAAATTGGAATGACCTTTGAAAGCTGGAATATCAAAAGGAATATCTGTATTAAAACTAAAAATGTCTTTCGAGTATTGGGATTGTTGAATATTATACAACATATCTTCGAATTTCTTTGAACTTTCATCTGTAAATTGTTCTGCGATAGATTCATAACCTGATAATCCCCAAAAGTATATTTCATAAATTTTTTGGAAGTTTTCAAAACTTAATTCAGGAGTATCAGACAATTCAAGTTTTGCAATCATAAATTCTAATTCCTTTTGCATTTCAACAAAGGCATTTCTTTTGGAAATTACATAATCGACATACTCATAATATTTTTCTGGTTCTTCATCAAAATTAGCATTTTCATTTATGTATCTTTTTTTAGCATCAATTTCAATTTCATTTACATTTTCTTTATGTAATCTCAACATTTCATAAAACTGACTTTCAAAGCGTTGCTTTAGTGAGTTTCTCTCTTGTTTTTCTTGTTCAGTTCTAAATTGATTTTGTGTTTCTTCAAGTTGCTTTTTAAATATTTTAACTTGTAGTTTATTAGCTTTATATTGCATATAGAAAGCTAATCCTGTTACTATTACTGCTGACAAATTGATAAAAGGACTCATTAATCCGCCAATTGTATCTCCAATTTGTCCTGTCCCTGTAAAATCAAAATCATTTGAAACACTTGTGCGAGTAAAAATAAATGGTGTTAAAAATGATAATACTACTAAACCAATTGCTAAAAGCAATAAAAAAATCACTACTAACCGACTAAATTTTTAATTTAAAGGGCTACTTTTTCAAGTTA
>CAYXAF010000021.1:0-33536 GCA_964463035.1 uncultured Flavobacterium sp.
TAATTTTTGATAAAAATATCAAAATAAGTGCATACATTTAACAATGATTTTAGAAAATTGTTAAAAGGTTTCTGCTATTTTCTAAAATCAAAACGAAAAAAATGAATTTTTAGAACCCACCTATTTTTGCCTTTTTATCGGACAACAGTGATAATTTTTATAAAATTAGTTTTAGGATTATCCCTTCCATAGGAGTCAGAATACCATTTGGTAATAAAATTGGAGGTTTATAAAAATTTATTTTTACCTTTTCACTAAACAAATTACATTTTCTACATGATGTGTTTGTGGAAACATATCAACAGGTTGCACTTTTTTTACTTTATATTTTTCATCTAAAAGTTCTAAATCTCGGGCTTGAGTAGCACTGTTACAACTTACATATACAATTCGTTTTGGAGCAACTTTTAATAGCTGTGCTACTACATCTTTATGCATGCCATCTCTTGGAGGGTCGGTTATAATTACATCAGGGTGAGGGTGTTGTGCTAAAAAATCATCAGAAAAAATAGATTTCATATCTCCTACATAAAATTCACAATTTGAGATACTATTTAGTTTTGCATTGGTTTTTGCATCTTCAATGGCCTCCGGAACTGCTTCAATGCCTATTACTTTTTTAGCTTGTTTTGAAACAAATTGTGCTATTGTTCCTGTTCCTGTATATAAGTCATAAACTACTTCATTACCAGTAAGTTGGGCAAAATTTCGGGTTATTTTATACAATTCATATGCTTGATTTGCATTGGTTTGATAAAAAGATTTTGCATTAATTTTAAACCTTAAACCTTCCATTTCTTCAAAAATATGATCGTTTCCGCTAAAAAGAATTACATTTTGGTCATAAATAGTATCGTTTTGTTTTGCATTGATAACATATTGTAGTGAGCTAACTTGAGGGAACGAATTTTTGATAAAATTCATCACTAAATCAATATTTTTAGTCTGATTTTCAAAAAATTGTATTAATACCATTACTTCACCTGTTGATGAGGTTCGAATCATAAGTGTTCGTAACAAACCATTTTGATTTCGAGGGCTATAAAAAGAAAGGTTATTTTCAATAGCAAATTGTTTAATACTATTCCTAATTTGATTAGAAGGGTCGGGCTGAAGATGACATTTTTTGATGTCTAAAATTTTATCCCACATTTTCGGGATATGAAAACCTAACGCATTTTCTTTTTCAATAGCTTCAGAGGTTTGAATTTCTTCATCGGTAAGCCAACGAGTATCTGAAAAAGAAAATTCTAATTTATTTCGATAAAAATATTGCTCTTTTGATCCTAAAATAGGTATAAATTCTGGCAAATCAACTTTTCCAATGCGTTTTAAATGATTATAAACTTCATTATGCTTATAAAAAAGTTGTTTTTGATAGTTTAAATTTTGCCATTTACAACCTCCGCAAACATTAAAATGCTCACAAACAGGTGCTACTCTATCTGTAGAATACTTATGAAAATGAATGGCTTTACCTTCGTAGTAACTTTTGCGTTTTTTAAAAGTTTGCACATCTACCACATCACCCGGAACCACATTTGGCATAAAAATAACTTTACCATCTGGAGCTTTTGCTACAGAAACGCCTTTGGCACCTGCATCTAATACTTCTATTTTGGCAAATATAATTTTGTCGGTTCGTTTACGGCTCATTTTCTTGGTTTTATTGAATATTTGCAAAACTACAATTTTCAATTTTTATATTTCTAATTTTTATTCAAATATTCTTTTGCATATTTTGCAAATTGCCAACGATGATGTTTACTGGCTTGTTGTAAATAATTTTTTATAGTTTCGTTATAAAATGGGATGGTTTTTAACGCATTAAAAGCATTTAGACGAATACTACTTTCATAAGAAGGAGAAGCATAACTGATAAGCTCGTTTAAAAAAAAATCTTTAGCTTCGGTTTTGTAATTTTCAGTCTTATAGGCTAAGGTAAGCCATAAAATACGAAGATTTTTATCGGTAAAACCTACCCAATTTTTTGAAATCTCTAAATATTTTTCTCGCTCCGAAATAAAATTTTTCCAAAGATGTATCAACACAATTTCTTGTGTGCTATACGACGGATCGTTTAATAATGTTTCGTAACTATCCTTAAATTCTAACGGTATTTTTGTAAAGGTTTGAGCAACGGCTTGCCTAACTTTTATGTCGTTTGTTTGCATGGCAGCTTCTATCAATTCTTTTTTATGTTCGTAATCAATAGTTGTTATTTGATAAATAATTTCTTCTTTAATAGTATAATAACTATTTGATTTTAAAATAGATAAATATTTGTTTTTAATCTCTTCAAAAGACTTATTTTCAAGGTCTTGAACCTCAAAATATTGTTTTATTTGATACTGATTTTTTAAAGAATTTTTAGCTTCTTCAAAATCAAAACCTGTATTATTGAGCCATTTATCATAAAAATATTGGTCGTTAAACGAGGTAAGTTTTTTAATTTCACTAAAAAAATCAGCCGTTTCAACCGATTTGAATTTGTGTTTTTTAAGGTAATTTTTAACTGCTTTGTTAAAATTTTTAGCACCTATTTGTTGCTTAATTAAATGTAAAACCCAAGCTCCTTTTTTGTAAAACGTTAAACTACTGGCTTTGGGGTTAAGCAACGGTATCGTATCATTTTTAGAAGCTTTTTTAGCTGTTCAGCCATTTGTAGCATTTCAAAAGCAAAATAATTTTCACCAAAAACTTCTTGTTCCGCAAGCAAGGCATAATAAGTTGCAAAACCTTCGTGAAGCCAATGGTGCTGGCTGTTTTTAGCAGTAATTAAGTTACCAAACCATTGATGGGCTAACTCATGGGCATTTATATTGCAGTAGTTTTTATCATTAAAACCAATACTATCCACTACATAATCTGTTGAAAATAGGGTAGAGGTAGTATTTTCCATACCTGCGTAAATAAAATCTTTTACCGGAATTTGTCTATAAATTTTCCAGGGGTAATTGATGCCAATTTCACGTTCCAAATACCGAAAAATTTGCTCAGAATGTGCATAGGTAAACGCAAATTTTTTAGAATTATTTTCGGCTAAATAAAATTCTAAAGGTGTTTTACCTCTTTTTGATTCCTTTTTATAAAATTTACCAATGGCAAGCATCACCAAATAAGAACTCATTGGTTTTTGCATCTGATAAATCCACGTTTTAGTTGCTTGATTTTTAGTAACTTTTTTTAGTTTCCCGTTGCTGATAACGGTATAATTTTTATCAAAAGTTATACTAATATTGAAAATTACTTTTTCGTTTACATCATCAAAACTGGGCAACCAATGGCTGGTATATTTGCCTTGTCCTTGCGTCCAAATTTCTAAATCGGGAACATTATTTTCATTGGTTTCAACAAAATAAAGGGTTTGTTTAGGTTGAGCTTTGTATGAAAAAGTTAGTTTGTTTTTTCCTATTTTAAAACCTTCGTATATTTTTAAATGCTTATGAGTTGATAGATAGTTTACTTTTTTATTATTGATGTATAAATCATTAAATATCATAGCTTTAGCATCAATAAAAATGGTATCTGTAGTATTTTTAACTTCAAAAATATAAGTTATATTTCCTGAAATACTTTTTTGGGTGGGGTTTACGGTTAGCTGTGCCTCAACCGATTTAAAATCAACGGAGTTTTGTGCAATTAAATTAAAAGTATTCAAAAATAATAATACGAATATCCAAAACAATTTAGTCATGTTTCCCATCAAAATTTTGAAACCATTTGTTTTGTATTTTTAAAGTTTGTTCTATTACATCTCGTACACAACCTTTGCCTCCGCTAACATGCGAAATATAGTTTGCAATGGCTTTAATTTCGGGGGTAGCATCTTGTGGGCACGTGGGTAAGCCAACCAATTTCATCACATGATAATCGGGCAAATCATCACCCATATACAATATGTTTTTGGGATTTATATTGTTTTCTTGGGTAAATTCTTTAAAAATTTCTACTTTATCTGGCACACTAAAATAAATATCAAAAACGCCTAACTTTTGCAGTCGTTCTTTCACCCCAGGGTTACTTCCACCCGAAATAATACAAACACGGTAACCTAAATCTACAGCAGTTTTAATAGCATAACCATCTCTTATACTCATAATACGAAGCATTTCACCTGTGTTGGTTACATGAACAGAACCATCGGTTAGCACTCCGTCCATATCAAAAATAAAAGTGGTAATTTGGCTTAAAATTTCTTTATAATTCATTTTTAGTAAAAAAATTTTTACAAAAATACCAAAATAACCAAACAATAACAATTTGATTATTAAAATAATTAGACAAAAATCGTTACTTTTGCATATCAAAAATAACAAAACCCACTTATAATTAACCATTAAAAATGTATATTCCTTTTGAAAAAATGCCCGAAAGTTCTCGAATTTGGATTTATCAAGCCAACCGAAAATTAACGGATACCGAAGTGCAAGAAATTGAACAAACCCTTTTGCAATTTTTAGAAAATTGGGTTGCCCATGCCACCCCCTTAGAATCATCGTTTGTAATCAAATACAATCGTTTTATTATAATTGCAGTAAATTCCGAACATCATCCAGCTTCTGGTTGTGCTATCGATGCCTCTGTAGAATGTATTCAACGTATTGAAAAACAATATGATATAGATTTGCTTGACAAAATGAATGTAACCTATAAAACAGGCGAATTTATTACTCATAAAACGCTTATCGAGTTTAAAAAACTAGCAAAAGAAAAAGCCGTAACCCAAGATACCATTGTTTTTAATAATTTAGTAAACACTATCGAAGAATGGCAAGATAATTGGGAGATATCAGCAAAAGAAAGTTGGCATAGTCGATTTTTTTAAAATATTTTTTATTTGGGCAGCTATTCCGCCTTCCACTCCCAATCTTTTATTTCGCTACGCTACATAAAAGGATTTCCGTTCAAGTCGGGCTGCAAAGATATTGCATAAATAAAAATTAGTTATAAGCGAACTTCTAAAAATTCATTTTTATTACAAAAAGTTCTTTTTAAAAATTAGTTCGTTAAAATCTAAAAATCGTCCTCATAGTAGCTACGGCTACGCCTGCGGTTCTTTTTAAATTTTGTCTTCTACTTCTTAAAAATTACAAATTTTTATTAGAAAACCAATTATTAGAAGTCCCCATAAATAAAAAAAAAATATAGCACCTCAAAAAAAAAATTAACCAAAAAAATAAGTTTTTTTAATGAAAAAAATCTTAATAATCATCCTGTTTTCTAACTTATTAGTAGCTCAAAACACTCCCGAAACTCAAAAAAAGTGGGTTGATAGTGTGTATCAAAGTCTTTCGTTGCCCGAAAAAGTGGGGCAGTTGTTTATGGTTGCTGCCTATTCTAACAAAGATGAAGCTCATATTAAAACCGTTGAAAAATTAGTTACCGAGCAAAAAGTTGGAGGGTTAATTTTTTTTCAAGGAGGACCCGTTCGGCAAGCCAACCTTACGAATTTATTTCAATCAAAAGCAAAAACGCCTTTATTTATAGGTATTGATGCTGAATGGGGCTTAGCTATGCGTTTAGACTCTACCTATCGTTATCCATATAATATGACCCTTGGGGCAGTTTCGGATTTAAAATTGATTGAAAAATTTGGACAACAAATAGGCAAACAAGCCAAACGATTGGGTATACATTTTACCTTTGCACCTGTTATAGATATCAATACCAATCCGAACAACCCGATTATAGGGATTCGTTCGTTTGGTGAAAACAAAGAAAATGTTACCGAAAAAGCCTTAGCGTATATGAAGGGTTTACAGCAAGAAAACGTGTGGGCAACGGCTAAACATTTTCCTGGACATGGTGATACTTCTGCTGACTCACATCATACCTTACCTTTTGTAAATTTTGAAAAAAAACGTTTTATTGAAACAGAATGGTATCCGTATAAACAACTCATAAACAAAGGTTTAGCAAGTGTAATGGTAGCCCATTTAGAAGTGCCAAAACTCGAAAAAAAGAAAAATACACCCAGTTCAGTATCTTACAAAGTTATAACCGAAATTTTAAAACAAGAATTAAATTTTAAAGGTCTAATTTTCACCGATGCCTTGAATATGAAAGCTGCTTCGGAATATAAAAAAAACGGAATTTTAGAACTCGAAGCTTTTGAAGCAGGAAACGATCTACTACTTTTTTCAGAAAATGTAGAAATTGCTATTCAAAAATTGGTAGAGCAAATAAAAAAAGGAAAAATAACCGAAAAAAGATTAGAAGAATCTGTAAAAAAAATTTTAAATTATAAATATAAAGCAAACTTAAATTCATATAAACCTATAGAAATCAATAATTTATATCAAGATTTAAACCTACCCGAAAACGAAATTTTATCAGAAGAAATTTATAAAAATGCAATCACCGTTGTTAAAAATAAGCATAAAAATATCCCTATACATACCCTTGAAAAAGAAAAATTTGCTTACATAAGAATAGGAGAGGGCGAAAATAAACCTTTTGTAGATAATCTAAAAAAATATATTGAAATAACCGAAATTAAAGAAACAAATATTGATACGATTATTCAAAAATTAAATAATTTTACAAAAGTTATAATCAGTTATCATAAAACCGATCATGCTTGGAAATCACACAAATTATTAGACACAGAAGTTGCATTGATTGATAAAATAGCACCTAATAATAAAACTATTTTTGTGAGCTTTGCAAAAGCGTATGCACTTCAAAATTTAAAAAACACAAACGATTTAGAAGGTTTGATTATGGCTTATCAAAATCATCCAATGGCTCAAAAAACAGCTGCAGAAATTATTTTTGGAACTGCCGAAACTCAAAGTAAATTGCCTGTAACTATTAACGATGATTTAGAAGCAAATTCTGGGTATAAAACCCACTTACTTAAACGTTTAGGCTTTGATAAGCCAGAAAATGTAGGTATTAATCCTGAAATTTTAACAAAAATTGATTCGATAGCTACAGATGCTATTAACAGAAAAATAACCCCTGGTATGCAAGTTTTAGTAGCCCGAAAAGCTAAAGTTGTGTATCAAAAAGCGTTTGGGAAGCATACTTTTGATGCTCAAAGCAAAACCGTTGAAACTACCGATGTATACGACTTGGCTTCTTTAACCAAAATATTAGCAACCTTACCTCTGACAATGCAATTATACGATGATAATGCCTTTGATTTAGACACCAAATTAAAAGAAATTTTACCCGAATTTAAAAAATCAAATAAAGCAGATATACAGATGAAAGATTTGCTATCGCACCAAGCTCAGTTACAAGCATGGGAACCATTTTATCAAAAAACCTTAGACGCCAATAAAAAACCAAGCGAAAAATATTATAAAGCCGAATTTTCAACCGAATTTTCGATCCCCGTAGCAAAAAATTTATACTTGCGAACCGATTATAAAGATACTATTTTTCAAGCCATTATTGATAGTAAATTATTACAAAAAAAACAATACAAATATTCTGATTTTGCATTTATAATTCTAAAAAAATATATTGAAAAAGAATTGGATAACTCGTTAGATAATCTTGCTTATGAACGATTTTATAAAAAAATTGGTGCTAATTCATTAGTATTTAACCCTTTAACTAAAATGGATAGTACTAAGATTATTCCGACAGAAGTTGATTCTTATTTTAGACATCAAGAACTCAAAGGTTCTGTTCATGATATGACAGCTGCTATGTTTGGTGGAATTTCTGGGCATGCTGGTTTGTTCGGAAATTCTTTAGATGTGGCTAAAATAATGCAACTATTTTTGAACAAAGGAGTTTATGGAGATACTGAATTTTTTACCTCAAAAACCTTTGATATTTTTAATACCTGTCATTTTTGTGAAGAAAATAACAGAAGAGGTTTAGGCTTTGATAAACCTCAACTATCAGACGAAGGACCTACGTGTGGTTGCACAACCAAAAGCAGTTTTGGACACACAGGTTTTACAGGCACTATGGCATGGGCAGACCCCGAAAAAGAATTGATTTACATCTTTTTATCAAACCGAACCTATCCAGACGGAAACACAAATAAACTTTCAAAAGAAAATATCAGAGAAAAAATTCAAAAAATAATTTATGATTCGTTAGTTGATTAATCTATAAAATCAAAAAAATGGCAGGTCGGTTATGTAAATCTACCTTTTTTTTTTTCCATTCGTTTATAGATAAAGTTTTTATATACTCCGTTGGCAAAGTAATATCACATGCAATACACAATTTTGTGTTTGGTTGTAAACTTTGAATAACGTTATCAAAAAGTTTAATGTTCCGATAAGGAGTATCCATGAAAATTTGCGTTTGATTTTTTTCCTTTGATAATTTTTCTAATGCCTTTAAAGTTGATTTTTGTTGAGCACTATC
Organism: uncultured Flavobacterium sp.; assembly: GCA_964463035.1. Taxonomy (GTDB): domain Bacteria; phylum Bacteroidota; class Bacteroidia; order Flavobacteriales; family Flavobacteriaceae; genus Flavobacterium. Next base: position 8,341 of record CAYXAF010000021.1, read on the forward strand.
AATAGGTAAATAACCATTAAACGCAAAACTTTGCCCGTTTAAACCACTTGCCATCAATGCTAAAAGTATAGATGAAGGACCTACTAATGGAACTACTTGTATATGCTTTTTATGTGCCAAACCTACTATAATTGCCCCCGGGTCGGCTACTGCTGGGCAACCAGCATCACTCATTAAACCTATATTTTTACCACTTAAACAAGGATTTAAAAACTCATCATAATTTAAAAAATTATTATGTTTATCTAAAACATCTATTTTTAAAGTTGATTGTTTAATATCAGGGTTAATACTTTTGATAAATTTTCGAGCCACTTTTTCATTTTCAACAATATAAGTATCAATAAAATCAAGGGTTCGTTTGATGGTTGTGGGCAAAACAGCCTTAGGATCCATTTCGCCTAAAGTAGTAGGAATTAAATATAATTTTCCAAGAATATATAAGGGTTTCATTAAAATTTAGTTTTTGTAGAGCATTTATAAATCAACCACTTAATGATTTTACGCAAATATATAAAAAAATACCCTTCATTGTGAAAACTAAATAAAATATTTAGAAGGGCACATATATAAGCCTTTAATTACTATTGATAAAATATTGCATTTAAAATGAAAATTTTTTGTAATTACAAAATAACCTTATACATTTGCAGTCTTATAATTGAAGAGGAAAAATTTGATCGATTGCAACCTCACTAAAAAATGCTAAAGCGAGTTTGCTTCTCTTTAGTTATATTGCTTAATTGGTCTATCAAAATTTAAAATTTATCCTTTAATTAAAATTGAATTTTAATAATTAATAATTAACAATTAACAATTAAAAATGGCTTATTTATTTACCTCAGAGTCCGTAAGTGAAGGACATCCAGACAAAGTTGCAGACCAAATTAGCGACGCACTTATTGATAATTTTTTAGCATTTGATGCAGATTCTAAAGTGGCTTGTGAAACACTTGTAACCACAGGACAGGTTATTTTAGCAGGTGAAGTAAAATCTACAACCTATTTAGATGTTCAAAGTATAGCACGTGATGTTATCCGAAAAATTGGATATACCAAAAGTGAATATATGTTTGAAGCCAATTCGTGTGGCATACTTTCGGCTATTCACGAGCAATCATCAGACATTAACCAAGGTGTTGATAGAGCAAATAAAGAAGAGCAAGGAGCTGGCGACCAAGGGATGATGTTTGGCTATGCAACAAACGAAACCGATGAATATATGCCTTTGGCTTTAAGTTTATCACATAAATTATTACAAGAATTAGCCGAATTAAGACGTGAAAAGACACAAATAAACTACTTACGCCCAGATGCTAAAAGCCAAGTAACCCTTGAATATGATGACAACAACAAACCCGTTCGGATTGATGCAATTGTAATTTCTACACAACACGATGATTTTGATGCAGAAGAAACCATGCTCGCCAAAATCAAAAAAGATATGATTGAAATTCTTATTCCAAGAGTAAAGGCTCATTATCCACAATATGCACATTTATTTAATGATAAAATTCAATACCACATTAACCCAACAGGAAAATTTGTTATTGGAGGGCCTCATGGAGATACTGGCTTAACAGGTAGAAAAATTATTGTTGATACTTATGGAGGTAAAGGAGCACATGGAGGCGGAGCATTTTCTGGGAAAGACCCAAGTAAAGTAGATAGAAGTGCAGCTTATGCCACTAGACATATTGCAAAAAACTTAGTAGCTGCTGGTGTTGCCGACGAAATTTTAGTACAAGTATCCTATGCTATTGGAGTGGCTCAACCGATGGGAATTTTTATTGAAACCTACGGAACTGCCAAAGTAAACCTTACCAATGGAGAAATTGCAAAAAAAGTAGAAGAAATTTTTGATATGCGACCTTATTTTATTGAACAACGATTAAAATTAAGAAACCCAATATACAGCGAAACAGCTGCTTATGGGCACATGGGTAGAAAAACCGAAATCGTAACTAAAACCTTTAAATCGCCCGAAGGAAATATAAAAAATATAGAAGTTGAACTTTTTACTTGGGAAAAATTAGATTTTGTTGAACAGGTAAAAAAAGCATTTAATTTATAAAGGACTTCTAAAATTTGATTTTTAAAAACACTAAAAAACTTTCTAAATTTAAATTTAGAAAGTTTTTTTTATCATTACATTTGTATAAAACTTTCTATAAAATGAAAATACTACTATCACCTGCAAAATCGTTAAATACAGAAAGCAAAATTCCGATAAATACCTTTACAGAACCCCTTTTTTTAAAGCAAACTGCAAAAATACATAAAGTAATACAAAAAAAATCACCAAAAAAATTAAGTGAACTAATGGATATTTCTGAAAAATTAGCCGAATTAAATTGGCAACGATTTCAAGATTGGAAATTACCTATGGAAAACACAAGACAAGCAATTTACACTTTTGACGGAGATGTGTATGACGGTTTAGATATTAACACATTAAATGCCTCAAAAATTAATTTTCTACAAGAAAATGTTCGAATTTTATCTGGTTTTTACGGCATTTTAAAGCCCTTAGATGCCATAATGCCCTATCGATTAGAAATGGGCACGAAAATTGCAATTGGAAATTCAAAAAATTTATATGAATTTTGGAAATCGGTTCTAACAAAGCACCTCATAAACGAACTTGCTGAAAATGAAGTTATTATTAATTTAGCAAGTAAAGAATATTTTAGTGTTATCAATACTAAAAAAATAAAAAACATCATTATAACTCCTGAATTTAAAGAATATAAAAATGGTGAATTAAAAATGATTAGTTTTTTTGCAAAAAAAGCACGTGGTTTAATGACTCGGTTTATTATTGACGAACAAATTACTGATTATAATGATTTAAAACTATTTTCAAAAGAAGGTTATTGTTTTGAAAATCAATTATCTACCAATTCAAAACTTGTATTTACACGATAAAAATATACATTATGAAAAAAATAATCCTACTAATAATTTCATTACTATCAATAAATACTTTTGCACAAGATTGGGCAAATTTGCAACGCTATAAAGCTGAAAATGAACAACTTTCAACTCAAAAAGTGCCAAAAAATAGAATTGTTTTTATAGGGAATTCTATTACAGAAGGTTGGAGTAATTTTCAACCGACATTTTTTGATAATTACATCCGAATAAACAGAGGAATAAGTGGACAAACTACGCCTCAAATGGTGCTTCGGTTTCGGCAAGATGTTATCCATTTACAGCCAAAAATTGTAGTTATTTTAGCAGGAACTAACGACATTGCCCAAAATACTGGACCCACAACCCTTGATGAAATTGCTGGTAATATATTCAACATGTGTGAGTTAGCGAAACAAAACTATATACAAGTGATTCTTTGTTCGGTTTTACCAGCACTTGATTATCCTTGGAGAAAAGGATTAGAACCCGCTCAAAAAATTATAGAACTTAATAAAAAACTTAAAAAATATGCTTCTGAAAATAATATAGCTTATGTTGATTATTTTTTGGCAATGGTTGATGATAGAAATGGACTTTTAGCAAAATATACATACGATGGAGTGCATCCAAACAAAGAGGGTTATGAACTGATGGGAAATTTGATAAACAAACAATTAAAAAAATACATAGAATAGAATTATAGATATGAAAAAATATGTAATTTATTTTTTTTTAAGTAGTTATGTTTTTTTAAATGCTCAGGAAAATGACACAATAAATGTTACCATTCCTGATACGATGACAATTTTTAACTATCAACTTCACGAAGTTGTAGTTACCCGAAACGGAGTTTACCTGTCAGACGAAGATAAAAAAGCTATTGAGATTTTAAAACGTAGGGTATTAAAAGTATACCCGTATGCCAAAGCAGCTGCCGAAAATTTAGTAATGCTAAACGAAAATATGGCAAAACTAAAAACGGAACGTGAAAAAAAACGTTATTTTAAAATTGTTGAAAATTATTTAGAAAATGAATTTGAAGATCGCCTTAAAAAATTATCTCGAAAAGATGGTCAAATTTTAGTAAAACTAATTCATAGGCAAACAGGTGTAACAACTTTTAATTTGATAAAAAATTTAAAAAGTGGCTGGAAAGCCTTTTGGTCAAACACAACAGCCAAAATGTTTGATATAAATTTAAAAACAGAATATGACCCTTTCAATGTTTCGGAAGATTTTTTGATAGAAAGTATGCTTTTAACGGCTTTCACGAATAAAAAATTAGAACAACAAAAACCTGCTATTGAAATTGAATATAAAATATTAGGTAAAATTTGGAAAGATCGTAAAAAAGCAAAGCAAGAAGCAGTAAAAACTACGGAGTAAGCAACAACCGAACGGTATGACAGGCTACCAATGCTGCCGTTTCGGTTCGTAACCTATTGCTACCTAAAGAAATAGATAAAAAATTATTTTCTATTGCTTTCTGAATTTCTAAAACTGAAAAATCTCCTTCGGGTCCAATGGCAATAGTAATTTTTTTTGAAGGTTGTATAATATTTTTTAATTCTTGCTTTTCAACTTCCTCACAATGAGCAATATAACTTATACCTAAATTTTTTTTTAATAAAAACTGTTTAAATGTTTGTTGTTCGTTTAATTTTGGCATGTAAAATTGAAACGATTGTTTCATAGCGGCTTGAATAATTTTTTCAAAACGGTCGTGGTTGATAACTTTTCGTTCGGAACGGTCGCAAATAATAGGTGTAATTTCTTGAACGCCTATTTCGGTAACTTTTTCTAAAAACCACTCCATTCTATCATTCATTTTTGTGGGTGCAACTGCTATATGTAGGTGCGTTTTTTCGGGCTGATAGAATATTTCTTCTAAAAGCGAAACTTCACATTTTTTATCGGTTATTAAGCTAATCTCTCCTTTAAAACCGAACCCTAAACCATTGGTAATGTGTAGCTTATCGCCAATTTTTTTTCGTAAAACTTTGGCAATATGTTTACTTTCTTCGGTATCAAAAGTGAAATTTTTTGAACCAGAAAGCAGGTTTGGTGCATAAAATAGTTGCATTGTTTTTCTAAAATTTATGATTTGTTGTATTCAATTATTTTTGCTAATAATTTTTTAGCACGTAATAATTTTATTTTTATATTGTTAAGTGATTCATTCTGAACTTCAGCAATTTCAGCATAGCTCATTTCTTTAAAGTACCTTAACTGAATTACTTCTTGATAGGCTGGTTTTAGTTGTTTAATATCGGCTAAAAGTTTGGCTAAATTTTGCTCAATAATTAGTTTATCATCTATGGTTGGGCTTTCGTCTAAGATTAAATTAGCTTGTTTTTGTTCAATATCCGAAATTTCTATTTTTTTCTTTCGTAAAAAATCGATATGAACATTTTTTGCTATGCTAATAAGCCACGTATTAAAAGCAAATTCAGGATTATAAGTTTCTATTTTATCAAAGGCTTTTGCAAATGTTTCAATCACAATATCTTCGGTATCAGTTTCATTTTCTGTTCGTTTGAGCATAAAATTATACACTTCGGACCAGTATTTATCTAACAAAAATGTATAACCCGTTTGATTGCCTGTTTTTGCAAGTTCAATATGTTTAACAATCGTTTTTTTTATTTCCATAAAACTGGCTTTGAAAAAATATTTTTTATAAAAAGCCCAATTTGTATCAATACCAAACCTATTTCGTAAAAAGGATACCCTAAAATTAAATCATTTTCGTGTAATTTTCGGGCATTTTTAGCAACTATAATCCATGTAAAAATATAACGGAACACAATTAAACCTACTATAAGTTGCCAAATTGGGAAAAATATTGCTAAAATTACACTCAAAACAATAAACAAAAACTGGCTTAAAAAAAATAAACCTAATTGAAATTTATCAAAATTTTTATAATGTTTTGCCGTTGAAATATGTCTTCTTTTTTGTGTAAACCATTCACTCCAAGTGTGTTTTGGTTCAGATATGGTAAAAGAATTGGGTTGTATGGTTACTGTTGTGTTTTTTCTGTTTGCCACTTCATTAATAAACAAATCATCATCACCCGAACGTATTTTTATATGTTTTATAAATCCATCGGCTTTAAAAAATTCGTTCCGATGATAAGCCATATTTCTGCCCACACCCATATAAGGCTTGCCTGCCAACGACCACGAAAAATACTGAATGGCAGTGAGCATCGTTTCAAATCGAATAAATTGATTTACCAACGAATTTTTAATTTTTGAATAGGCTCCATAACCCAAAATAATTGTTTTTTCTTGGGTATATTGTTGTGCCATTTCTTCAATCCATTTAGGATTTGTTGGTTTGCAATCGGCATCAATAAAAAGCAAATGATTATAAGAAGCCGCTTTGATACCTAAGGTTAAAGCAAATTTTTTATTCCCCCAAAAGGTTTCGTTATTTTTAACTTTTACTATTTTTAAATGCTTAAATTCTTTGGCAAAGGCGTTTAAAATTTCTAACGAATTATCAGATGAGGCATCATCAATAACCAAAACTTCAAAAGTTGGATAGTCTTGATGAATGATAAAAGGTAAATTTTTGGATATATTATTTGCTTCATTTTTAGCACAAATAATAACCGAAATTTTTGGAAGTTTTAAAACATTTTTAGTGTTTTTATAAACCGCTAACTTTCTGAAAATAAATAAATAATAGAAAATTTGAATAGCTAAAATGACACAAAAAACGATAAATAAAAAATGTAATCCGATTGAAATTCCTTGAAAATTCATAAACGTTATTCTTTGTTTGTGTTTTCACACGTTCCTATTTGGTTGGCTGGTTTGCCACAATAGCTACAACTTTCGCCTTCTTTATTTAAAAAAGGGCTCTGGCTAGCACAAGTTCCTGCAAATTTTCCATCTTTTTTTGCCCAAATTTTTATGGCTAATCCCAAAACCGAAATTATTAAAATACCGAATGTTAATAAGAATAGTTTCATGTTTTTTTGTTTTTAAATAATTTTTTTAATCATTCGTAATTGATGAGTGTGTTTTCGTAACTCTTCGTTATAAATTCCTAAATGGTCAATTCTGTCCACCCGAACTTTGCCTGAGGCATGAATAATACGATGATTTTTCATCATAATTCCTACATGAGTAATTTCTCCGTCTTCGTTGTCAAAAAATGCTAAATCTCCTTCTTCTGATTCTTCTATAAAACTTTTTACTTCGCCCAATTTGGCTTGCTGGCTGGCATCTCTAGGTATTTTATAGCCACTTAGTTTATAAAGCATTTGAGTAAAACCCGAACAATCTATCCCAAAAGCAGTTCTACCCCCCCATAAATAAGGAGTTTCCAAGAACTGTTGAGCTATTATTAAAATTGTCTTTTTATTGGGTTTTGGGATGAGTTTTGAACTGTTTTGATGTTTAAAATGCAAATGAAACGGATTTATTTCGGAGTATTTTAAAAACAAAACCGATGAACCCATCACTATTGTCCGCTGATTATTGTTAGAATCAACAATTATATCTACTAATTTTTTAGAATATTTAGGCTGAAGTTTTGATAATTTCTTATAAAATTCAAAAGGAATTTCAAAAAAACATTTTTTATCAATCCAACCACAATATTTATCATGTTGAAGCTCAATTTTATACCATTTTTCAGTTTCATCGAGCACACAAAAATGTTCACCAAACAAAACCTGTGAAACCATTTCGCTTCGTTCATCGGGTTCGGAACGCATAGGCACTATCGAAAGGATACTAAGCCCATATTTTTGTAATAATATTAATGAAGTGTTATATTTCATTTATTTACTAAATTTTTTTTGATAATAAAAAGCTGCTAAAAAAAGCATCCCAAATATTGGCTGTATTAGAAAACGTCTGCTATAAAAAAGGGCATTATAGTTGGCTGGTGAATAATTTTTGAGGATTATATAATTGATTATCAATAGTATAGGCAATAAAATTACAAACAAAAATAGTGCTAATTTTGTTATATTTTTATCTTGAAAAACTAAAAATATTATTAAAAGAAACAAAAAATTATTCAGGGCAAACCGATAACTTAGATGTAAAAATAATTTTGAAGTACAATAATCCGGGATAGTTTCGTGTTGAAAATTCCCTTTAAAATAGGCAATTAATGGATCATAAAACAAAGTGTTTTCAAACATTCGAATAGCAATAAGCCCAAAAATACAACTTAAAACCCCTATGTATTTTATAAAATTATTTTTGCTGAGCATAGGTTGAAAATTTATGTAACCAAACCAACCATAGCACAAAAACAACCCCATAAATAAACAATGGAAAAACAATATCGTGCAGTAATTTTTCTTGATTTGGGTAATGATATAATGCCCAGGTAAGCAAGGCAATTCGGGTAATATTTAAAATATGAATAATTAAAATTCCAAAAAAAATAAACAAAAAAGTTTGTTTAAAAGTGGTTGAAAAAGCTATAATAAACGATACAAAAAGTAAAATTACACTTACGGCATTGCACCCTTCCACAACCCGAGCTACATAAACATTGTTTAAAATTAACCGAACTGAAGCTTCATCGATATTATCAATTGTTTGTATGTTTTGATTGAAAGTTTTTAAGACAAATTCTGTTTGGTTGGCAACGCTTTTGGTTATACAATCTATTTCATTTTTTGCACTATCGTATTGCGCTAAATATACTTTTGTATAGCAAAAATACAATGTCAAATAACTTGTAAAAAATACCACAAGGAAAGTAAAAAAAGGTTTAAATTGTATAAAAAATTGTTTCACAAAAACGAAATTTTAAACCCCAAAGATAGTTTTTTTATTTTTTTTATACAAATTTTTGATAAAATGTTACTTTCGTAATAAATTATAGAATTTTTCGTTTTATTTTTGGGAAAATTTTTATACCATATTTTTATGATTGATAAGCTCAAAGGTTTTTTGTTGTCGGCAATTTTAGGAATTTTTATTATTTATTTAGGTAAATATTTTTCGTTTATAAATAGTATAATTTTAGGCTTGCTAATCGGGATTATTGTAGGTAATTTTATCAAAATTCCAACCGAATATTCAAATGGAATAGCTTATACCGGCACAAAATTCTTAGAATTATCAATATTGTTTTTAGCCTTCGGAATTAACTATAAAAACATTGCAAGTTTAGGGTTTATACGTTTTTTTGAATTAATTATTGCTGTATTTTTAGTGTTAGTTTTTGCTCTTTTTTTAGCCAAAAAAATGCGTTGTCCTAGTTCTGTAGGGTGGTTAATTGGTTTTGGAACTGCCATTTGTGGCTCGTCTGCCATCGTAGCCTTGTCGCCTTCGGTTGCCAAAAGTAAAGAAGATGTGGGAGTGGCGGTAGCAGTTGTAAATCTCTACGGAACTTTAGGAATGCTGTTAATCCCTCCAATTTTGATGTATTTGGGTTGGAATGTTTTTGATAGTAGTATGCTACTGGGTGCTTCGTTGCACTCGGTGGGCAATGTGGCTGGTGCTGGCTATTCGATGAGTAATGAAGTGGGAGAGATGGCACTTACTGTTAAATTAGCACGTGTAGCATTGCTTTCGCCTGCATTGATTTTTTTTAATATAATTTTACGAAAGGATGGTTCAAAAAAATGGAAACAACACCTAAAATTACCCTGGTATTTATGGAGTTTTATTTTTATAACAATTTTTATTTCAATTATTTCTATAAACACTAAAATTTTAGAAATTATGGAAACTCTTGGTAAAATTATTTTAACAATTGCTATGGTTGCTATTGGTTTACAAATAAAATTTATCGATTTATGGCAAACGGGCAAAAAAGGTTTGTTATATGGAACTGTAATATTTTTGTTCTACTTAGCGGTTTTAGTAGTTTTGATACGTTTTATATAGTTTGATTTTAAAAATACCCAAAATTTGCAACTGCTAGTTTTGAAATTTTAAAACCCTTTAAAAATAAAGGGTTTTATGACTTATGGGGTTCACCCATTTGGGGTATATTTGTAGTGATACAATACTATATACATGTGTAAAAGCTACAAATAAAAAATCGAATATTACACTTTACGGAGGATTATTTTTTACAACTGACATTTTACCCAGATTATGCATTAGAGTTCTATTACAAACTAAATCTAATGCGTAATCTGGGTTAAATAACAAACCATAGTAAAATCCTAATAATCAATCATAAATTTATAAAAAAGTAAGGTAAAACAATAATAAAGAACAGCATAAACCAAATAATCAATCCGCAACCCCTATTATTAAACCCGCAACCCCTAATATTAAACCTAAAAAACCTAATAATCAATAGTAAAACATTAATAACAAACCAGTAAAAAATAAAAATAAGACCTAATAATTGCACTTACTAATGGAAATCAAAGATATATAACCTCATTTTAAGGATTACAGAACCACATCGCTTGATTACAGAACGGCAAGATTGAGGATTTGAAAAATTATTTTGTAAACAACAATTCTCGATATTTTGTTAATGTCCAAAGTTCATCATCTATTAATAGTTCTAAATTATCGGCATGTTTTCTGATATCTTCAAAATAGGGTATTACTTTGTTGCAATACATAGATGCCATTTTCTCTATAGAAGTTTCTTTGTTCGCTTTTTTACGTTCGTTAGTCATTGTCTCAACTTTTGTATTGATTCCTTCGATGTTTTCAGAAATTTGCATGATAATATTGATTTGTTCAGCAGCTACTTTTTCATAACTTGTACCAAAAATTTCTTTTAAACCTTTCACGTTTTCAATTAAGATATTTTGATACCGAATTGCTGTTGGGATCACATGATTACGAGAAATATCACTTAAAACACGAGCTTCAATTTGAATTTTTTTAGTATATTCTTCCAATTCAATTTCGTATCGAGCTTCAATTTCGGTATGATTCATAATTTTTAATCCTTCAAAAAGTGCAATAGCTTTTTTAGATACTTTAGCTTTAAGTGCTTCGGGTGTGGTTTTGTGGTTGCTTAATCCTCGTTTTTTCGCTTCTTTTTCCCAAGCTTCACTATAACCATCACCTTCAAATAAAATAGCTTTGGTTTCTTTGATATATTCTCTTAATACATTAAAAATTGCTTCGTCTTTTTTAAGGTTTTTTTTCTCAATTAGTGTATCTACTTCTTTTTTAAATTCTAGTAATTGTTGAGCTACAATGGCACTTAATGTAGTCATAGCATTGGCACAATTGGCACTACTGCCTACGGCTCTAAACTCAAATTTATTACCAGTAAAAGCAAATGGTGAGGTTCTATTTCGGTCGGTATTGTCTAATAAAACATCGGGTATTTTGCCTACCACATTTAATTTTAAATCGGTTTTTTCTTCAGGGGATAATTTTCCGTTCGAAACGCCTTCTAAATCACTTAAAACTTTGGTTAATTGTTGCCCAATAAATACCGAAATAATAGCTGGAGGTGCTTCGTTTGCGCCTAAACGATGGTCGTTACTGGCAGAAGCTATCGAAGCTCGTAATAATTCTTCATTTTTATAAACAGCTTTTATGGTATTGATAAAAAAGGTTAAAAATTGTAAATTACTCATTGGAGTTTTTCCGGGGCTTAACAAATTGATACCTGTATCGGTTGCTAATGACCAGTTGTTGTGCTTGCCCGAGCCATTTACTCCCTTAAAAGGTTTTTCGTGAAACAACACTTTAAAATAGTGTCGTTCAGCCACTTTGTTCATCAAATCCATCAATAAAGAATTATGATCTACTGCTAAATTTATTTCCTCAAAAATAGGGGCTAATTCAAACTGATTAGGTGCCACTTCGTTATGACGTGTTTTTACCGGAATGCCTAATAACATACATTCGTTTTCTAAATCACGCATATAATTTAAAACACGTGTAGGAATGGATCCAAAATAGTGGTCTTCAAGTTGTTGCCCTTTTGCCGAGGTATGTCCTAACAAGGTTCTACCCGTTAATATAATATCAGGTCTGGAATTTGCCAAAGCACTATCTACCAAAAAATACTCTTGTTCCCAACCCAGGGTTGCCGAAACATGTTTTATATTTTTATCAAAGTATTTTACTACCCCAGTTGCAGCTTCATCTAAAGCGTGCAAAGCGCGTAATAAAGGTGTTTTATTATCTAAAGCTTCTCCCGTATATGATACAAAAATTGTAGGAATACAAAGTGTAGTCCCGTAAATAAATGCTGGAGATGTGGGGTCCCAAGCGGTATAACCTCGGGCTTCAAAGGTGTTTCGGATACCTCCATTCGGAAAACTTGAAGCATCGGGCTCTTGTTGTACCAATTGACTACCTCCAAATTTTTCTACTGGGTCTGACCCATCATAAGAAGTTTCAAAAAAAGCATCGTGTTTTTCGGCAGTGGTGCCTGTGAGAGGCTGAAACCAGTGAGTATAATGGGTTACACCTTTTGACAAAGCCCATTCTTTCATACCCATAGCCACATAATCGGCTACTTTTCGGTCTATTTTTGAACCGTTTTCGATAGCATCTTTTACCGCTTGATGTGCCTCTTTGGTCAAATATTGACGCATGGCTTTATCATTGAACACATTACTGCCAAAAATAACTGATTTTTTGTCAAATTCTTTTACTTCAATAGTAGTTCGTGTAGAACTTTGTTGAAGTGCTCGTGAACGAATATTATTCATTTTTTTATAATTTAAAAGTTATAACCCTATTTTTAATGAGGCAAATATATAAAATATTATAAAATAAAAAATATTTACCCTATTTTTTATGGGGTAAAAAAATATTTTTAAAAAAATAGGAGTAAGTACTTAATTATGAGATTTAGTATGGATAGAAGTTAATGTTTTATGGTTTTGGAGTAGTTCCCTTTTTCTATAAAATATTTTTAGTAGATTAATTCTTTTTTAGAGGTTCTTTTTAAAAAAAATGCTAAACTTTCTACATCAATACCGCAAATTTTTTGCAACTCGGTTATTGTTCCATGTTCTATAAAAACATCGGGTATTCCTAAGTTTTGTATAGGTTTATAAACTTTATTTTTTGCAAGATAAGTAGAAATTTCATTTCCAAAGCCACCTTTTATAACTCCGTCTTCTATGGTTATAAATTGATTGTATGTTTTAAAAATGGTGTCTAAAAAAGTTATATTTAATGGTTTGACGCCTATAAAATGATAATGCGAAAATATTTTAGAATTTTCAATTTTTTGTAACGCTTTTTGTATATTGTTTCCAATAGTTCCTGTAGATAAAATGGCTATTTTTGTGCCTTTTTGTAGTATTTTTACGGCAGTAAAATCTATTACTTCAAATGGATATTCTTGTGGAGAAAATTCACTTAAACCTTTGGGATACCTTATAGCTACTGGATTTTGCAAAGGTTTGTTTTGGACTGTAAAAAGTGCGTTTTGTAATTCAATTTCGTTAAGAGGAGCTATAATTTGCATATTCGGAATACAATTCAAATAGGCAATATCAAAAACTCCGTGATGCGTCGCTCCATCATCTCCCACCAAACCGGCTCTGTCTAAACAAAAAATAACGGGTAACTTTTGCAAAGCCACATCGTGTATGATTTGGTCATAAGCCCGTTGTAAAAAGGTAGAATATACATTGCAAAAAGGTATCATTCCTTGGGCTGCGATTCCTGCTGCAAGGGTAACAGCATGTTGTTCGGCAATACCCACATCAAAGGTTCGTTCAGGATATTTTTCTATCAGTAATTTCATCGAACTACCTGTAAGCATAGCTGGGGTTATCCCTACAATTTTAGGGTTCAGTTCGGCTAATTTCACTAAGGTTTTTCCGAAAATATCTTGATATTTTAAGGGTAAATTTTTTTTGTTTATTTCGTAAATTGCACCTGTGAGTTTGTCGAATTTTCCTGGCGAATGGTATGTAACTTGATGTTCTTCAGCCTGTTTTAAACCTTTGCCTTTGATGGTGTTTATATGTAGTAGTTTAACGCCTTTAGTGTTTTTTAATTGGGTTAATTCTTTAATAAGTTGTGATAAATTATGTCCATCAACTACCCCGTAATAAGGAATATTTAAATCTTTAAAAATATTATTTTGCGTTGAATTGTTATTTTTAATGGATGTAAAATAATTTTTCAAAGCACCCACACTTGGGTCTATTCCAATTGCATTATCATTTAGAATAATTAAAACATTCACATCGGTAACACCTAAATGATTTAAGGCTTCAAAAGCCATTCCTGAAGCAATAGAAGCATCTCCAATAACAGCAATATGTTGTTTATTAATATCTTGTTTTAGTTTTGAAGCGATTGCCATCCCTAAAATTGCCGAAATAGAAGTAGAAGAATGCCCGGTTCCAAAACTATCATAAACACTCTCGTCTCGTTTTGGGAAACCGCTAATTCCGTTTATTTTTCGGTTGGTTTCAAAAAGATTTTTTCTTCCTGTTAAAATTTTATGAATATAGGCTTGATGCCCCACATCCCATATCAAAGCATCGTTTGGGGTATCAAAAACATAATGCAAAGCAATGCTTAGTTCTACTACGCCTAAACTTGCCCCTAAATGTCCTCCGTTTTTTGCCACCATTTCTATTACAAAAGCACGAAGTTCGGCTGCTAATTGTTCTAGTGCAACAATTGAAAGTGGTTTTAAATCGGACGGAAAATTAACTTTTGATAAAACAGATTCTTGCATAAGGCAAAGGTATGCAAAATATGGTTTTAAACTAAGGGGGCTTCTAAAAAATAATTGAGATTAGGCTGTACGAACTAAGCAATAGACTAATTCTTTAGTTTTAAGGTTAAAACTTATGGAAAAATGATATATTACTTATAAACATACAGCCTAATGAAACTTTAAGTTTAGAGCAACTAGAGTTTATAATTTAATCCAAATTGCAACATAGATGTAGTCATTTCATATGAAACTTTTGAACCAGACACGGCACCATAAGGGTTGGTAGCGCTTACCATCATTGGGTTCAGCATCGTCCCTCGTGTTGCTCCGTTGCTTGTTCCGTAATGAAACACAGTATTTAGGGTTATTTTTTTGTTAAATTCATACCCTAAACCAATTTGATAGGCGTTTTCAATAATAGCAGTGGCAGGAATCGAAAAGAAGGCTAATTCACTATTGATAGGGTTTCCACTATTGGTATAACCTAAACGAATCGGTAATTTTTCAACCAAATTTAACTGAACACCAGCCGAAAGAACTGAAATATTTTCCCAACCAAAGCCTTTTACAGATGCTGTTTGTGTCCAACCTTTTGCTGTAAAGCCATCAGTGTTTTCATAATCAATCATTCGATAATCTAAGGCAAAATCAAATTTTTTGTGAGAATAGCCTATTCCAAATGATAAAATAGCAGGATAGTCCATCTGGAATGTAACATCAGGAGCTTTAGAGCCGTTTAAATAAGTGTTTTCAAATTCAAAAGCTTTAAAATTTTGTTCTGTTTTGTAGGATATACCTGTTTTAAACCCTTCTTTACCTCCATAAAACAGTCCAAGTTGTGCTCCATAACCCATCGCCGAAGCATTATTGCTTTTTGGATAACCTTTAGCCATATCAGGTGATGCAAGCGGATTTGGCTCTAATTCTAAAGCACTATAGTTGATGATTGGATTGATACCTATGGCAAATTTTTCTGTTATATTATATGCGTATGTAAAACCAATTTGCATCATCATATAATTAGAGGCTACATTACCAAAACCACCTGCATTTTGTGGATATAAAACAGGGTTTGAATTGATAGCAGGGTTAAATGTTGTGCTTGTGGGGTTATTTGTTTCGGCAGGAAAATCTACTCCAAAACCACTTACCCCAAACATTGAAATTCCAACGGTATGTTTGCTGTTTTCTTTACCATATACAAACGAAAGTGCGGGCATAATTGATGGGCTTTTTTTGTCTTCAGTGGTGCCTTTTAAGCCCATATATTCAGATGATAATTTGGGAGACGAAAAAAAGATACCAGCATCTACACTTAGTATTTTTTCATCAAAAGTAGAAACAGTAGCCGGATTCCAATAAAAAGCTCCTGAAGTGCTCAAAGGTTGTGCTGTGGCTGCACCACCCATACTCATATTAGTTGCTCCGATACCTTGCATAATATGCCCAACTTGAGCAAAACCGATGGTTGAAAATAATAAACCAAAATAAATTTGTAACTTTTTCATATTCTAAATATTAAATTAAACTTGATTGAATCGTTTTCTTAAAAAACGTAATCAAAGTTACATACATAGAAATAATTATATACTGAGAAATATCATTGTTTAGAAGTTTTTTTGATGTATTTTTTAAATATTTTTATTTTTTTGTATTTCCTTTAAAACTATTCGAGCACAAGTTTTAAGAGCTGGTGATCTGTTGCATAATCTTTTTCGATAATTGGTTTTAGCCCCTCGATAATCCAAAATACATTTTTATTTTTTTGATAATATACTTAAAGGTTGCATTGCATAAGCCTTAGTAGCCACTTTTTTTACGAAACTAACCAATCAAAACAAGCATCTATCAGTTTCTGTTCGTTGGCTATGTTAACAAAATTGTTTTTGAGTTTTCTATCATAAACCGACCAATTTTTGCAGCCGAACGTAAGGCACTTCCTTTTGTAAAATTTTGTAAATTTTCACAAAATAGGTCTTCATAATCTTTAAAAAGAACTTTTTGAATAAAAATGAATTTTTAGAAGTCCCTTATTACTAATTCTAAAACCAATAGGCTTTAAAATTATTTTTATAGAAAATTTTTTAAGGCAAGTTGTAATAATTATTCAAACAATTCAGGATTTTGAAGGACCAATTCTTTTAAATCATCTCGGCTTTGCCTATGAGCGGTAGAACGGTCTAATTGTTCAAAAAACGAAGAATTCATAGGCTCTTTTCTGTAAATTTAAAAAAATAAACCTCAAAGTTTTTAAATTCTTTGAGGTTTTGAATATAATTTTACGCTCTAAATTTTAATGATTTTGTGTTTTAAATTCTTTTATTTTTTGGGTTAATTTGGGGACAATTTCAAAGGCATCGCCTACAATTCCGTAATCAGCGGCTTTAAAGAATGGAGCTTCTGGATCAGTATTGATAACTACTTTTACTTTAGAGGCATTTACTCCTGCCAAATGCTGAATTGCTCCTGAAATTCCTACGGCTATGTATAAATTTGAAGCTACCGGTTTACCTGTTTGCCCCACGTGCTCACTGTGAGGTCTCCACCCCAAGTCAGAAACAGGTTTTGAGCAAGCGGTTGCAGCTCCTAAACTTTCGGCTAATTCTTCGAGCATTCCCCAATTTTCAGGTCCTTTTAAGCCTCTACCACCCGAAACGACTACTTCGGCATCGGCAATGGTTACTTTTCCTGAACCTTTTTCAACGCTTACTTGTTGCAAGGCTAAGGCATTGGCAGATAAAGTAGGGGTGTAGTCGGTCTCTGAAACTTGTGTAGAATTTTCAACCAATCCGAATGAATTTTTTGATAGACCAATGATTTTTATAGCAGTTTTTAGCTCCACAATGCCAAAAGCTTTGCTCGAAAACGAATTTCTTTTTACTTTAAAAGGTTCTAAACTTTCGGGTAAAGCAACCACATTTGAGGCGTAACTCGCTTGTAACAAAACACTTACCAAAGGAGAAAGATATAAACTATCTGCCGAAGTTGATAAAACAACCACCATACTTTTTTCGTTTTTAGCCACTTGACTAATGGTTTCAGCGTAGGCTTGTGCTACAAAATTTTGTAAATTGGGTTGGTTTATTTTTATAACTTTTGATACTCCGTATTTGGCTAATTCCGAAGTATCTGAACAGTTAAAAACCACAGCCGAAACAGATGAATTAGTCTGCTCAGCAATTTTTTTGGCATACGAAGCTAACTCAAAAGCTGTTTTTTTAAATTTTCCTTCGCTTGATTCTGCATATATTAGTATTGACATTTTTTTTAATTGTTAATTGTTAATTATTAATTATTTAGTTGTTGGTTGTTTATTGATAGTTGTTGGTTATAAGTAACCAAAACTTCTAATTATTTACTTCTAAATTACTTTAGCTTCGTTGTGTAATAAATTGATAAGTTCGTCTAAATTATCAGGATTGATAAGTTTTACTGCTTGCTTTGGAGCTGGTTTTTCAAACGAAATAGTTTCAGTTTTAGCTTCTAAATTTTGAGGTTCAATTACTTTAATTACTTTGGTTCGGGCAGTCATAATCCCTCTCATGTTCGGAATTCTTAAATCTTTTTCTTCTACAATTCCTTTTTGCCCAGCAATAACTAAAGGTAAATTACAGGTTAAATTTTCTTTACCTCCATCCATTTCTCGGCTCACTTTTGCTGTAGTTCCTTCAATAATTAGGTTACTACAAGCATTTACAAACGGAATGTTTAGCATAGCGGCAATTATACCAGGAACCATTCCTCCGTTATAATCAATAGACTCTTTACCAGTAATAATTAAATCGTAATTTTCGCCTTTGATGGCTTCAAAAATTTGTGTAGCTACCGAAAAACTATCAGTTGGTTTTGTATTGATACGGATGGCATCATCTGCACCAATGGCAAGGGCTTTTCGTAAGGTATTTTCACAATCGATTTCGCCTACAGAAAGCACATGAACCGTAGCTCCTTGTTGTTCTTTAAACCACATAGCACGTGTTAAACCATACTCATCGTTCGGGTTGATAACATATTGAACTCCAGTTATATCAAACAGAGTGTCGTTGTTGGTGAAATTAATCTTGGAAGTAGTGTCCGGAACATTACTAATACATACTAGTATTTTCATTATTTTTGATGTTAAAATTTGATGGTACGAAGTTACAAAATTATTTTTAATTTTATATGCACGCATAGTAATTATTTTTTTTAAAAAATATTTTTTGATTAGAATATCTATCTTTGTTGCTTATAAATCTTTATTTAAGATGTCATTCAAAAATCTCACAATTATAAAAACAAAAGACGGATTTGACACACTCTTTTTGCCAGAATTAAATGAAACGTATCATTCAACCAATGGTGCTTTTCAAGAGGCTGAACATGTTTATTTAAAAAATGGTTTACATATTGTTAATAAAACGAATATTAAAGTCTTAGAAATGGGTTTTGGCACAGGTTTAAATGCTATTTTAACGTATTTAGAGGCTGAAAAACTAAATTTATTACTTGATTATACCACAGTTGAAGCTTTTCCAATAGCTATAAATTTAATAGAAAAATTAAATTTTAATAGCTTTTTAAGCCTAAATGATTATTTAGTATTTAAAAATTTGCACCTAATTGATTGGAATAAAAAACATAAAATTTCATCTAATTTTTCGTTTGAAAAACAACCAATAAAATTTGATGAAGTAAGTTATACTGAAAAATTTGATGTTATCTATTTTGATGCTTTTGGATACGATGTTCAACCAGAATTATGGACAGAAACTATTTTTTTAAAATTGTATAATTCATTGAATAATAACGGAATACTTGTGACATATGCCTGTAGAAATGTGATAAAAAAAGCAATGGAAAAAGCAGGTTTTACAGTAAAAAAAATTATGGGAGCACCCGGAAAGAGAGAAATGATTCAGGCGTTTAAAATTAGTTGATAGTGTTTGGTTTAAATAAATTTAACAAAATTTTTGCATCATATATTTTTTTATAACAACTAACTTTACTAATTTTACAAATCTAAATTTTAAAATTATGGCTCGAAAATTAGTTGCTTATTTTAAAGAAATTCTTGAAAAAGTTAGTTTTGACCCTAATTTATTCTGCAAAGAGTTAGAAAAAGCCGTCAAAGAATTGCTTCCTTATGAATTAGACGAACTAACCGAATGGGTTTTAAACTTTACTAAAGAAAAGCCAGAACTTAGTAAGTGTTTGATTTATCTAAGAGAATAACTTTATGGGAGGGCTAAAAATTTATATTCATTACAAAGCCAGCTTTTAGATGTCCCCTTTAACAATCTACACTATTTACAGCAACTGCTAAGCCTCCTTCAGATGTTTCTTTATATTTATGATGCATGTCTTTTGCGGTTTCCCACATTGTTTCTATCACTTTGTCAAGCGGAACTTTTGCATTTTTAACATTGGTTTCGAGGGCAAGCTCAGCAGCATTTATAGCTTTGATGGCACCCATAGCGTTCCGTTCAATACACGGAATTTGAACCAGCCCACCAATAGGGTCGCAGGTTAAACCCAGATGATGTTCCATAGCTATTTCGGCAGCCATCAATACTTGTTCGGGCGTTCCCCCCATCAATTCACACAATGCGCCAGCTGCCATAGCACTAGATACGCCTATTTCGGCTTGGCAACCACCCATAGCCGCACTTATGGTAGCTCCTTTTTTAAACAAACTACCAATTTCGCCTGCTACTAACAAAAATTCACGGATATGACGTTCATCTGCTTGATGATTTTCAATAACTAAATAATACATCAAAACCGATGGAATTACTCCAGCACTACCATTGGTAGGAGCAGTAACCACCCGCCCTAAAGAGGCATTTACTTCATTAACTGCTAAGGCAAAACAACTTACCCATTTTAAAATTTGTCTGAATTTTACTTCTGTTTTTCGGATAGTTTCAAGCCATTCTTTTGGATTTTTATAGGATAAATTTCCTTTTAAATTTTGATGTATATCGAAAGCTCTTCGGGTAACGTTTAAACCACCAGGTAATTTGCCTTCGGTATGGCAACCAATATACATACATTCTAACATTGTATCCCAAATTTTGTCTAATTTTTGATTAATTTCAGCTTCGTTTCGGATTGATTTTTCGTTTTCTAATACTATTTCTGAAATCATTTTACCAGTTTTTTTACAATATTCCAATAGTTCATCACCTTTTTGAATGGGGTAAGGAAATTGATAATGACAATATTCGAGTGCATCATAATGATTTTCTTTTACAACAAAACCTCCTCCAATGGAATAAAAAGTGGAGGAAAAAATAGAATAATTTTCGTTGGTATAACTTGCTGTAAATGTTAAACCATTGGCATGAAAAGGGAGAAAATTTTTATTAAAAATAATATCGTTTTCAAACGAAAAAGGAATTTCAATTAAATTATTTAGTTTTAAAATTGACCTATTTTTAATGGTTGAAACTATCTTTTCGATGGTTTCAACAGGTATGATTACTGGGTCTTGCCCGCTTAAACCTAATAAAACAGCCAAATCAGTAGCATGCCCTTTGCCTGTTAACGAAAGCGAACCATATAAATCTATTTTTATATGATTTATATTTGATAAAATCCCTTTTGAATTGCATTCGGCTAAGAATTGTTCGGCTGCTCTCCATGGTCCCAATGTATGAGAACTAGAAGGCCCAACGCCTATTTTTAACATATCAAAAACGGATATACTTTCCATATAAATTTAAACTTAAAATCATAAAATAAAATTGAATGCGGTAAATATAGTATTTTTATAATTGCAAGGGCTAAATTTGGGATGTTTTTTTACTAATTATAAATGCAAAAAAAATAAACAGGCCCAAATATTTTTCATTAGAATTAAAAAAAATAATAATAAAATAGATTAAAACCATCAATTTATTTCTATTTTTGCTACATAATTATAAGTATTACGGATGAAACCTATTTTTAAAATATTCTATGCAACTTTATTTTTGATGCAAAGTATAGCTGGATACGCTCAAACTCCACCAGCTCATGAGAAAACTTCTGATGATGAAGAGCCTATGTTTTATACTCAAGCCATTAAAGAGTGGAAAAAACAGTTGAAAGAGTGGAAAAAACCTGTGCCCAAAAGTTTTGAACTTTATGAGGTAAAACTACCAGGTGAAACCGTTAAAAACATAGCTCGGTTGTATAAAATATTACCCGAAGATATTTATGCCAACAATGCAGATGCTGTTAATGGCTTAAAAATAGGAATGATTTTAGAAATTCCTCGATATGATAAAGTTTCAGATAATGATGAAGAAACAAAAATTATTTATGTAAAAGAAATTTTGGTATCAGATGCGGAAGGAGAAACATTTGAAAAGAAAATCTATGCTTTAAAATTAGGTAAAAATGAAACACTGCAAAGTTTATCACAAGAATTTGATGTTACTATTGAAGAAATAATAAAACTAAATCCAAAAGCAATAAATGAAGGTGTAAAACAAGGAACTGAAATCAAATTAGTTACATCTAAATTGGGTATTCCGTCGTTTGGAATTGCAAAAATACCTACCAATCAAGCTGTTGATACAAAGGTTGAAGAGCCTCAAAAAACAGTTTCAGAACCTTTGGATGATATAATTCCAACAAAAACGGATTCCTTAGCAAAAATTGAAACGAAAACTATAGAAAAACCAGAACTAAAAGCTGATGAGCACTGGGTTGAACCAAAAGAAACTTTATATAGCCTTTCAAAAAAATACAATCTTTCGTTAGCCGATATTTTTAACCTAAATCCAGATGTTGCTACAAATGGTTTAAAAGAGCATAGCATTATAAAAGTAAAAAAAGATGCACAAATGCCTGAAAATAAAGCAATTATATCTGAAAAAGAACCAATTCAAGAAGCTAAAATTCCTGTAAAAAACACAGAAACAGTCCCCGATGGAACAATCGTCCATGAAGTTGTTTCTGGTGAAACACTTTTCGGGTTGTCTCGAAAATATAAAATTTCTATTGATTTACTCTCAGAAATGAACCCAAAATTACGAGATGGACTCAAAATAGGACAAAAACTTACAATTAAGCCCCAAGAAATTCAAAAAATATCAGAAACCTTTGTTGAAAAGAAACGAGAAATTGTAAGTTCTCCAATCCCAACAGAAACAAAAACAACCTCTAATACTGAAAACAATAAACCTAAAAATCCTGTAGAACATATTGTAAAAAGTGGTGATAATATTGTAAAAATTGCTGAAAAATATGGTATTAAAATTGAGGAACTTTTAGAAGACAATTCGTTTTTAATTGACAATGACTTGTTAGAAGGACAAAAATTAAAAATAAGACAACACAAATGATAAGTAAATTAAAAATTTATATTTTACTGTTTTTAATTTCGGTTTTGAGTTATGCTCAAAACGAAAAAATTATAAAACATACCATTGCACAAGGCGAAACCATTACCTCTATTGCCGTGCAATACAAAACAACACCCTATAAAATATATATTTTAAACCCTGAAATTACCGAAAGTATAAAAATTGGAGACATCTTGTTTGTGCCCGTTCCTATTAACTTAGAAGAAAAAAATGAACGAAATGTGGTAAAACATACCGTTCTGCCGAAAGAAACATTTTATAGCATTTCAAAAAAATACGATGTTTTGATAGATGATATTCAGAAATGGAACGAAGAAATATTAAAAGAGGGTTTGCAAGAAGGGCAAATTTTGACAATACGACTCAATAAAATTGGTGATTATCATATTGTGCAACCCAAAGAAACCAAATATGGAATTGCAAAGCAATACAACCTAACACTTGAAGAATTTGAACAAAATAACCCCGAAATTGCCGAAGGTTTAACCACAGGTGCCAAGGTTTTTGTGGGTAAAAAAGGCGAAAAACCCAATTCAATTATTCCAACGTTTACAAATAAATCTATTAAGAAAGAAGAAAATTTAACAAAAACAAAACAAGATACTTCTAAAATTGAAAAACTCAAAAATAATTTAAACTATTCTGACAAAAAAACTCGTGAAATTTTTTATTATGTAGTGAAACCGAAAGAAACCTTATTTAAAATTACCGATTCGTTACAAATTTCAAAAGAAGATTTGTTGAAACTTAATCCTGAATTGGAAGATGGTTTAAAGGCAGGTATGGTTTTGAAATATACTAAAAAAAATGAAAAACCTGCCGAAAAAAGAATTGAAAACCTACCTAAAACTAAAGTAGTTTTACAAAAAACAATAAAAAAATCGGACAGTAAAAAAATAGCTTTGTTATTGCCTTTTAATTTGGCTCGGATGCAAAATGATACGCTAAAAACAAGACAAGAATATCTTAAAAATGATAAATTATTAAATATTTCTTTAGATTTTTATGCAGGCGCTTTAATAGCTATTGATTCTGCTCGAGTGATGGGTTTGCCTATTACGATTGAAGTTTTTGATACGGAAAGCAGTAAAAATACCTCAATTATAAGTTCTATTATAAAAAATAATTCTAATTTTTCTGATATTGATGTGGTAGTTGGTCCTTTACAAAATAACCAAGCCCTTGCAGTGGCACAATTATTAAAAAATATACCTGTAATTTCACCTTTGTCAAACGAGACCATTTCTGGAGTTTCGAATCTCTATCAAGCAATGCCGTCATCTAATTATTTAAAAGAATATCTGCTCAATTATTTTGAAAAAAATAACGAAAATACCTTGGCACTCATCCATAGTAAAAAACAAGGAACTCGAAATTTTTTAACCGAAAAATATCCAGCTGTTAAAATTGTAGAACTAAAACCCAACGGAATTATTTCAACAGAAAGTTTTAATGCCTCGCTTGATACTACCAAGAAAAATTTTGTGCTTTTAGATGCCGAAAGTGTAGGTATGATTTCGAGTGCTGTAAGTTTAGTATCGGGTAAAAAAAACATACAATTAGCCGTTTTTGATGGTAAAAATGAAGCATTCGATTTTGAAAATTTATATAAACGATTGGTAGCAATAGAACTGCTTTATCCTTCGGTTACTCGAACAAATGATACGAAAGAAGCTAAATTTTTTGAAAAAAAATATAAAAAACAAAACAATGTTTTTCCAAATGAATTTGCCATACGTGGTTTTGATGTTATGTTTGATACCATTTTACGAGTTTTTCAAGAAGGAGGTTTTGAACAATCAGCACAAACTCAGGTTTCAGAACAAATTGAAAGCAAATTTGACTATCAACAATTTGGGAATACATACATCAATACGGGGGTTTATATACAACAATTTCAGCCCGATTATAGTATAAAAACAGTAAAATAAATTGAAAAACAATCCTGAAAAACAATTTACAGAACTAGCAACCACAATAATGCCCTATGGTAA
The DNA here is from genome assembly GCA_964463035.1 of uncultured Flavobacterium sp. Classification (GTDB taxonomy): domain Bacteria; phylum Bacteroidota; class Bacteroidia; order Flavobacteriales; family Flavobacteriaceae; genus Flavobacterium. The sequence continues at coordinate 33,200 of CAYXAF010000021.1, forward strand.
ATACAAAGGTAGATTATTGATAGATTTACCTGAATATTATTTAGTTTGGTATCGTCAAAAAGGCTTTTCGAAAGCTAAACTTGGAGAGCAATTAGCCTTAATTTTAGAACTAAAAATTAACGGATTAGAGTATTTAATTAAAAATTTTAAGCACAATGAAAAATAAAGAATACTATAGGAGACTTCTAAAAATTGATTTTCTAATGAAAATTTGTAATTTTTACGAAGTAGAAGGCAAAATTTAAAAGAATCTCAGGCGTAGCATAGCTACGGACGATTTTTAAATTTTAACGAACTAATTTTAAAAAGAACTTTTTGTAATAAAAATAAATTTTTA
>CAYXAF010000022.1:0-31763 GCA_964463035.1 uncultured Flavobacterium sp.
TTTATTTTTATTACAAAAAGTTCTTTTTAAATTTTGTCTTCTACTTCTTAAAAATAACAAATTTTCATTAGAAAATCAATTTTTTGAAGTCTCTTTATATTTTTTTATACTCACACACTGCATTTGTGGCATTTGTTTATTCGAGTTCAGGTTCTTTTGGTTTTTCAAAAAAGTTGCCATTTTCGTCAAATTGTTGCATAAATGGATCTTCTTCTGGTTTATAATCGGGTTTTTGCCACTCGTAGAGTGCTGGTTTTGTATAGTTTTTTACAGTAAATATCTTGCTTAAAAAGATACCTGTTAAAAAACCTGCTAAATGTCCTTCCCACGAAATAGTTTCATCTGTAGTAGGGAAAACATACCAAATCATACTTCCATAAACCAAAATAACAGCCAAAGAGAGTGCTATTAATCGATAATATTGTGTTTGAATACCTTTAAAAAATATAAAACTTGCTACTACATAAATAAGCCCACTGGCACCAATATGGTAATTTTCTCGACCAATAAACCACGTTATTAAGCCTGAAAATAAGATTCCTACAACAATAATTTTAAAGAAATAATCGTAATAAAAATAGCGTAAGGCTGTAAGTAAAACAAAAAGAGGAATTGAATTTTTAAATAAATGCTCTCCGTTTTTGTGAATAAACGGACTTAGAAAAACGCCTTTTAAACCGCTTAATTTTTGAGGATAAATTCCGAAAGTGTATAATTCTCGATAAAAATTTTGGTCTACCCAAAAGATAACCCATAGCAAAACAACTGCAAAAAGAGGATATATAATAACTGAATTTGAATACTTAAACGTAGGCTCCATACCAATTATCTTTCAAAAATGTAACCAAAAAGAAATAACCGACATTTTGGCAGATTTAACTTCATTAGGCAATAGGGTGAAGTGAATTTCCTATGCTTGTATCACTAAAAAGCACACGCAAGAAATGTTATTTATTTCAAAACAAAAATACTAAAATTATATCTCATAAAAGAAGTTTAGAAGTTCCTTTATACATAAACCTTAATTTGGAAAATTCTATTGTCTATTGTAAGATATATCTTATCTTTGCTCCTAATTTTAAAAGTCCTTTAACCCATAGAATTTTATTACAAACTAAATCTACTTCAAAATTAAGTATTTACTCCTATTTTTAAATTCAAAATACAAAAGTATTGCTCATCTAAAAATAGTTCGTGAGTTCTTGATTTTACTGTGTATTTAGTTTTCATAATAAAATCTAATGCGTAATCTGGATTTAATAAAAAAGATAGCCAAACTAAGGCTTGTGTGAGTGCTATAATAGCAATACACACAACCATTTAAAGGCTTATTTTTCGTCTGTTGACAGCGGTATTAACAAATAATAATTTTCAATATTGTAGTAACAAAAAATATTAATCTTTGTGTAATGAAATACATTTTAGCCATCGAAAGTAGTTGTGATGATACAGCAGCAGCGGTTCTAAGAGATATAAAAGTACTAAGCAATGTGGTAGCTCGGCAAGCCATCCACGAAGAATACGGAGGTGTGGTGCCAGAATTAGCTTCACGTGCTCATCAACAAAATATTGTGCCAACTGTGGATATTGCCTTAAAAAAAGCTAATATTAAACCGGAACAACTATCTGCTATTGCTTATACCCAAGGGCCTGGTTTGATGGGATCACTTTTGGTGGGGAGTTCGTTTGCTAAATCGATGTCAATGGCTTTGGGCATTCCTTTGATAGCGGTAAATCACATGCAAGCTCATGTTTTAGCTCATTTTATTGAAGAAGAGGGGTATAAAAAGCCAACATTCCCTTTTTTAGCCTTAACCATTAGTGGGGGGCATACACAAATTATTAACGTTCGGTCGTTTTTTGAGATGGAAGTTATAGGCGAAACAACCGATGATGCTGTTGGTGAAGCTTTTGATAAATCTGCTAAAATTCTGGGATTGCCGTATCCTGGTGGCCCTCTGATAGACCAACATGCTCAAAAAGGAAATCCTAAAAAATATACATTTACTCACCCAAAAGTTGCAGGTTTAGATTTCAGTTTTAGTGGTTTAAAAACACAAATACTCTATTTTATTCAAAAAAATGTAGCTCAAAATCCACGTTTTATCGAAGATAATTTAGCCGATATTTGTGCCAGTATTCAGCATACAATTATTGAAATATTGATGGACAAAATCCAAAAGGCAGTTACCCAAACAGGCATCCGGCAAATAGCTATTGGAGGAGGTGTTTCGGCAAATTCAGCTATTAGAGATGCTTTAAAAACAGCCGAAACAGAACGAAATTGGCAAACGTTTGTTCCTAAATTTGAATACACAACCGATAATGCTGCTATGATTGGCATTGTGGGATATTATAAATTTATTGAAAATAATTTTGAAGAAAATCAATTACTTTCGAATGCTCGATTGAAGTTGTAGAACTGATTTTTTGTAAATTAATTCGCTATGGAACTAACAAATGAACAAATAGAAACATTAAATTCTACAGAAAACATTAAAGGAGACTTCTAAAAATTTATTTTAGCACAAAATATTTTTTTAAAATTTTGCCTTCTACTTCTTAAAAATTACAAATTTTCAGTAGAAACCAGTTTTTAGAAGTCCACTTAAAACTCAAACTTAAAAATTTTCCGAAGCACTAATGAAAGCATAATATAGCTTATAATAATCATCGGAATACCCGAAAATTCAAAAATAAATAACATAACTAATGCAAAAAATAAAAAGAATATTTGTAATTTGCTTTCACGCCAACTTATTTTTTTCATTTTTAATGAAAACAAATGTATTTCTGAAATTAATAAGCATGAACTTAGAACTGTTATGAAAACCAACGCTAAAAGACAGTTGAGCAGTTCAAAAATCCAACCTTCTCCTCCTGTTTCGAGCAACATAAGCGGTAAACTTACAATTAGTAAAGCATTTGCAGGCGTTGGTAAGCCAATAAACTTATCCGTTTGACGATCATCAATGTTAAATTTTGCCAAGCGATAAGCCGAAGCAACGGGTATTAAAAAGCCGATAAAAGGAATCACCCCCAAAAAATAATTATCCGACGAAAGATTAAAAAACGCTCTATTTTGTTCAATATTCGACATCAATTTATACATCACCACACCCGGCACCACCCCACTGGTAACCATATCTGCCAACGAATCTAATTGCAAACCCAAGTTGCTTTTTACATGTAATAATCGGGCAAAAAAGCCATCCCAAAAATCAAAAAAAATACCCATACAAACCCAGAAAAAAGCCATTTCTAAGTTCTCATCAAAAGCGTAAATTAAAGCAATTAAGCCCGAAATTAGGTTAAGCATCGTAATAGTGTTCGGTATATAATTTTTTAGTTGCATATCGAAAATTTTAAGCAAAAGTAATACAATAAGTTTAATATTTTTTAGTTTAAATAGATAGTTTTTTTAATCTTTGTAAAAAATATATATTTTGAAAAAAAAAATTATAATATTACTTGCTATCATAAGTTATAATGCACAAACCCAAACCGTTAAAAAATACTCCAATGCCTTTATGGATATTGGAGTTGATGCCGCTGCTTTCGGGATGAGTAATACGGTTGTAGCACACACAAACGATGTAAATTCGGGGTATTGGAATCCAGCAGGACTTAAAAACATCGAAGACAAACAATTTTCGTTGATGCACGCTAATTATTTTGCAAACATTGCCCAGTATGACTTTGTGGGTTTTGCTATGCCTATTGACAACCGAAGCGCCTTTGGGGTTTCGTTGATACGACTCGGGGTAGATGATATTTTAAACACTACGCAACTTATTGATAATCAAGGAAATATAAATTATAGTAAAATAAGTAAATTTTCTACTGCCGATTATGGCTTAACACTTTCCTATGCCCGAAGTATGCCCTTAGACGGGTTTAACTATGGAATAAACGCAAAAATTATCCGTAGAAATATAGGCGATTTTGCCAATTCTTGGGGCTTTGGTTTTGATATCGGTTTACAATGGAAAGCACGAAACGATTGGAATGTAGGTCTTATGATTCGAGATATAACCACAACCTATAATATTTGGAATATCAACGAAGAGGCTTTTAAAACTATCAAAGATGCAACCCCAACTGAAAACCAAACCTTGCCCGAAACTACCGAAATTACCTTGCCCAAAGCACAGCTCGGAGTTTCTAAAAAAAATACCTTTCATTACGATTATACCTTAAAAACAGCTGCCCAATTAAATATGCAATTTGAACAAACAAACGATATAATTTCGAGTAAAGCCGTAAGTATAAATCCAGCTTTAGGGACTGAATTTGGCTATTTAGACTTGGTTTTTGTGAGGGCAGGTATCGGAAATTTTCAAACCGAAAAACAATTTGACAATACACAAAGTGTTTCATTTCAACCCAATATTGGCATAGGTTTTAAATACAAAGGCATTCAAATTGACTATGCCTTGACCGATTTAGGCGATCAAAGCACCGCTTTATACTCTAATATTTTCTCCTTAAAAATTAATTTTGAATACTTTAGAAATTAATTTTTTTTAAATTTATTTGGGCAGCTAATCCGCCCTCCGTTCCCGCTTTTTGGTTTTTTGCCAAGCACACCCAATGCAAAAAAACCAAAAGAGCTCCACTCAGGTCGGGCTGCAAAAAACAACCCAAAATTACTCTTTTTACCAAAGCTCTTTGCTACTACAAACGCCCTCGCCCGTATCTTTTATTTAAGAGAACTCCCAAAAATTCATTTTTTAAAAAAAACACGTTAAATTAGGTATAATTTTTGATACTAACTTTTGTTAAGATTATACGCCTATTTTATGAAAAAAATAATTCTTTTTTTATTAGTTACCACGAGTTTTTATGCCCAAGAACTCACAGTATTCAACAATCAATTAAACGAACCTATTGATAATGTGGCTGTTAAAATTTATTCCACCAAGAAAATTTTATATACCAACAAATTAGGAAAAGTAATTTTAGAAAATTGTAAAGACGATGATTTAATAAGTTTTCATAATCTCGAATACGAAACTTTAATACTATCATATAAAACTTTAAAAAATATAAATTTTATTACCTATCTATCCCCCAATAGTTTTTCATTAGATGAAGTTTTAGTTTCACTAACGAAAAACAATCAAATCAAAAAAAATATTCCTAATGCCATTTTTTCTATTCAAAAAACAGAAATAGAATTTCAAAACCCGCAAACTTCGGCAGACGTGTTGAAACAAACAGGTAAAGTTTTTGTTCAGAAAAGCCAATTGGCTGGCGGAAGCCCTATGATACGTGGATTTTCAACCAATCGTGTTTTATTAAATGTAGATGGAGTTCGGATGAACAATGCTATTTTTAGAAGCGGAAATCTACAAAACGTCATTTCTATTGATGCGTTATCACTAAAAAATATCGAGGTTATTCTGGGCCCAGGTTCCGTTATTTACGGAAGCGATGCTATTGGAGGAGTTATGAGCTATTATACCAAAGATGCTCTTGTGTCAAACACCGATAAAACTCTGATTAAAAGCACGTTAATCAACAGATACTCATCTGCAAACAACGAAAAAACCACCCACATTGATGCCAATTTCGGGCTTAAAAAATGGGGCTTTTTTAGCAGTTTTACATTTTCTGATTTTGATGATTTAAAAGCTGGAACACACGGAAATTCTGCTTATTTACGACCCGATTATATCGAAACTATCAACGGAATTGATGTGATTTTACAAAATAGTAATCCTAAAAAACAAATTTCGTCTGGTTATCATCAAACCAATTTTTTACAAAAAATTTTATTTTACCCTTCGGAAAATTTAGATATTTCTTATAACCTTCACTTTTCTGAAACTTCATATTATAGTAGATACGACAGGCTTTTAAGACGAAGAAATAACGGCAAACTTCGGTCAGCCGAATGGTATTACGGACCTCAAAAATGGACAATGCACCATTTAAAATCAAACTATAAAAAAAAGACAAAAATTTTTGATAGATTTGGAACGAACATTGCATATCAGTATTTTCAAGAAAGCCGACACGACCGAGATTTTAATGCAATCAAACGCTATAATTATTACGAAAAATTAGATGCATATTCCGCAAATTTTGATTTTTTAAAACAACTAACAGACAAGCAAAAAATCACCTACGGGTTTGAATATATTTTTAACAAAGTCCATTCTACAGCTTATACTGAAAATACAACAACTCACAACCAAACCCCAGAGGCTTCAAGGTATCCCGATGGAAGCACTTGGCAATCGGTAGCCACCTATTTACAATATGAAAACAAATTAAATAAAAAGTTAACGTTACAATCGGGGGTAAGGTTTAACCAAGTTTGGTTAGATGCTACCTTTGAAAAAACATTTTATAATTTCCCGTTTGAAAAAGCCGAAACCAATACCAGTTCCTTAATTGGAAGTGTCGGTTTTACCTATAACCCAACCGAAAAGTTAAGTCTATTTAGCAATATTTCAACAGCTTTTCGTTCACCCAATATTGATGATGTAGGTAAAATTTTTGAAAGTAGTCCTGGAAATGTAGTGGTCCCTAATAACGATTTAGTTTCGGAGTATGCTTGGAACGGAGAAATTGGCTTTCAAAAAAAGTTTAAAAATACAGCAGCAATAGATATTTCGGTTTATTATACCTATATGCAAGATGCTTTAGTGAGAAGAGATTATTTGTTTAATGGTTCTTCAACACTTATGTATCAAGGAGAATTGAGTAACGTTCAGGCAATTCAGAATGCTGCTTATGCACTTTCGTATGGTTTTCAAGGAAGTTTTCAGATAGATTTTTTGCCAAATTTGCAATGGAAAACCACGGCAACACTCAACAAAGGTTATGAAGAACTAGACAATGGTACTAAAGCACCCTTGCGACACAGTCCTCCATTTTTTGGCACAAGTCATTTAGTTTTTAAAATTCAAAAGTTTACAGCCGGCTTTTCAATAGATTATAACAGCAAAATTAAAGCAGAAGATTTAGCCCCTTCAGAAGTAGAAAAACCCTATATGTATGTTTTATCGACCGATGGGAAGCCCTATCAACCCGAATGGTACACCATAAATTTAAAAACACAATGGGCTATTAATAAAATATTTACTGCAAATTTTGGTATTGAAAACATAACCGATCAGTTATATCGTCCGTATTCATCAGGCATTTCGTCAGCGGGCAGAAATTTTATAGGAAGTTTAAAGATAAGTTTATAAAACCAAAAAAAAATACTATCAATATTAAAGTTGGTAGTGCTTTTAAAGGTTTTTTTTATAAGGGACTTCTAAAAATTGACTTTGTAATGGAAATTTGTAATTTTTAAGAGGTAGAAAGCAAAATTTAAAAAAAACATTTTGTAATAAAAATTTACTTTTAGAAATTCCCTTGAAAGAATCGACTCATTGATTTTAAAACTACTCCGCTCCTGCAATAATTTGTAAAAAATCATCTGCTTTTAAAGAGGCTCCTCCAATTAAGCCCCCATCCACATCGGGTTTAGAAAAAATTTCTTTAGCATTATCCGGTTTTACACTTCCTCCGTATAAAATTCGGACATCATCGGCCACTGTATCATACTTTTCGGCTATAATATTTCGTATAAAACGATGCATTTCTTGTGCTTGTTCAGGGGTTGCAGTTTCGCCCGTTCCAATAGCCCAAACAGGTTCGTATGCCAAAATAATATTATTCCATTGTTCTTTATCTAAATGAAAAAGAGCATCTTTTAGTTGATATTCTACAATATTAAAATGATTTCCGTCTAATCTATCTTTTAATTCTTCGCCAAAACAAAAAATAATTCTTAGATCGTGTTTTAAAGCTGTATCAACTTTGTTTGCCAAAAGCGCATCGGTTTCGTGAAAATAAGCTCTCCGTTCAGAATGTCCTAAAATAAGATACTTTAGCCCAATATCCGTAAGCATATTTGCCGAAATTTCGCCTGTGAAAGCGCCTCCTTCTGCTTGATGCATATTTTGTGCAGCTACTTCAATAGCTGTTCCTTTGAGAATTTCTTTAGCAATATGTAGGTTTACAAAAGGCGGAGCCACAATTACTTGGGCTTTGGTTGTGTGTATTTTATGCTTTAATTCGTTTAGTAAGGAAACCGTTTCGGTATGTGTTTTAAACATTTTCCAATTTCCGGCAATAATTTTTTGTCTCATTTTAATCTATAATTTATTGATTTAAAACTTCTATCATTCGTTCATCTGTGGTTTCAATGGCTTTGAAAAGAACTAATTTACCTTCTTTGTTTACAATTATATATCTTGGAATCCAATCTAAGGCTATACTTTTTCCAAAAGTACCTTTCATCCCGTCCGAAATCCAAAAATGTTCACCTTTTACATCGTATTTTTCAATGCCTTTTGCCCAACTTTCAGGGGTTTTATCAACCGATAAAAATAAAAAAGTTACCTCAGGATATTTTTTTTGTAAAAGCGTTACTTCGGGTAAACTTTTCAGGCAATCGGGGCACCACGATGCCCAAACATCAATAAAAATAGTTCTTCCTTCATACATTTTCAATATTTTTTCAAACGAAATTTTCTCGCCTTCAAGGGTTTGCAATTCATACGATAAGGTTTCTTTACTAAAATGATCTTCTGGCACTTGTGCACACGAAATATGCAAGCCTAAGCCTGTTAATAAAAGCAATAATTTTTTCATGTTTTTTATATTTATGAGTTTAAATTTTAATGTTTTAACAACCGAGATTTTATAATTTACAATTATCAAAATTTCTTTTTAATTCTATCTAAATCTCGTTGGGTATCTTTTGTTTTAAGCGACTCTCGTTTGTCGTAATTTTTTTTACCTCTACACAAGGCAATATCCAATTTTGCGATGCCTTTTTCGTTGGTAAATAATTTTAACGGAACAATGGTTAAACCTTTGTTTTGGACTTCTTTTTCTAATTTTTTAAGTTCTTTTTTATTTAATAACAATTTACGTTCGCTTTTGGGTCTATGGTTGTAATGGGTTCCAAAAAAATACTCTTCGATGGTTGAATTGATTACAAATAACTCGTGGTTTGAAAATTCGCAAAAACTTTCGGTTATAGATGCTTTACCTAACCGAATAGATTTAATTTCGGTCCCTGTAAGCACAATTCCAGCAGTGTATTTATCTAAAATTTCAAATTCAAAAAAGGCTTTTTTATTTTTTATTTCTATCTTTTTCTGCATCATCTTACAAAAATAAGAATATTTTAAAAGAGAACCAATAAAATTTAAATTTAAAATCCTACTTTTGAAAATAATTTATCAAATTCATCAATTTATATTTTGTTATCTAAAGCAAACAACTTATTATCATTTTAAAAATGTCACATTTTTTATCCTTAGAAAAACATTTTGAACCTTTTAGAAATCAAATTATTGGTATTAATCAAACCTTTGAAACTCCTTTTGGCACAAAAGCCCTGCTTTATACAGATTGGACAGCTTCTGGTCGTTTGTATCAACCCATCGAAGATAAAATGGCAACGACTTTTGGTCCTTTTGTAGCCAATACACACACCGAAACCACCGTTTCAGGCACTGTCATGACACTAGCATACCACAAGGCTCGAAACATCATAAAAAAACATGTAAATGCAGCCGAAAACGATGTTTTAATAACTTCAGGAACAGGAATGACAGGCGTTATCAATAAATTTCAACGAATATTAGGTTTAAAAATACCCGAATCGTTTAAAAAAAAGATAGAAATGAACCCTAAAAATCGCCCGATTGTTTTTATTTCGCATATGGAACACCATTCTAATCAAACCACGTGGTTAGAAACTATGGTTGATGTAGAAATAATCCCAGCTGATGAACAAGGGTTATTTTGTATAGAAAATTTAAAAAAACTTTTAAAAAAATATAACGATAGAACTCTAAAAATAGCTTCGATAACTTCGTGTTCAAATGTTACAGGTATATTTACACCTTATCATGAAGTAGCCAAATTGATGCATCAAAACAACGGCTTTTGTTTTGTAGATTTTGCCTGTTCGGCACCTTATATAACCATTGATATGCACCCAGCCGATACAGAAAGTTATTTGGATGCTATTTTCTTTTCGCCTCATAAATTTTTAGGCGGACCAGGCACCAGCGGAGTTTTAGTATTCAATAAAAATTTATATAAAAACCAAGTGCCAGACTGCCCAGGGGGAGGAACCGTGGAGTGGACAAACCCTTGGGGCGAGCATCAATACATTTCAAATATAGAATTGAGAGAAGATGGGGGAACGCCTGGTTTTTTGCAAACCATCCGAACGGCACTTGCCATTCAAGTAAAAGAACAAATGGGGGTAGAAAACATCCTTCAGCAAGAGCACGAATTGATTGATTATGTGTTTTCAACGCTTGAAAAACAAACAAATATTAAAATTTTAGCTCCTGAACATCGCAATAGGTTGGGCGTTTTTTCGTTTTATATTGAAAATTTACATTTTAATTTAGGTGTAAAAATTTTAAATGATAAATTTGGCATCCAAACTCGGGGTGGTTGTAGCTGTGCAGGCACCTATGGACATTATTTGTTAAATGTAGATTATGAAAAATCGCACCATGTAACCCAGCAAATTTCGGAAGGATGCTTGTTTGAAAAACCAGGTTGGATACGAATGTCTATACACCCAACGACAACGGCTGAAGAAATTACTTATGTTTGTGAAAGCATTATTTGGCTGGCTCAAAACCATCAAACCCTTGCCGAAGAATATATCTATAATCCAAAAACCAACGAATTTAAGCATAAAAACGACCAAATTAACCCCGAGAAAATAATTAGTCAATGGTTCTTTTAAGGGGTTGATACTTGTTGATTTTGCTATTATTCTAACGAACTACTTCTTAAAAATAACTAATTTTTATTACAAAACCAATTTTTAGAAGTCTACCTTTTATATAAAACTCTGTTTTAAGAATAATAAATTTTAAATTATTTTTGTATATTTGAAACGTAAAAATTAAATTTCAATGTTTATATTAAGAACTATTTTATCTTTTATTGAAGATGAAGAATACCGAGATTTATTGGTAACCACAATGATAACCATAGCTACGGGCACAGTTGTATATCATTATTTAGAAGGTTGGAAACTTATCGATTCGCTTTATTTTTCGGTAGTAACCCTCACAACTATTGGTTATGGAGACTTTAGCCCGAAAACAGATGCGGGTAAAATTTTTACAATTGTATATATCATCGTTGGTATTGGTATTATTTTAAGTTTTATAAATACATTACAACATCATTATACTAATATGAAATTTAGCGAACGTAAACGAATTGTAAATTTAAAAAAAACTTTACCAAGAAGGAAACGATTTAAAAACGAAAATTAAAATTTAATAAAATAAACGTATGAACACGCACGAAGACTTATCGTTTAATGATTTTAAACAAGAAGTTTTAGCCGATTATAAAATAGCAGTAATCAGCCGAGAATGTAGCCTTTTAGGGCGAAAAGAAGTGCTTACAGGCAAAGCAAAATTCGGCATTTTTGGCGATGGAAAAGAAGTGCCACAACTTGCTTGGGCAAAAGCCTTTAAAAATGGTGATTTTCGATCGGGTTACTACCGAGATCAAACCTTTATGATGGCAATAGGGCAACTAACCATCGAACAGTTTTTTGCAGGTTTATATGGGCATGCAGACATAGAAAAAGAACCCATGAGTGCTGGACGACAAATGGGAGGGCACTTTGCAACCCATAGTTTAGACGAAAAAGGGAATTGGAAAAATTTAACCATACAAAAAAATTCAAGCTCCGATATTTCGCCTACAGCAGGGCAAATGCCAAGATTAGTAGGACTAGCACAAGCCTCTAAGGTTTATAGAGATATCAGAGGTATTGAAAACAAAACTAATTTTTCTATTTTTGGAAACGAAATTGCTTGGGGGACCATAGGCAATGCCAGCACTTCCGAAGGAATTTTCTTTGAGAGCATCAACGCTGCAGGCGTTTTGCAAGTGCCAATGGTGATGAGTGTTTGGGATGATGAATACGGAATTTCGGTGCATGCCAAACATCAAACAACCAAAGAAAATATATCTACCATTTTAAAAGGTTTTCAACGAACAGAAACCGAAAAAGGCTACGAAATTTTTACCGTTATGGGTTGGGATTATCCAACCTTGATAGAAGTCTATCAAACAGCTTCTAAAATTGCACGCGACGAACACGTGCCGGTGTTTATACACGTTCAACAACTCACACAACCCCAAGGACATTCTACTTCGGGTTCGCACGAACGCTATAAAAATGCCGAACGATTGGCTTGGGAAACCGAATTTGATTGCTTGGCAAAAATGAAACAATGGATGCTCGTTTCCAAGATTGCAAGTGAAATAGAATTAGAAACCTTGGAAACCGAAGCAAAAACACAAGTTTTAGAAGGTAAAAAAGCCGCTTGGGAAGCCTATACCAATCCGATAAAAATTGAACGAGACGAGCTGGTAACTATCTTACAAACAATTGATAATGAAAAAGTTAAAAAATTTACTGATGAATTAAAAACAATAAAATTTCCGATGCGAAAAGAGGTTTTAAGCACCGCTCGAAGAGCTAATTTTTATACCAAAAATTTAGCATTACAAAATTGGATCGATGCCTATAAAACTAAAATTCAACCGTTGTATAGTTCCCATTTACAGTCAGAATCGGTTTATAACCTAAAAAATATCCCTGTCATAAGCCCAAGCTATACCACCGAAAGTGCTGAAGTAGATGGACGTGTGGTGATTAGAGATAATTTTGATGCCCTTTTTGCTAAACACCCCGGAGTATTAATTTTTGGAGAAGATGCAGGAAATATAGGCGATGTAAACCAAGGATTAGAAGGGATGCAAGAAAAATATGGAGAATTACGTGTGGCAGATGCTGGCATACGAGAGGCAACTATTGTAGGACAAGGGATAGGGATGGCTATGCGAGGATTACGACCCATTGCCGAAATTCAGTATTTAGATTATTTGTTATATGCAATTCAAATTTTAAGTGATGATTTGGCAACCCTGCACTACCGAACTGCTGGAAGGCAAAAAGCACCATTAATTGTCCGAACCCGTGGACATCGGTTAGAGGGTGTTTGGCATTCGGGGTCGCCTATGGGAATGATTATCAACTCATTACGAGGGATGAATATCTTAGTTCCTCGAAATATGACACAAGCAGCAGGGTTTTATAATGCGTTGTTGCAAACTGATGAGCCTGCCTTGGTGGTTGAATGTTTAAATGGTTATCGTTTAAAAGAAAAACTGCCCACAAATTTAGGCGAATTTACCACCCCGATTGGTGAAATTGAAGTGTTAAAACAAGGTTCATCTATTACGATTGTTTCGTATGGTTCCACACTTCGGATTATAGAAGCAGCAGTAGCCATGCTTGAGGAAGTAAATATTTCAGTTGAAATAATTGATATACAATCGCTTATACCTTTTGATACGGCTCATAATATTGTGAAAAGTATCGAAAAAACCAATCGACTTTTAATAGTGGATGAAGATGTGCCCGGTGGTGCTTCGGCTTATATACTGCAACAAATTTTAGAAGTTCAGGATGCATACAAATTTTTGGATAGTAAACCTGAAACTCTTACTGCACAAGCTCATAGACCTGCTTACGGAACCGATGGTGATTATTTTTCAAAACCATCTGTAGAAGATGTAGTTGAAAAAGTGTTAGCCATTATGCACGAAGTAAACCCAGAAATGTAAAATAAATATTTAAGAGGACTTCTTTTTTAAAAAATATTTTTTTTAAAAAAGAAGTCCTCTTAAATATTTTCTACAAATTGCTCCTGACGGAGCTTGAAAAAACACTCAAATATTACCAGCTTCCACCAGCTCCACCACCCGAGAATCCTCCTCCACCAAAACCTCCACCAAAACCTCCACCTCCAAAAATTCCTCCACCAGACGAGCCTCCTCCAAAAAATCCTCCTCCACCTCGTCCCATTCGGCTTAAAATAATCATATCGGCTAAATCGGGACCATTAAAAGTGCCTGTGCCTGAATTTCTACCATTTTTTGAGGATGTGCCAATGATAATTGTGATGATTATAATGATAAGCAAAATGATAAAAATACCAGTCTCCCCGTCGTTGTTTATTTGTCGAGTGCCTTTGTATTTTCCTTGTAATAAGTTAAAAATTTCATCAACTCCTTTATCTAAACCATTGTAATAACTTCCTGCTTTAAATTCAGGAACAATAATTGTTCTGATAATTTCGCCTGTTTGCCCTGCTGTAATTTTATCTTCAATGCCATAACCGTTCACAATGTGTATTTTGCGATTGTTTTTGGCTAATAATATTAAGATTCCGTTGTCTTTAACCTTGTCACCAATACCCCACGTATGTGCCCATCGAGTAGCTAATTGGCTGATATCTTCGCCTTGTAAATCATCAATGGTTATACAAACAATTTGGGTAGTAGTAGTATCAGAATATCGAACTAATTTTTCCTCTAAAAGTTTTGCCTCCTTTGGGTTTAAAACCTTTGCATAGTCATATAAACTGGTTTGAAATTTTGGAATTTCAGGTATTATATAACCTTGTGCATTACCTATAAAATTCCCTATAATACATACGAATATAATTTTTATCAATAATTTCATCCTTTAGAAATTTCGTTAGACAATTCGTTGGTATCATTTTTTTGATATGGAAAATAGCTCTTAAGTTGTTTTCCTACTTCGGTAATGCCTTCTATCAACCCTTTTTTATATAATTTTTGTTTAAAATTTTTCAAAACAAGTTCTTTGGTTGAGTCCCAAAAATCAGCATCCACTTTTTTGTTAACGTTTTTATCACCAATAACCGCAAAACTTTTTTGCCTCACGTTTACATAAAACAAGATACCATTTCGAGTTTTGGTTTTATACATTTTTAGTTGATCAAAAACCTCTATAGCCCTTGCCATAGGTGGAGTTTCAGAAAATTCTTCAATATGCACACGTATTTCACCAGAGGTATTTAGTTCGGCAATTCGAATAGATTCTATAATTTCAGATTCTTCGGTAGCAGTTAAAAATACTTCGGTTTGAGTCATAAATTAGATTATTTTTGAATTGTTTTTAGAAGTCTCTTTTTATTTTTTATTGAAATCAAACTCTACTTCTACAGGTTTTTCGGCACCTGCAACAGCATCAAAATAAGGAGATTCTTTAAACCCAAACATACTACCTGCAATTATATTATTAGGAAATATTTTTATATGATTGTTATAAGGTTTAATAACTTCATTATATCGGGTTCGAGCGGTAAGAATTTGATTTTCTGTGCTGGCTAATTCATCTTGTAGTTTTAAAAAGTTTTGATTGGCTTTTAGGTCTGGGTATTGCTCCACGGTAACTAATAAGCGAGACAAAGCACTGTTTAGCCCTCCTTGAGCCTGGTTAAATTGTGCCAATTGTTCAGGGGTAATGTTGGCTGGGTCAATTTTTACAGCCGTAGCTTCTGAACGGGCTTTGATAACCGCCTCGAGAGTCGATTTTTCAAAATCAGCAGCTCCTTTTACGGTTTTTACAAGATTGCCAATCAAATCGTTTCGTCTTTGATACGAAGTTTCTACATTTCCCCACGCTTCTTTTACGTTTTCGTTTAAGGTAACAGCATTGTTATAAATGCCTTTAAACCAAGAGTAGCCTATCAAAACTACTACTGCTACTATAATCCAAGGTGTAAATTTTCTCATAAATATTTTGTACTTAATTGTTAGTTGTTAATCGTTAATCGTAAGTTTTACTCATTAAATTCTCCCATTGCACAGTATTTATCCCAACGTTTTTCGATGAGTGTTCGTATGGGTAGTTTTTTAAGTTCAGCGTAAGCATTTACAATGTATTCTTGAACGGTTTTATAGGTTGTTTCTCTATCAAAATGAGCACCTCCAAGGGGTTCTGGAATAATTCCGTCAATTAAACCATTTTCTTTCATATCATAAGAGGTTAATTTTAAGTTTTCGGCTGCTTGTGTTTTATACTCCCAGCTTCTCCACAAAATAGATGAACAAGATTCAGGCGAAATTACCGAATACCACGTGTTTTCGAGCATAAATACTTTGTCTCCTACTCCAATTCCTAAAGCTCCTCCCGAGGCTCCTTCTCCAATAATAATAGTGATAATTGGCACTTGTAAACGGGTCATTTCCATTATATTACGAGCAATTGCTTCGCCTTGCCCTCGTTCTTCGGCTTCAATTCCACAAAAAGCACCAGGGGTATCTACTAATGTTATTACTGGAATATCAAATTTTTCTGCCATTTTCATCAATCGAAGTGCTTTTCTATAGCCTTCGGGGTTAGGCATACCAAAGTTTCTATATTGACGGGTTTTGGTATTGTACCCTTTTTGCATGCCCACAAACATAAACGATTGATTGCCTATTTTGCCAAGCCCACCTACCATTGCTTTATCATCTTTTATCCCTCTATCTCCAAAAAGTTCTAAAAAAGTATCACTACAAATATTATTGATATAATCCATCGTATATGGGCGAGAAGGATGCCGAGATAGCTGAACTCTTTGCCAAGCCGTTAAGTTGCCATAAATATCTCTTTTAGTTTTAACTAACTTTTCTTCAATTTGTTTGCATAAACTTGTCGCATCCACGTGCGATTCTTCACCAATTAACATACATTTATTTAATTGATCTTCTAATTCTTTTATCGGTAGTTCAAAATCTAAATATTCCATAGTTTTTTTAAAAAAAAATTATTTATTTTGGATTACAAATGTACTAAAATTGATTAAATTATTATCAGGAGGCTTCTGAAAAATTAATTTTTATACAAAATTATTTTTTTAAGTTTCCATTATTTATTGTTTTAAATTCGATTTTTTACTTATAGCAACTAAATAAACTCCCCAAAGTATAAAAGGAATGCTTAACCATTGGCCTGTTGAAAACACACCTAAAATGCTTTCAAAACCGCCTTGACTTTCTTTTACATATTCAACCATAAAGCGAATCGACCATAAAAAAAATAAAAATACACCAAAAATTCGCCCAGTATAGTTTCGAGCATCGGTTTTCCAATACATAAAAAACAAAAGTAGGAACACAAAAAAATACCCAAATGCCTCGTATAATTGAGCTGGATGACGAAAAGGTATTGCAATGAAAACTTTTGAAAATTGTGGGTTTGTGACAATGGCATTATATGCATCTGAAGGGTTATCAAAACCAGTTAGTTTCATAGCTACAGTGTTAGTTAAATTATCTTCACCTCTTACAAATTTTACACTATAAAAATGAGATGCATCGGTTGGATGCCCGAAAATTTCGGAGTTAAAGAAATTCCCCAATCGAACAAAAATAGCCCCACTTGAAACAGGAATTACAACTCTATCTAAAATCCATAAAACTGATTTTTTAATCACAAATTTTGAGTAATAAAACATTAAAATAATTACAGCGATAGCCGCTCCATGGCTAGCTAAACCGGTAAAACCTGTAAAATGGAATTCGGGTTCAAACCGAACGGGTAAAAATATTTCTAAAAAACGTGTAAAACTGCTAAAATGATAAGCTGCGTCATAAAAAAAACAGTGCCCAAGCCTTGCTCCAGCTAAAATTCCTACAATAGAATAGATAAAAAGTTTATCTAAATTCTCAACGGTTTCGCCTTCTCTATCATATATTTTTTTCATGAGATACCAGCCCAAACCAAAGGCAGTAACAAACATTAAACTATAAAAACGAATGGTTATAGGGCCAATTTCAATACCTAATTCTGGATTCCAAATAATTCCTAATGTGTGTAGCATATTCTAATAGTTTTTTAAATCGGTAAAATTATTAAAAACATTGTGTTAAAATTTATTTTTTATATGATTTTTTTTAATTATTTTAGCATACTCTACTTGTTTTTTATATGTTTGCCGTTATAATTTTTAGACCTAAATATTTTTAACAAAATGATTTACAGCAGATTAACCAAAGAACAATTAGAAGAATTACATATAGAATTTACACGTTTTTTGGCTTCGCAATCCATTGATAAAAACGAATGGGAAGCCTTAAAAATTAACAAGCCCGAAATTGCCGAGCAAGAAATTGATGTTTTTTCATATTATATTTGGGATGAAGTTTTAACCAAAGCTACTTTTGCCGAAAATATTTCAGAAAATACAATGTTTTTATTTGAATTTTTAACGAATGAAATGAAAGTAATTATAATTAAAACAAATAATAAAACAATTGATTTACAAACAAATGAAGGGATGAGATGGGTTTTAAAAAACATACATTCCCAAGAAATTGAACTTATCCAAGGCACTAAAAAATACATACAAAACCGAAACGTAGAAATTTTTAACCTTATACAACAAGGAGCAGTTTTAAACAAAGGAGAAATGTATAAACATATTTTGAATTTTTTTTATTCTTAGATTTCCTTTTTTTTGATTAATAATATGGACTCATACCAACAAATACAAGCCTTACGAGACGAACTTAACCAGCATAATTACAATTATTATGTATTGGATAATCCTACAATTTCAGATTTTGAATTTGACCAAAAGCTCAAACTTTTGCAAGAATTAGAAACTCAAAACCCTATTTTTTTTGACGAAAATTCACCTACACAACGAGTAGGGGGGAGCATTACCAAAAATTTCGTTACTTTAGTACACGAAAACCGCTTGTATTCGTTAGACAATTCATACTCTTTAGAAGAACTAAACGACTGGGAAGCTCGTAATCAAAAATTATTAGGCAATATACCGCTTAGTTATACTTGTGAACTGAAGTATGACGGGGCTTCGATTAGTATAATTTATGAAAATGGTAAACTAAAACGAGCGGTTACTCGAGGCGATGGTTTTCAGGGGGACGAAGTTACAGCTAACATAAAAACCGTAAAAACAGTACCTTTGGTAGTGCCAACCAACGAAAAATTTGAAGTTCGGGGCGAAATAATTTTACCTCTAAAAGGTTTTGAAAAAATGAATCAAGACTTGATAGAGATTGGCGAAATCCCTTTTTCTAACCCACGAAATACAGCTTCTGGAAGTTTAAAATTACAAGATAGTTCGGAAGTTGCCAAACGCCCGTTAGAGTGTTTAGTTTATACTTTTTTATCAGATAATCAAACCATTAAAACACATTTTGAAGGCTTAGAAATGGCTCGAAAATTAAATTTTAAAGTACCATCGGAATCAATTATTGCAAAAGATATTACAGAAGTTTTTGAATTTATCAATCTTTGGGATAAAAAAAGACATAATTTACCGTACGAAACTGATGGGGTTGTTATCAAAATCAACGAGTTAGATATTCAAAATGAATTGGGCTATACCTCCAAATCGCCTCGATGGGCAATTGCTTATAAATTTAAGGCAGAGCAAATAACAACTATTTTAGAAACTATTTCGTATCAAGTGGGCAGAACGGGTGCTATAACGCCTGTGGCAAATTTAAAACCTGTTTTGTTAGCCGGAACCATTGTAAAAAGAGCCTCATTGCACAATGCTGACCAGATTGAAAAATTAGATGTTAGAATTAATGACGAGGTTTTTGTAGAAAAAGGAGGTGAAATTATCCCAAAAATTATAGGAATTGCTAAACGTGGATGCCAAACCGAACCTACAAAATATATTACCCATTGCCCAGAATGTGCTACGAAATTAGTTAGAAAAGAAGGCGAAGCCCAGCATTATTGCCCTAATTACTACGGATGTCGTCCACAAATTATAGGTCGTATGCAACATTTTATAACCCGAAAAGCAATGAATATTGAAGGCTTAGGAGGCGAAACAGTAGCCTTGCTTTTTGACAATCATTTGGTGCAAAATTATGCCGATTTATACGAACTAAAAGCCGAACAGTTGATTATTTTAGATGGAATGGCTCAAAAAAGTGCTGATAATTTGATAAATGGTGTCGAAAATTCTAAAAAAATACCTTTTGAACGCGTTCTATATGCTCTCGGAATACGATATGTGGGTGAAACAGTAGCCAAAAAATTAGCCAAACATTATAAAAATATTGATACTTTAAGCCAGGCTACTCTTTTAGATTTAGTTTTGGTAGATGAGATAGGCGAACGAATTGCCCAAAGTGTAGTAGAATTCTTTGAAAATCAGAACAATCAACTAATTATTAACCGACTCAAAAGTTATGGAGTTCAGTTTGAAATAGAAGAAAAGCATACACAAAAATCAAATGTGTTAGCAGGTAAAACTTTTGTAGTTTCGGGTGTTTTTGAACAATTTTCAAGAGATGAGCTTAAACAAACCATCGAAGAAAACGGAGGAAAAATAGGCAGTTCTATTACTTCAAAAACCGATTTTGTAGTGGCTGGTGCAAATATAGGTCCTGCCAAATTAGAAAAAGCTAATCAACTTAAAATCAAAATACTAAGCGAACAAGAATTTATAGAACTAATAGCATAAAGGGCTTTTAAAAATTCATTTTTATTACAAAAGGTTCTTTTTAAATTTTGCCTTCTACTTCTTAAAAATTACAAATTTTCATTAGAAAAACAATTTTTAAAAGTCCACATAAAAAGCAAACATAGTTACTTAAAAAATAGTTGTCAACAAAAAAACAAGAGTTATTAACAATTCTTCTGTATAACTTAGTTTCGTAAATTCAAAATCTTGATGTAATTTCGCTGTATGGAAATTAGTGCATCAATTCAAAATATTAAAAAAGAAAAACCCAAATTAGTAGGTTTAGATCAAGGCAGAATTCCTCCACAAGCCCTGGATTTAGAAGAGGCTGTGCTGGGAGCTATGATGATTGATAAAAAAGGAGTAGATGAGGTAATTGATATACTTAAGCCCGATGCTTTTTATAGCGAAAAACATAAATATATTTTTGAAGCCATCGTTCAGTTGTTTAACGACACACAACCTGTTGATTTATTAACCGTTTCGGCACAGCTTAAAAAAAATGCAAAATTAGAACATGTAGGAGGCGATTTTTATCTTATTCAACTTACCCAAAAAATAGCTTCTTCGGCACACATTGAGTTTCACTCTCGTATTATTCTTCAAAAATTTATCCAACGAAGTCTTATTAAAATATCCAACGAAATTATAGAAGAATCGTACAGCGATACAACCGATGTTTTTGACCTGCTCGACAAAGCCGAATCTAAATTATACGAAGTAACACAAGGCAATATAAAACGGAGCACTGAAACGGCACAAAGTTTAGTAATACAAGCCAAAAAACGAATTGAAGAAATAGCCAATAAAGAAGGGTTAAGCGGAGTGCCCACAGGTTTTTCGATGCTTGATAAACTTACTTCGGGTTGGCAACCTTCCGATTTGATTATTATTGCGGCACGACCGGGGATGGGTAAAACTACGTTTGTGCTTTCGATGGCTCGGAATGTGAGTATTATGTATAATTTGCCCGTGGCATTTTTCTCGTTAGAGATGTCGTCCGTGCAGCTGATAACTCGTTTAATTTCTAGCGAAACAGGTTTAAATTCAGAAAAACTACGAACAGGACGCTTAGAACCACGAGAATGGGAACAACTAAGTATCAAAGTAAAAGATTTAGAAAAAGCACCTTTGTATATTGATGACACACCCTCTTTGTCTATTTTTGATTTACGTGCCAAAGCCCGAAGATTATCATCTCAATATGGTATAAAAATTTTAATTATTGATTATTTGCAACTAATGACAGCTGGGGGCGGGGGTAAAGGAGGAGGTAATCGAGAACAAGAAATTTCAACCATTTCTCGAAACTTAAAAGCCTTAGCCAAAGAATTAGATATACCAATTATTGCCCTTTCACAGCTCTCTCGTCAGGTAGAATCCAGAGCCACAGGACCCGGAGGTAGCAAACGACCATTGCTTTCCGACCTTCGAGAATCGGGGGCTATTGAACAAGATGCCGATATTGTTTCGTTTATTTACAGACCCGAGTATTACAAAATAGATGAGTGGGACGACGAAGAAAAAACACCCACTAAAGGGCAGGCAGAGTTTATAGTTGCGAAACATCGTAATGGAGGTTTAAATAATATCCGTTTACGATTTGTGGGTAATTTAGGCAAGTTTGAAAACTTAGAAGACAATGAATATTTGCCCTCAAAATTAAACTCAGATGATATAATTAAAAACCTACCCACCATAAACGATGCCTTTGGAAACAACAACCATAGTGTGGAAGATGTAAGCCATAAAAATAACGAATCGAATGACGAAGTTCCGTTTTAGAAGTTCCCTTTTATCATAGAAATTAAACTTTACCGCTTTTGCTTGTGCCTTTTTTGTATAAAATGTTATGAGCGTGAAAGTTCCCACCAGCAAAGGGTTAGCTCCGTAGGAGCGACCTGTTGGTAGCAATGGGTTTTAACCCGTTGGGAATAAAAACCCACCCACCATTCTATTTGTTTTTTAGGTGGCAAAGCCACCTAAAAAACACGATTAAGGAGATGATATTTTGGCAACAAAAAAAATCAAAACATTTCTGCAAAGTTGTTGCTATAAAAAAAAACTATATATTTGTTTATCAAAACCAAGCAAACTATGAATATTACTTCTTTATTTCGTAAAAAAAACATAAAAGATATTTTATCAAACGCTGAAAATAATGAACATAGCTTAGGCAGGCATTTAACGGTTCGTGATTTAACTGCCTTTGGGATTGCTGCTATTGTGGGTGCTGGTATTTTTAGTACTATTGGTAAAGCGAGTTCTGACGGTGGTCCGGCAGTTATTTTTCTATTTTTATTTACGGCTTTAGCCTGTGGTTTTGCAGCGTTTGCTTATGCTGAATTTGCTTCGATGGTGCCTGTTTCGGGGAGTGCTTATACGTATTCATATCTGGCTTTTGGAGAACTGATTGCTTGGATAATTGGTTGGGCACTTATTATGGAGTATGCTATCGGGAATATAACGGTTGCTATTTCGTGGAGTGATTACTTTACAAGTTTGCTTAAGTCGGGCGGGTTACAACTGCCTGAATTTATTCAAATGGATTTTTTAACGGCTCGAAATGGCTTTAAAGAAGCTACTTTGCTAATGCAAGGTGGTAAATTATTTGCTGATTTAGATATGGGTTTGCAAAATGCTTATACCGCTTGGACAACTGCTCCTAAAATTTTTGGGTATCCTTTTGTGGCAGATTTACCGGCTTTGTTTATCATTATTTTAATTACTTGGTTGGTTTATAAAGGGATGAAAGAGTCTAGAAATGCGAGTAATGCTATGGTAATTGTAAAATTATCTATTATACTTTTGGTAATTGCAGTTGGTGTTTTTTACGTAGATACTAATAATTGGAGTCCGTTTGCTCCTAACGGCATTTCGGGGGTTTTAAAAGGGGTTTCGGCTGTTTTTTTTGCTTATATTGGCTTTGATGCTATTTCAACCACTGCCGAAGAGTGTAAAAACCCACAACAAGATTTACCAAAAGGGATGATGTATGCTATTATTATTTGCACAGTAGTTTATATAGCCATTGCTTTGGTTTTAACGGGTATGGTCCCATATCATCTATTAAATGTAGGCGATCCGCTGGCTTTTGTATTTGAACAGTTAAATTTAAAGTGGCTTTCGGGCATTATAGCTGTGAGTGCAGTAGTGGCAATGGCAAGTGTTTTGTTGGTTTTTCAGATGGGGCAACCCCGAATTTGGATGAGTATGAGTCGAGATGGTTTGTTGCCAAAAAAGTTTTCTTATATACACCCTAAATACAAAACTCCTTCGTTTGCTACTATCGTAACGGGTTTTGTAGTGGCTGTTCCGGCTTTGTTTATGAACTTAACAATGGTTACCGATTTGTGTAGTATAGGCACTTTATTTGCTTTTGTGCTGGTTTGTGCTGGGGTTTTAGTGCTTCAGAACAAAAAAGATATTCCACGAGGAAAATTTAAAACTCCTTATATCAATTCAAAATATATTTTTTCTGGGGCTTTAATAATTATATTGATAAGTATGTTTATTTTTTTTAAAAATGATACTTTGCATTTTATAACCAACGAAAGAGAAATTAATACTCCCGAAACTATTATCACTTTAATGACTGCTGATGAATTAAAAAATGAACAAAAAAATATAAAAAATTGGCAGGCAAACGGAATTAAATATAATACCTTATTAGAATACTTAGAAGAGTTGAATAGCAATAGTATAGTTGATTATGGCATGGCTGTTAGTTCCTTAGAAATTGATTACCATAAAAAATATGAAAGTGGCTGGGGCTTATTTAAACACAAAATTCCGATGTGGATTTTTATAATTACCTTGTTCGGATTGGCTATTTGGAGTTATAAACAAAATTTATCGTTAATACCTCTATTAGGTTTGGTAAGTTGTTTATATATGATGGCTCAATTAACCGTTTATAATTGGCTTTATTTTTCCATCTGGTTACTTATTGGTTTAGTTATTTATTTTAGTTTTAGTTATAAAAACAGTAAACTGGCAGGTTGATAGGATATACGAATTAAGAAGAATTATAAAATTCATTTTTATTATATTTTTTTTTCAATTTTACTTTCTATTGCTTAAAAATTACAATTCGCTTTTCATTTGTAACAAGGTTTGTTTTATGTTTTCTAAACGTTTTACGAGTTCAAATTTGTCAAAAACCATTTTGTTTTTTTCTTTTAAATAGTTTTTGGCCCCGTCTAAGGTGAAGCCTCGTTCTTTTACTAAATGATAAATAAGTTGAATATTTTTGAGGTCTTCTTGAGTAAACATCCGGTTTCCTTTGGCATTCTTTTTAGGTTTAAGGATGTCAAATTCGTGATCCCAAAAGCGAATTAAAGAAACATTTACGTTAAAGGCTTTGGCAAGTTCGCCTATGGCATAATAGCGTTTTTCAGGTAAATTGATATACATAATTAGTCGAGTGCTTGGTTTTCTTGATTAGCTAATTGCGAAATAACCACATATTCTTCGGCAGAAATAGAACCGTAGTAAAAATTGATAGGATTTACGTGTTTTCCGTCTTTTAAAACTTCGTAATGTAAATGTGGCGCTTGGCTACGTCCGGTGCTGCCAACATAGCCAATAATATCGCCTCTTTTTACTTTTTGTCCTGGGCGACAGTTGTATTTGCTTAAATGTGCATACAAGGTTTTATATCCAAATCCGTGGTTTATTTCGATGTGATGTCCATATCCAGAAAGAGAATTATCTGCTTTAAAAACCACTCCATCACCAGTGGCAAAAACTGGGGTACCTGTTTTAGCAGTAAAATCCATTCCATAATGAAACTTTTTAACTTTTGTAAATGGGTCCGACCGATACCCATATCCAGAAGCCATTCGTTTTAAATCTTCATTTTTAACGGGTTGAATAGCTGGAATTGCAGCTAAAAGTTTTTCCTTTCCTTTTGCTAAAATTACGATTTCGTCTAAGGATTTTGATTGAATTATGATAGCTTTTGTAAGTTCATCTACTCGTTTGCTTGTGTTTATTATTAATTCAGAATTGTTATATCCTTCTAAATCTTTGTATCTATTGATACCTCCTAAACCTGCTCTACGCTCGTCCATCGGGATAGGAGAAGTGTTAAAATATACTCGGTAAATATTGTTATCTCGTTCTTCAATAGCGTTTAAAACTTTTTCTAATTGTTTTACTTTTCTATCTAAAAGGTTAAAATTATATTTATAATTTTCGTTTTCACGTGTTCGCATTTTATCAGCAGGAGTCTTTAAAAAAGGGGTATTAAGCATTACCACAAATCCTAAAAAACCAAATAAAGCAGCCGATAATAAAAACAAAGCAACGTATGCAATTTTTTTGCTCGTTTGATTTTTTATCTTTAAATAAGCTAATTTTTCAGGGTCGTAATAGTATTTAATTTTTTTTGACATTTTTAATTTTTACATTTATTTTTCAAACGAAACAAAAATACTATTTTTAATACACAATACACTTGTTATTTGATAAATATTTGAAAAATTATTGAAAATGAGGGTTGGGTTACATTTTTTTAGAGGTCTCTATATAAATGGCTTGGTAAGTTTGTGTTTATGTGAAAATAAAACTAGTCCTACTTTTGATTTTATATTAAAACGTTCGAAAAGAGATGTTCTGCAATTGTCTATTGTTTTTATAGAAATACCCATCATTTGTGCTATTAAATCATAAGTGTATTCTTTAGGGTCGCAAACCAAAGTTAAAAATTCTAATTCACGTGCACTAAGTTGTGGATTTTTGATTAAAATTTCAGAAGGTTCGTAGTTTTTTATTCGTGATAGGGCATCAGATGTATTTACATATCCTATATTTTTTATATTTAATAAGGCGGTTTTTAGTTCTGTAGCCGTACAATTTTTGTGAAGGTAACCTCTGGCTCCATAATAATGTGCATCGTTTATAATTTGTTCATCCGAATGTTGGGTTAAAAGTAGTGTTTTATACTCCTCGTTTCTTAGCTCTAAGGTTTTAAGCACTTCAATTCCATTGATTTCTGGCATCGAATAATCTATTATATAAATATCAGGTGTTGGGCTTAAAGGTAATTTTTCTAAAAACTCTGAACCACTTTCAAACTCATAAATAACAGAAAAAATGATTAATTTTTCTAGCAATTCTTTTAGTCCTTGCCTTACAATTTTGTGATCATCTATTATTGCAATTGTAATTTTGTCCATTATATATATATATATTTAAAAGTTAACCCCAGATTACGCATTAAAGTTTTATTACAAACTAGATCTACTTCAAAATTAGGTATTTACTTCTATTTTTAAATTCAAAATACAAAAATATTTCTCATCTAAAAATAATCCGTGAGTTCTTAATTTTATTGTGTATTTAGTTTTCATAACAAAATCTAATGCCTAATCTGGGTTAAAATAAGGATGTTTGTTGAGCAAGTATTGTTTTTGTCCCTTTGTTTATATTTGATTGTATTTCAATGGTATAATTTATCATTTCTGCTCTGTTTTTTATGTTTTTTAGTCCGTTGGTTTGTTTGTCTTGAATGTTTTCAACAGAAAAACCTTTGCCATTATCAGTAATAATCATTTTAAAAACAGGAAATTCGGTTATTAAAACTGATATTTCGGAAGCTTTTGAATGTTTTAAAATATTGTTTATAATTTCTTGAAAAATCCTAAAAATTACAATTTTTTCGGTGGCTGTAAAATTGTATTTATTTTGAATGGGTAATTTGCTTTCAAGAGTTATTTTTGTGTATTTTTTGATTCTTTTAAGTTCGTTTTCAATAGAATGATAGATGTTTTGTTGGCATAAAAAATTGGCATTTAAGGATTGGTTTATATTTCGTAAAGTATCAGACAACTGCCCAACCGATTCAGACAACGGAAGCAAAGGGAGGGCAAAATTTGGGTGGTCTAATTTTAGGTGTTCTATTTGAAAGTTAATAAACGTAAGTTGTTGCCCTACATCATCATGTATATCTTTTGAAATATTGTTTAAAACTTGCTCTTGTGTTTCAAGAATGGTATTTGTAATATCTTTTTGATGATTTAATTCTTTTTCGTGTATAATTTGAGCATATTTTTTTGTTCGATAAATTAGTAGTCGAATAATAATGATAGAAAAGAGCACTACCAAGATTATAAAAAATAGCGAAAATATAATACCGATGGCTACTTTGTTATACATTTTTATTTTTAAATTCTTTGTAAATATACACTAAGATTAAGAAATAGTAAATGGTATTTGCTGTGGCTGCAATAAAATCATAAAAATCAATTTTATTATAAAGATAAATATTCATTAGCTCGCTGGAGCCATAGCCAAACATAAAACTAAATATTAAAAAGAAAAAGACAGGGGCAAAAATAAGTAAATATGTATTGGATTGTATAAAATCAAAATCTTCTTGTTGTAGCCGTCTATAACTTTCAATAATAAATAAGATAATATATACTATTGAACCAACTACATAGGTGTAAAAATTTGGCAGTTCCTTTTCAATAAATAATAAATTTAAAATTGAAAAGGTGTAAAAAATAATTAAAAATAATTTTGCTAAACTATTGTGTAGCATAACAGAAACCATAATCCAAAGCCAAAGCGAATGATGAATAATAAAACTAATGGAATATAATAAACCTAAATTGCTTAAAAAATTTGCAATTATTTCGGTGAGTAATAAATTTAATAAAATAAAAAGCAAAAGTTTGTTGTTTCTATTTTTTTTGTTTAAAACAAACCATCCAAACAGCAAACAACAAGCAATTATATATTTGAAAACTATCATTTTAGGGTTTAATTGTATAATCAAATACTTCATTTTCGCCTTTTACAGAAAAAGCGACAACATCTCTGCCTGAAACTTTAAATTTTGCTACTTCGATGATGCTTGTTTCGGTTAAATTATATTTTTTCTGAATGGCTTTAAACAATGGAATGCAATAGTTTAAATCATTTTTATCAAATGTATCAACAAGAGTAAGCTCTAAATTTCGATTAGAACCGTTGAATTTTACAAATTTTTCAAACATAAATCCTTCAAAAATTTCTTGAAAATTTGCCCAAGTGAAGGACGTTTTTTCCGCATTTTTAAAACCATCTTTTATTGGGTCTGTATAGTTAACTAAATGATTTTCAATAAAATATTTATTCAATTCTTGGGTATAAACCATAGAACCGTTGGCTTGTAACCATTCAATTTGTTTTTGCACGTCGGTTAGTTGTCTAAAATTTTCTAATGTTAAACTATCGGTAATTTGCATTGCTGTTTTTTGTTCAACAGCTACACTATCGGTAGAGGTTTCTGCTTTTTTTGCTTCGTTTTTACAGGCAAATATTATCCATAAAACAGGTATAAAAATTAAAATTTTTTTCATAATGTGTTTGTTGTTAAAATTATTGGCAAAGGTTATGCTATTTTATAAAACACACAATAGGAAATACCCTACTTTTGAGGTAGGGTTTTTCCTATTGTGTAGTTCAAATATTTTTTACGAGTTATAGGGGACTTCTAAAAATTCATTTTTATGACAAAAAGTTCTTTTAAAAATTAGTTTGTTAAAATTTAAAAATCGCCTCATCGTAGCTACGGCTACGCCTGTGGTTCTTTTTAAATTTTGCCTTCTACTTCTTAAAAATTACAAATTTTCATTAGAAAAACAATTTTTAGAAATCCCTATGCTTTTTTAAAAACCATTTTTCCTTTTGAATTTTTTAAATAAATTTCTAAATTATTGTTTTTTAGTAGTTTATAGCTTTCAACTTGGGCTAATAAACCTCCAAAAATACCTTCTTCTGAGCCTTCGCACCACATTTCGGTTGCCATTATTTGTCCAAAATTTAGTTTAGTTTCATCAGCTGTATAACTTCCACCCATGGTGTTGCAATCGGTTTTGGCTGAAAAATGATTTTGGTTGTCAAAAGTTATCACAAATACGCCTTGTTTTTTAGGAATCCACTTTTGGTTGTCTGGTTTGATAGTGTATTCTAAAATCCATTTGTTTTTTTGTAATACAACTTCTGTATTTTCTGTATTTTGCATCGTATTACAAGAGAAAAAAGCAATACTAATGATGTTTAATATTAGTTTCATAATTATTCGTTTTTAACTACTAATCGAAATCCTTCTCCATGAATGTTTAAAATTTCTACATTTTCATCGGCTTTTAAATAGCTTCTTACTTTTGCAATATAAACATCCATACTTCGTGAGGTGAAATAATTATCATCTCTCCAGATTTTCGTTAAGGCTAACTCTCTGGGCATCAAGTCGTTTTTATGTAAAATAAGCATTTTTAATAATTCGTTTTCTTTAGGTGAAAGTTTTATAGGTGTATCACCATTAAAAGATAAATGCCGAAGTTTTGAATTAAGATGGAATTTGCCAATGGTAAACTCAAAAACGGTGTTTTCTTTTTTAATTTCTATTTTTTTTCGTTGTATAATTGCTCTAATTTTCATCAATAAAACTTCCGAATCAAAAGGCTTGTTTAGGTAATCATCTGCTCCTACTTTGTATCCTTTCAGCACGTCCTCTTTCAGTGTTTTAGCAGTTAAAAATATAATTGGAACTTCTTTATCTCGTTCTCGTATTTCTTTTGCTAAGGTATAACCATCTTTATAAGGCATCATTACATCTAATATACACAAATCGAATATGTCTTTTTTATACTTTTCAAAGCCTTCCATACCGTTTTTGGCAAGGGTTACTTCGAAATCGTTTAAGGATAGATAATCTTTTAAAATGGCTCCAAAATTTTGGTCGTCTTCAACCAATAGTATTTTTTTTCCTTCCATAAGTATTGTTTGTTTTTAAAGTTTGTTATCAAAAAAGGTACCGAAAGTTTAAAGACCTTTAAAAAATTATTTTTATTACAACAAATTCTTTTAAAAATTAGTGTGTTGAAAATTTAAAAATTGTATTCATAGTAGCTATAACTATGCTTGTATTTCTTTTTAAATTTTGCTTCACTTCTTGCAAATTACAAATTACCATTAAAAACCAATTTTTATAAGTGCCTATAAATTTTAATTTAGAACGGGTAATTTAATGGTAAAAGTGCTTCCTTTTCCTTTTTCGCTTTCTGCAAAAACCTCCCCATTATGTGCCTCCACAATTTGTTTTACATAAGCCAATCCTAATCCATGCCCTTTTACATTATGAATATTGCCTGTGTGCTCTCTATAAAATTTATCAAAAATATTTTTTTGTGTGGCTTTGCTCATTCCAATTCCTTTGTCTTTTATTTTTATCAACACAAAATCTTTTACATTTTCGGTTACAATTTCTATTTTAGGCTCATCTGGTGAGTATTTGATGGCATTATCAAGAATATTTACTAACACATTTGTAAAATGAACATCGTTTAGCAATGCTGTGGTTTGTGTTGCTGTTAAATTTTTATTTATTATTCCGTTTCTATTTTCAATTATGAGTTTCACATGTTCTGTCGCAATTTCTATAATGTTATGAATATCAATTGGTTCTTTGATTATATCAATTTCTTTTTTTTCAAGTTTTGAAATCCTAAGGACGTTTTCCACTTGTGCATGCATCCGTTTGTTTTCGTCCTTTATCATTTGCAAATATTTTAAGACCATCTCTTTTTTGTCAATTATTTTAGGGTTTTTAATGGCATCTAACGCTAAATTGATGGTTGCAATAGGGGTTTTAAATTCGTGGGTCATATTGTTTATAAAATCGGTTTTAATTTCCGAAATTTGTTTTTGTAAAATCAATTGTTGCAACGTGTTGGCATATGCAACAATAATTATAAGCGTAAATAGTAACGATAAAAGTGTGATTCCTGTGAGTGATGAGAACAAAAATTTTTCTTTTTTAGGAAAACTTACCAATAAATCATAATTGTTTTGAGTGGTTTTATTTTCGTTAAAAAGTGGTAAATTATAAGTGTTCTCTTTTAGGTATTTAAAATTATCTGATTTTACTTTTGTTGCTAAATTGTTATTGTAAATTCCGAATTCAAAAGGGGTTTTTATATCATATTTTTTTAATTCGTTTGTTAAATATTTTTGTAAAGTATCTTTTGATATTCGTTCGTTGATGGGTTGAAATTCTAAATATTTATTGTAATATAATTTAAATTGTATTTTATCAAGCTCATCAATTCTGCCTTGTTGCTCAATAGAAATTTTAGGTTTTAGGTTGTATGATAAATTGGTTTTATCTATGCTGTTTAGGTCAAAAATTTGTGTTTTTTGTTTGGCACTAAAGCTTTTTAAATTAGTATCTAATTTTTTATCGAATGCGGCTAAATTTATTCCAAAATCTTCCGAAATAATAGTACTCGAATACACAAAAGTTTCGTTGGTATTTTTATTGGTTTTAATAACTGAAAATCCTCTAAAATCACTTTGAATGGGGGGGATTATTTTTAT
>CAYXAF010000023.1:0-29926 GCA_964463035.1 uncultured Flavobacterium sp.
AAAAAAAACTCATAAAAAAGCATTTTTAGTATGCAAGAAAATCACTTGCGATTTTTGGGTTGTTTATTAATATTTAAGATGTATGTAGAATTGATTAACGAAAAACTTAATAACAAACCAGGAACTAAGCCTAATCCTGACACACTAAATACGTATGTTAAATAGGCAATAAATGATGCAAATGGAATGGTGGTTTTATATTTTTTATAGAATTTAAAAAGTTTAATTAGTCTAGTAATTATAAATGAAATAAAAAATATAAAAGCAATGAAACCAAATTCTACTAATACATTTAGGTATAATGAATGCAATTCGTATCGTTTTCCGTATATTAATTTTACATCTGCTTTTTTTGAGTATTCTTCTGTGAAATCTTGGCCTGAACCAGGACCTGTTCCTACGAGAATACTTAAAATATCAGAATTTATTAAATAAAAACCAGTCATTACCCACATTTCTGACCTTCCGGTGGTTGCGGCTTCAATACCTCGCTCGTTATTAAAAGTCTTTTTGAAAAATTTATCAGACACCTTTGTTTGTCCTGAAAATTTTAAAGTTAAAAAAACAAGAACCGCTAACACCCCTACGGATATAAAACTAATAAATTTTTGTTTTTCTAAAAAAAAATATACAATAAAAATAACAATAGCTACAAAGAAATTTACTCGAGAGGTTGATAAAATAATTAGTGATATGATAAAAGCAACGATAAATATTTTGAATTTTTGTATGTTTTTATTTGTAAAATGTATTATCCAAAAATTATTATCAATAAGAACAAAAATAAGCGACATTGTTAAGGCAACGCTTATAGAACTTGGGTCTAATCCAAATTTTAAATCATCGGTTTGTATAAAAAAACGAGTTTGAAAATATTTTGATAAACTTAAAACCAATAATACAGAACTTAAAATAAAAAATACCACATATTTACGGAAGTAATTAATACTTGTTAATAGCATTAAAAAAATAAGAATTGCCAGAATAGTTTCATGAAATTTTATAAATTTTAATACCGGAACTCCCATAAAAGCTCCATATATTGTGTAAATTAATATAAAGAGAGCTAGTAAGAGAAACTTTGTTCTAAATATTACAAATTTAAAAATATTGTAATTTTTTGTAATCCATAATATTAATGAAAAAAACAATAAAATAATAACCCCATTATAACTTATAAAATACTGCCTTAATATCATTAAAAATGGAGAAAATATAAATATATTTATTGCAAAAAAATAAGCTCCATGATTTAAAAGCATACTATTGACGAATAATACACCAAAAACAGCTGCCAAAAACATTCCTGCTATATCAAATTTATCAATCAGCATTAATGAGCATAGTATTGTGCTTACGATACTGTAAAAAATTGTGTAGGGATAATTTGCGTATTGAATTGCTTTCAAAAGGTATGATTTTTTAGTTTTTTAAAATAAATCGTACGGTTCTTGGTTTTTCTACTGCTTTTTTGGTTAGTGCATCGTAGGTTCCTTTTAAAAAACCTTTAAAATATTTGATATATTTAAGGTTAAAACCACTTTTTAAAAACAACATAAGTGAATAAAAATATAAAAACAAAACATCTCCCCAAAATTGAACATAACATATTATTTTTTTGTTTGGGGTGTTATTTTTCCAGATATAGTATTTGTTATAAACTTCCATATATCCTTTTTTAAACAAATTTGGGCGAGATACATTCACATGATAATGATTACATTTAGCTTTATGTGCAATCATAAGTTTTGAAATTTTATTTACTCGTAGCGAGGCTTCTAAATCTTCTCCTTGTGCATAACCTGAAAAAAATTCTGAAAAATCGCCTGCTTCATTTAGTGTTTTTTTTCTAAATGACATACAGGCACCCGAGAGTATATTTACTTCATAATCTTCGGTTAATATTGCTTTTGTTTCGGGTGGTATTGAGCTACCATTGCAATAATAAATTCCTGGGGTATGTTTTTTTGAGTAAATTCCAATCCAAAAACGAATTTTGTTTTTTAAAGACAATTTAGAACTTCTCTCGTTAAGTATATTAGCAGTTACACCTCCTATTTTATTATCTGAATCAAATAATTTTTCTATTTCATAGAAATAATCTTGTTCGGGAAAACAATCATCATCTAAAAAATGAATAATTTCTCCTTTTGAAATGTCAATCCCTGCATTTCGTTGAATGGTTAATCCGGTAGGAGCAATTATATAGATAATTTTAGAATTAATTTTATTTTCATTATGCAAAAAAAAGTTATCTAATTCTTTTAAAGTATCTGTATCGTTTGACCCATCAATTATAAGTATTTCGCTGGGCAAATCGTTTAATGTTACTAAATGTTTTATAAGTTTAACTATTTCTAAACTTCGCTTATAAGTGCAAATTATAAGTGAAGATAAAATTGGGACGTCCTGTGTAGGGTTATATAGTATTTTATAGTTTAGTTCTTTTAAATACATTATTTTATAAAAATTTAGATGCTATTGTGGTATAAGTTGTTTTCTCTTTTTTTATTTCTTCTTCTGTTAATGTGCTTAAATAAGGTTCCCACGATTGGCTTTCCCATAAATGATGGCAATATGCATTTTTATATTCGTTGTTTTCTTCGTGCATTTTTTTTAACCCATTAGATGTCCAAGTAGGATAATGAAAGGCATCATATTTTAAAACTTTTACATCTTTTTTATATTTCTCAACTAGTTTTAATGGTAACAATACAGAATGTTCTGCCCAATATGCATCACGCCCTTTTGAGCGGAAAGATTTGTATTCGCTAATCCACAAATTAACAAAGTTACTATTTGGCTTTGATAAAATTACAGCGTTACATAAACCTATTTTATTATTCTTCTTTTTTTTTAAAAAAATAATGTTAATAAACCTTCTAATAATTTTTTCTAAAAAAGGTAATTCTAAAAATGCTTCATTCGCTTCTGTTCCAATAACAAAATCATAAGATAATAATGGTGTAAAAGGTTTTACACATATAGTATCTAAATCTAAATAAATTCCTCCATATTTTTGCAACATTTGTAGCCTGACTACATCTGCCTGATGAGCTACGTGGCACAACGGATTATTAAATATTTCTGTTGGTGCTTCTATTTTGTTTAACTTTATAAAATGTTTTGCCTTTTCCCACCAAACTCCGCTTGGTTCATATTGATAATGAAAATAGATAATATCTGGAGAATTAACATCAAAAGCTGATTTAATAGCTAAATAATGAATTAAATTAAATGGTTTTCCTCCAAAATCTTGTTTCATTCCAAAAACAAAGTGTATAATATTAGGTATTTTATTTTTCATAATCTGTGTTAAATTCATTCATAATATTATCCATTTGAGTTTTGAAAACATATTCTTTATGTTCAAAATTAATCTTATCGCTTAACAAGTCTTTAAACACTTTTTTAAAATCGCTAAAATTAGTTAAAAATTTCAAATTATTATCGTTCCAAAGGGGTTTATAAAATTTGGTTTTACTAAAAGAAGCTATTGTATTGTTATAGTTTTCTGTTTCATCAAATAATATATTTAAACATATTTTTCGAGACAATAACCCTTCTAAAGATACGGTTGAAGGTGTAGAAATTATTGCATCAGAGTAGAATAATAAATCTTTCCATTCATTTTCGCCTTCGATATTTTGAAAAATAAAATCTTCTTTCTTGCTTACATTCCAGAAATTTTCACAACATCTTACATGTTCTAAAGATTTTATTTTGTATATGTTAGTAGTGTTAATTTCAAATGGATTTTCTCTTAAAAGTATTATTGGTTTGTGTTCTATTTCTAAATTTGAAATATAGTTATTTATCTTTATTACTAATTCTAATTCGTTTTTAAATACCACTTTCATTGACAAGGGCATCAAAAATATTTTTTGATTACTATTAAAGTTATATTTAGTTTGATAATAATCGCGTTTTTTAGAAACTAAATAATTAGTATAACTATTTAAGAACCAATCGCCAGTAACAACATGAGTGTTTTTGTTTTTTGGATAAAACTTTGAGAGATATTTTTCATCTTCGTTGTTCCATAAAAATACTTTTTTAGGCATTGCATCAAGATAATAATCTAAAGAAATTATTTTCCAATAACCCGAATAATTATATAGGTTAATATTACATTGTTTTGCTGTAATTGTTATAAACTTCAAATTATCAACTCTACTACTGTAGTATATTAAATTTTCAATATTATTGTTCTTTAAAATTTTTTCAATTTGTTTTGATTTATAATAATATTTATCAAAAAATAATTTAAAAAACCGAATGTTTTTATACAATAGTTCTGACCCTAAAAGGAGATCAATAATTTTACTCTTAGTTTGTGTTTCGCCTTTTGTAAAATGATAATTTACTTTAAAGAATTTTCGTTCTCTTGCTTTTAAAATTTTTGTAAAGAAACTTTCAAATTTACTATAAATTATTTTGATTAAATAGTTTTTAGGCTCTAAAAAATTATCATCAAATTCAATTGCATCAATATTATAATTATCAATTAGTTTTTTTGAGAGGCTGTTTTTTTTAACTAAAAAAATAATTTGTGTGTTTTTTTTTAATTCTTTATAAAATCCACTTAAATAGAAATGCCTAATATCTACACCAAAATTTATAAGAATTGCTGTTTTTAACATTGTATTTTAAAGTTTTTTTTATGTCCTTGCGGATAATATAGACTATATCTTGTTGGAAAATATAATTTTTCAATATTGTTTATATCTTCAAAACTTTCATTTATAACATCATTTCTTAAAAAAAACAAATTAGTGCCTGAACTATCAACACAAACTAATGAATATCCTTTTGAATGTGCTAATTTTGTCATTACATCAATACTTGCCCCAAACCAAAGTGAGTTATCCCAAAACTCATCTGATATCTTATCTAAAAACTCTGAATTTGGGGGGAAAGACGCATTAAATTCTATGCATAATACTCTTGGTTTAATTTCTAATGCTTTCCAAATATAATAATCGTTACCATCAATATCTATAGACATAAAATCTATTTCTTCGTTAATACTATTGGCTTTTACAAATTTATTTATATTATTTTCATTAATAATTTCATTTTTTATAATAAGTTTTTTATTATTTATAGCATTTTTAAATATACTACACAATATGTTATAATTCTTGTTACTCCCTTCAACCCAAATACCAGACCAACCTTGGGTTAACAAGAAAATTGAATTATTCTCAAGTCCATTTCCTGCTCCAAATTCAAAAAATTGCTTATTTGTAGTTCCTATTCTCTTAAAAATTTCGTTGATTATTCCGTCTTCACCATGTTGCGAAAACACTCTATGTTCTTTTTTATTTAATGAATTTGCATTTTCTAATACTTTAATTCTTAATAGTTCTGAAACACTTTCTTGAAGTTCTTTGTTTGTGAAAAAGTTTTTTAATCTTAATAAATACTTTTTAATAATTTTTTTTAGCATGATTTATCTTTTTTTTACTTAATATTTTATTGTCAAATTTCACAAGGGCGGGTATTCTTGACAAAAGGAATAATTTTTTACAAATATAATAAAAACCAGATATTATAAATATACCTATAACTTTATATAATCATTTTTTAAAAAAATGATTTATTTTCAATAGTTATCAATAAATTTTTTAATTGATAACTATTTTCATTTAAATTTTAAATGTATTGTATGTTTTTTTTGTTTTTAATCACTTCTTTAACGTTTTAATTTTGTTAAATATATCTAAAATAATTTTTTTTTCAATTAAATATAATGCACATAATGATAAAAAAACAAAAAATAATAACCGAATAAACAAAAGATTAAAAAATGTTTTAAAAACTATAAAAACTAATACATTGAAAACTATGAATATCAAAAAAACAGGTAAAACTTTAATAATAATTGTTTTGAAGTATTCTATTTTTGTTATTTTTAGAATAGCAAGTGTTTTTATAGGAGCATACCAAAAATTGGTTATAAGCAAAGCAAATATTGTACTGCCAATTAACCCTACATATCCATATTTTTTTATTAGAAATATTGACAACGAAATATTTATAGTTGCTTCAAGTAATCTAAATAGAGATATACCTTTTATATTTAAAGAAGAGCTTATTATTATAGATGAACTATGAAAAATAATTGTTAAAAATAAATACGTTGCAAATAGTACATTTGCAGTACTACCAATAAAATATTGTTTCCCAACCCATAAACTCACAAAACTTTCATTGAACAAAAAAATAATCTGAAATGCCAAAAGTGCAATTGTCCATACTAATCTTTGGGTTTTTAAATACACACTTCTTATCTTATGAATTTCATTATTTCCAAAAAGTTCAGCAATACCAGGCATTGCAGCACTATTAAATGAGTACAACCTTTGTCTTAAAAACTCAACTAATAAAAATGTTAAAGTATATTTTGCAACTGCTTCAGTGCTAATGTATTTCCCAATAAGTATATTATCACTTGAATAAATTATCATTGCTGCTAAAGAGCCTAAAAACCACATTGTGCTAACATTTAAAATTGATTTCATTTCTTTAAACGAAATATGTTTATATGTAACAGAAAGTTCTGGTAGTTTTATTTTTACATATCGATAGTAAATATAAAACAACAATAAACGAGTGGATATAAGACCTAATGGAAGAGAAAACAATCCAAAATTAAATTCTAATAATACTAATTGAATAAAAATTGTTATAATATGAACAAATAATTCAATAAAAGCATTATTATGTATTAATTGATTTCCAACCAAAACGCTAACATATGTCCGTATAGGGAATGAAAGTGCTAATGAAAATACTGATAACAAAAAAACTAACTCTACCGAAGGAGCGTCTTTTGAATTAATATTAAAAAAGGATTCTATAAAAAATGAAAAAACAAAACCTACTAACAAAATAACAAAACCGATTAATGTTTGAAGGAATAAAACGTTTGAAATAAGTTTATTAAGCGACGATATATTATTTTTAGTTCTGGCTATTAATGTGTTCGAACTTCCTGTTATACCGAAATCAAACAAATTTATATACCCAACAATATTTCCTATTAACACCCAAATTCCATAACCATTTGCATCAATCTTTTTTAATAAAATGGGGGTGATAACGATGCTTAATATACCTACAATTAAACTTTTAAAGTTAAGAGCAAAGGCACCAAATATAAATTTCTTTTTTCTAGACATTTTTTTGGAAAATGTGTTTATATGTTTCTAATAAATTATTTGGTTTCAAAATTTTAAATTATTAAACGTTTTTAGGTTTCAAATACATAAAGACACCCGTTGTATAAACCTTATTTCCATTTTCAAAAATCCATCTATGGTTGGGCATTCTATCAAATTTTAAATCTAATTTCATGCCTTTTAAGATTTTTATTATCTTTTCATCTTCAAATAAATCTTCAAAAATTATTTGAATTTCATGTGTTTTATGAAATCTTTCAACTATCATACTTTGTATTCTATGAACGTAAAAATGATGTAATTCAACTATAATATCTGTATTGTTTTGCCAAGTAAATTTTGATGGGTCTAATAAGTGCTGTTCAAACCCTTCACAATCTACAAGCATAAAATCAACATCGTTGGAATGGTTTTTAAAATTTTCAGTATTTGCCTCTCCTAAGATTTCAAAATTAGTTAAATTGTTTATATCAAACCATGATTTAATGTTTTTATGTGCTGCTTCTGAAGTTTCATAGATGGTTATTTTAATAGGATTATATAAATAGTTAAAACCAGCTGCATAATAGCCATTACTACCTCCTACTAATATAATATTTTTTGGTTTTCTGTTTAATAATTTTGTAATAATTGGGTGTAAACATGATTCATAGAAACCTAATATTTCGGTAATAAACAATACTTTAAATACATTTTCTGGAATTTTAAGCCCCGCAAAAGGGCCATAATAAATCATAGAATTAATTTTAGTTCTTAATAATTCTTTTTTTTGTTTTGTAAATTTAATAATTTCATTTGTTTATTTTTAGTGGTTTAATAAATTGTGGTTATTAAATGGGGCTTTTAAAACTTTCGATATAGTTATAACTTTTGTTTTTAAATTCTAAATTGTTATACCCATAAAAATCTATGTTATTCACGTTGGCTGCTTCATAATCGTTTATAGAATCGCCTATAAAAACACATTCATTTGTTTTATAATTATTTTTATGTATTATGTCTTTAACTAATTCTTTTTTAGGAGTTGGTGAGCCATTAATGGATAAAAAATAATTGCTAATTTTTAACTCTTTACAAATATACCGAAGCTCTGTTTGATCGGAACCTGAGGCAATGTGCATTTTAAAATTAGTATAATTTTTTTTTATAAAATTAATGCTATCTGTAATTAATAATTTTTTATCTAACAAACGCTGTTTCATTATTTCAGAGAATAAAATCAAATAGTGGTTCATCTCATTTTCGGATAATTTTTCATTTCTTATGGTTTCAAAAAAATATCTAAATTTTACATATCGTGAAAGTCCTCCATTTTTTTGATGAAATTTTAGTAGTTCATCAACTTGTGCTTTAGGAAATTCTTTTAAAACCTCTAAAAAACCGTAATCTCTAACTTTATTTGAGTTCATTAAAACTCCGTCAAAATCCCATAAAATAATTTTATAATTGCTAAGCATATTTTTTAAAAATTGGATCGTTTTGTAAATATTCTTCAATTATTGGCAAATCATCGGGTGTGTCTAAACTAATACATTTGTCTTCTACAATTTTGCAAACTATTTTTTTTCCGTGTTCTAAAAGTCGTAAATGTTCATGATCTTCAATTTTTTCTAAGGGTGTTTTTTCTAAGGTTTTATAAAATTTAAGGGTTTCTGGCTTAAAAGTCATTAAATGATATGCTTTTAACATAAATTCTACAGGATTTCTGCTCTCCGAAGGAATGTCATTACGTGAAATATACATTACTTCATTTGCAAGATTTACTACAATTTTAAAATCGGAAGGTGAATTTTTTTTAGTATATTTTATAGATAATAGAGAAGCATCTGCTGTTGGATTATCGTCTAATAAAGTTATACTTGTTTCAATAGAATCTGGGTTTAATAATACTTCATCTCCGTTTATAAGCGTATAATAATCGTAGGTAGGAAATTGTTCCATCACCTCAATCATCCGTTCGGTACCGTTTTTATGGTTTTTATTTGTTAAAATTGCTTTTCCTCCATTTTTTTCTACAATACTAACAATTTCTTCAGAATCAGTTGCAACAACCAAATCTGTAAGTACGGTAGATAATTTTGCTCTTTTTAAAACATGTAAAATTAAAGGCATACCTAAAACTTTATGCAATGGCTTTTGTGGTAATCTACTTGATTCTAATCGTGATGGGATTATTCCTAAAACTCTTTTCATTATTAAAATTTTGAATAAATTGAATCTGAAACTAAACTTTTATATAATGTTGGAGTTAATGATTTGAGCAATATTTTTTGATGCTTTATAAAAGTTTTAAAAATAAATTCATTTTCGTTAAATAATTCAAGCTCTCTACCACTTATAGAATTATTTGTGTAACCATCATATCCAATAATATAAATTTCTTTTGCTTTTAATTCAATAGTTGTTTGGAGTGCTATTGATGTATGTGTGTCTTTCAAATCATTTATAAAATCAATACTTTTTAATTCTTTTGTTTTTAATTTAACAAATTCTGGAACATAAGTCCCCATTTTGCGGGGGTATGATGGCAGTATAAACAAACTATCATCTGGATTAAAATTACCTAAAACTTTTTCTAACCTACTACCTTCATTCCCTGTTAAACAAAAATATTGTTGGTTTTGAATGTCTTTAAAATTATAAGCGTTTCTAGAGCTAGAATGAATTACTGCTATTTCTGGATTGTTTTTTAAAAATAACAAAATATAATCTATATGTTCTAAAACACTGGTACCACCTCCAACAATTAGTATAATATTTTTTGATTGAATTGGGTTAAAAATATCAAATCGTTCGTTATCTTCAACTTTTGTTTTTTGATTGTTTAACGACCTAATAATACTATTATAAGAATAATATCGCTTCCCAACCCAATCCATTACATCTTTTTGTGGAAGCGAATTTGCCCCTGAAACCATGTATGGTAAATTTGTCCCCCATTTATACTTTTCTTGTAAACTTTCAAACATTTGAATAACATCGCTTAGCTTATTAAAATTAAAATCTAATAATCCTTTTGCTTGAAGTGCCGTTAATAAAAGTTCTGTTTTTAAATTCCCTGCACCTCTGCCCATGCCTGTAATGGTTACATCTAATAAACTAGCCCCACAATCTAATGCTGTAAGGCTATTTATAAGTGCTAGTTCCATATTATTATGCCCATGAAAACCAAACGGAATTGTAAGTTTTTGTTTAACTGAATTACAAATTTCCTTAACCTCATTTGGATAAACACCTCCATAAGAATCTACTAAATAAAAATAATCTGCAACCTCATTAACTAATAAAATACATTCAAAAAAATTTTCAATTGCTTTCCATTTTGTCATATACATAACATTAAAAGCAATTTCAAAATTAAATCTTTTAATATGTTTGGCAAGTTCAACAGCTCTTTTTATATTTTGAGGATCCACTGCAAGCCTTATCATATCAACTTCACCAACAATACTATGCAATAAATAATCTAAATCTGAACACATTACATCCTTTTCATTAAGCATTATCGCAATTTTTTTATGATAATGTTTTTTTATTTTTTTGATAACAAAATCAGGACAATAAAAATATTTTCCTAAGTATTCTTGCTGTGGTAAAGATCTATAACCCACTTCTATATAATCAATTGGTAATGAATTACAAGATTTTAAGTATTCTTCAACAAGTAAATTATCAAAATCCCAATTTGTATAATAACCCCCATCTCTCAGAGTGCAATCTAATATTTTTATCATGTGAGTATTTTTTAATTTCTTTTTTATATAATGAAAGTTTTTAACCTAACAGCTCGTTTTTAAAAGCCATAAAGATATTTTGTTTTTATACTGCAAATTTATTAAAAAAAACACAGTCTAATCGATTAAAAATTAAATTTTCGATTTGTTTTTATAAATTTGTTAATTATTAACCTATAAAAATTAAAAATTATGATTGAAATTAATTGGTTAGCCTTATTGGCTGCAGCAGTATCTACTCTGGTAGTAGGTTCTATTTGGTATAATCCAAAAGTTTTTGGTGCTGCCTGGATGAAAGAAACAGGTATGACAGAAGAAAAAGCACAAAAATCGAATATGATTCTTGTATTTGGTATGGCACTTTTTTTTGCTTTTTTATTGAGTATTATTTTGCAATTTAATGTTATTCATCAGCTAAGTGCAATAGCAGCCACAAGCAAAATTAAAGGGATTGACCCTTCTGTTTTACAAAATTATATGGACGCTTATGGGAACACCTACCGGAGTTTTAAACATGGGGCTTTGCATGGATTTATGTTTGGTTTATTTGGGGCCTTACCTATATTAGGAACCAACGCTTTATTTGAACAAAAATCTTGGAGATATATTTTTATAAATGCTGGATATTGGATAGTTTGCCTTATGATTATGGGAGGAATTATTTGTGCTTGGAAATAATGCGAAATGAAAATAAAGTAAAAAATTAAAGGAGACTACTAAAAATTCATTTTTATAAGTCCCCTAATTTAAAAATCTTGTAATACCTTTGCATAAACTTAGTTGTTCTAATTTTAAAGAGTATTTTTTTTTAACCCATGGAAAGCATACAAAGTCTTAAACAACGTTTCGAGATTATTGG
This sequence comes from uncultured Flavobacterium sp., assembly GCA_964463035.1. GTDB lineage: Bacteria > Bacteroidota > Bacteroidia > Flavobacteriales > Flavobacteriaceae > Flavobacterium. The sequence continues at coordinate 11,781 of CAYXAF010000023.1, forward strand.
GAACGACCCCAAGCTAAACCGCGCTATTGAAAAAGCAATTCAGGTTGCTCCAACCGATATTTCAATACTAGTAACAGGCGAAAGTGGTGTGGGGAAAGAAAGTATTCCAAAAATAATCCATTCGCTTTCGTACCGAAAACACGGAAAATATATAGCTGTAAACTGCGGTGCCATACCCGAAGGAACTATTGATAGCGAACTTTTTGGGCACGAAAAAGGCTCGTTTACAGGGGCAACCAATGCACGAGAAGGTTATTTTGAAGTAGCCGATGGAGGAACTATTTTTTTAGACGAAGTAGGTGAATTGCCCTTAACCACCCAAGTTCGATTGTTGCGAGTGCTTGAAAATGGTGAATTTATAAAAGTAGGGTCGTCAAGTGTTCAAAAAACCAACGTTCGTATTGTGGCTGCTACCAACGTAAATATGCAACAAGCCATCGAAAAAGGGAGGTTTCGAGAAGATTTGTATTACCGCTTGAGCACTGTTGAAATAGTATTACCCCCTTTACGAGAACGAAAAGAAGATATTCATATTTTATTCCGAAAATTTGCGGCTGATTTTGCTCAAAAATATAAAATGCCTCCTATAAAACTAATGGATGCAGCAGTTCCGTTGTTGTTAAAATACCGTTGGAATGGTAATATTAGACAACTTAGAAACATAGCCGAACAAATTTCGATACTCGAAACCAAACGAGAAATTTCGGCAGAAACGCTACATCATTATTTGCCTTTTGACGGAAATTTAACTCCGTCTATCATCCCGAATAGCAAAACCGAACATGATTTTAACTCGGAAAGAGAAATTTTATATAAAATTCTTTTCGATATGAAGTCGGACATAAACGACTTAAAAAAACTTACCTTAGAACTACTCCAGCATGATAATGCCCATGTGCAAGAGACAAATCAAACACTTATAAACCGTGTTTTTGCTACTAAAACCGAAGAAAAGGTTACGTATCCAACTACTCAGCCCTCAAAAATTATACATAAACCCAACACCCATAACCCAGAAGAAGAAGATTATTTGTTTGCCGAAACTATTGAAGATGAAGAAGATACCACCGAAATTTTACGAATTGATGCTAAAGAAATAGAGTTGATAAAAAAAGCCTTAGAACGAAACAACGGCAAACGTAAATTAGCAGCTCAAGAACTTGGAATATCAGAGCGAACCCTTTATAGAAAATTAAAAGAGATATAATAGACAAATTAAGGAGACTTCTACTTCTTAAAAATTACACGTTTTTATAAGAAAATCAATTCTTAGAAGCCCTTATATTGTTTTTCGTCTAATTTCGCTTAAAAAAATAGCGGTGGCAGTAGCCACGTTTAGGCTTTCGGTTTTTTGCAAATTTCCGAAACGAGGGATGGTTATTTTTTGTTGAATTTTTTGTTGAATTTTTGTAGAAATCCCATTGGCTTCGTTCCCCAAAACTAAGATTCCATCGGTTTCAAAAGTTGTTTGATAAACCGACGTTCCGCTCATAAATGTTCCATAAACTGGCTTATTTTGAGCCACTAAAAAGACTTCTAACGCTTGGTAAACCACCGAAACCCGTGCCAACGACCCCATGCTTGCTTGTACCACTTTTGGATTGAAAACATCTACCGTTTCGGGGCTACAAACCATCTTTTCGACACCAAACCAATCGCACAAACGGATGATAGTTCCCGCATTGCCCGGGTCTTTTATATCGTCTAAAACCACTGTCCATCCTGAATTTTTTGTGTTGATAGGTTTAGGAATTTTGACAACCGCTAAACAATCGTTTGGGGTGGTTAAACCACTTATTTTGTTGAGTTCTGCCTCAGAAATAAGTTCAATATTTAAGTTTTTCTGATGGAACAAAGCAGCATCGGTAGTGAAAATTTGCTCCACTTCCCAACCTTCGTTTATAAACTCGTTGATTACTTTATCCCCTTCTGCAATAAATAATTGAAGTTCTTTTCTAAACTTTTTTTGTTGTAAACTAACAATTCGTTTTATTTGATTTTTTGAAATCATTAAAATATAGTATTTTTGGGCAAATTTAATCGAAATTTAATTGAACCGCCATCATACATATCGTTTTCTATTCATTTTTGGGATAATAACTGTGGCTATTTCTTGTAGTACCACTAAACGAGTACCCAAAAACAAACGATTATTGCTCGAAAATACGATAAAAATAAACGATACACTCCCGAAAGACGAGATTCCTTATAGCTTACTTTCTCAAAAAAGAAATACAAAATTTTTAGGCATTCCGTTTCGGTTAGGTTTAGGGTATTTAGCAAAAAAAAATGTCGATTCATCTTACACGGCTTGGTTGAACAAAAAGCCCAATCGTAAAAATAATTTAGTAAAATTATTATCAGAAAAGCAAGTCAATCGGTTGGGAAATTCTTTTTTTGTGAGTGGTTATAGCTATTTTTTTAAAAAATTAGGCGAAGAACCTGTTGTTTTAGACGAAACGAAACTTGTGAAATCAAAGAAAAATTTGATGGTTTATTATTTTAACAATGGTTATTTTAATACCCAAGTAACCCACACCTTAGACACCCTTACTTCTAAAAAAGTGAAGGTAAATTTTATTGTAAAGACCGGTAAACCCTTTGTAATTGATAGTATTACCGAAAAAATTGACACTCCAGAATTGGCTCTTTTATTTGCGAAAACCAAACATCAATCGCTTATAAAACCCAACCAAATTTACAAAAAAGAGCGTTTTGATAACGAACGAAAACGCATTACTTCGTATTTTCAGAACAATGGTGTTTTTTATTTTCGAGAAAGCGATGTTTTGCATAAATTAGACACCATAAACACAGGTGGAAAAGTAAATATTACCTTAAAAATTAATAATCCATTAGTAAAAAGCGAAACAAGCGATAGCCTTTTGACTAAGCCTTTTCAAATTTTTAGTATCAACAAAGTAGCGGTTTTTGTGGATAATGCTGCGATAAAAAATACCCAAAAATATACCGATACGCTAAGCTATAAAAATATTATGTTTTATAGCACCGAAAAGTTAAATTATAAACCTCAAGCCCTTGCCAGTGCAATTTTTATTGAAAAAGATAGCCTATTTTCAGAAAAAAAAAGAACCTTAACCTCACAGGCACTCAGTAATTTAAAGCAATTTCAATACCCCAATATTCAATTTTTGGAAGATAGCACAGAAAAAGATAACGGCTGTTTAAATACAAATATATTTTTAACACCATATAAAAAATTTAGTTTAAGCCCGTCAATAGATTTTACGTATTCAAATATTATAAATTTGGGGATTTCGGGTGAGGCTTCTTTAACCATTCGTAATATTTTTAGAGGTGCTGAAAATTTAGAAATTGCAGCACAAGGGAGTATTGGCTCCTCTAAACATCTTTCAAATCCTGATGATGTGTTTTTTAACCTTTCGGAGTATGGTATTGATTTTCGATTGCATTTTCCTCGAATATTTTTTCCTATCAACACTTCAAAAATTATTAAAAGAGAAATGATGCCTACCACTCGGATAAATTTTAGTTTAAATCGGCAAATTAATATTGGCTTAGATAAAGAAAATTTCTCAGGAGCTTTGAGTTATGCTTGGCAACCCCGAAAAAACACCTCGTTTCGAGTAGATTTGGTCAATGCACAATTTGTTCGAAACTTAAATATCTTAAATTATTTTACCGTTTATAAAACCTCTTATACAACCTTAAATCTATTAGCACAAACCTATAACAACAACCCTACCTATTGGGATCCAAGAGGAAATTTAACCAATATTGGAGCAGTTTTGTTTATTCACGATGCCGTAACTGGCAATACAGCTGTGCCACTCACAGAACAAGATTTAAAGACAATACGAAGTATAGGCGAACGATTTGCCCGATTGGTAGAAGATAATTTAATAATTTCAACCAATGCTACTTTTTCAAAAACTTCTAAAACAGATAATTTAGATGTTAATTATTATACTTTTAAAACCAAACTCGAAGCAGCAGGCAATACCCTTGCATTGATAAGTAATTTTACAAAAGACCCATTGAGCAACAATAAAAATCGAACAATTTTTAATGTTGAATACTCACAATATATAAAAGCCGAAGTTGAATTTAGCAAGCATGCACCTGTTTTTGAAAAAAGTAATTTCGCCTTTAGGGTATTTGCTGGCTTTGCAATCCCATACGGAAACTCAAATAATATACCTTTTTCAAGAAGTTATTTTGCAGGAGGGGCTAATGATAACAGGGCATGGCAAGCCTACCGATTGGGTCCTGGCAGGAGCGGAGGTGTAAACGATTATAACGAAGCCAATTTAAAATTAGTGTTTAATGCGGAATATCGTTTTAATATTTTAGGAAAACTAAACGGTGCCTTGTTTTCCGATGTGGGGAATATCTGGAATGCTTTAGATGATGTAATCGAAGAAAAGCATAGGTTTGAAGGCATACAATCGTTAAAAGATTTAGCCGTAAGTTCGGGTGTAGGAATGCGGTATGATTTTGGATTTTTTGTCTTTCGGCTCGATTGGGGTTTTAAAACCTATAACCCAGCCCGTCCCGAAAATACTCGTTGGTTAAAAGATTTTACCATTAGCCAGTCGGTTTTAAACTTCGGGATAAACTATCCGTTTTAATTCAGAGGACTTTTAAACCCCTTTATGGAGGTCCACTCAAGTCGTTTCTATCATTATTTTATCATTATTTTAACCCTATTTTAACACTTTTTAAGAGAAGAATACTTGTATTTTTACAGCCTAATAGATACTTATGATTAAAAATTTTACTGTTTTATGTATTCTTTTATGTTCCTGTAAAATGGCTTCCCAAATCCAAACAGTTAGAGGGCAAATAGTAGCTGTTTCTAAACAAACGGAAGGAATTTTAGTAGAAAATAAACAATTAAAAACAAAAGCGATTAGCATAAAAGGAGGTTTTTTTAATATTAAAGCACAAGAAAATGATTCGCTTGTTTTTTCGGCTGTACATTTAAAAAAAATGGTTTATAGAATAGGCAAAAACGACTTTAAAAACACCTTACTTTTGATTCCGATGGATACTACTTCGGTTGTTTTAAAAGAAATTTTGGTGATGAATCCTCAAAATTTTTCTTCTGGTTTTGATCTTTCGGATTTAAACAAAAAACAACTTTCAAATATTATAGAAAATTTAGCGAATCCAATAGCTACATCTAATACCGGAATGCTTAATTTAACAAGTGCTTTAGGAACGTTAATACAACTAATCAAAGGAAAACCTAAGCCTAATATTATTAAAATTTCTGAAGATAATTTAGAGCGCTTAAACCGTTTTTTTTCAACGGATTTTTATAGGCAAGAATTAAAAATTCCGAGTGAATACATCAACGGATTTAAGTATTATTGCTTCGAAAAACCTGAAATTAAAGAAGCACTTAATCAAAAACAAAAAAATGTTTTGGAGTTGCTTTTATATCAGTGTGCAGATGAGTTTTTAAAGATTATATAGGGTTGCATAGAATATTAAAAAACCTTAGGGGACTTCTAAGATTTAAAGTTTTGATAATCAAATAACAAAATCTAATGCGTAATCTGGGTTTAATAAATATTCAATTAAGATACGAGAAAAATTGTTGCCCTCAGGTGTGCAAAACAGCATCATTACCATTTGCAGTTCTTGCTTTTTGCCAAAGGTATTCAATGTTCCCCAAACGGCTTCAAAACAAGGTGGCATACACCAATTTTGGATTAAAAATAGTTAAGGGAGGCTTCTAAAAATTGATTTTAGAAGCCCCCTTATTAGTATGTAGAAGAAGCACTATTATTTTTTAGCCTCATCTATTCGTTTTTTAGCAATAGCTAAAGCAGCCTGATGAGTAGTAATATTTTGAGCATCGGCTAAAACAAAAATATCTAAAGCTGTATTGTAAATATTTTCTGTTTTTTTGAACACTTCATCTCGAGTCATTTGATTTAGTTCAGAATATACATTGATAACACCACCAGCATTTATCAAAAAATCAGGAGCATATAAAATACCTTTTTCTTTAAGTATTTCTCCGTGAATTTGCTCGTTTGCTAATTGATTATTAGCAGCCCCAGCAATAACCTTAGCTTTAAGTTTTGCAATAGTTTCATCGTTTATAGTAGCGCCTAAGGCACAAGGAGCATAAATATCCATTTCTTCAGCATATAAATCGGTACCTGTATAAATGGTAGCTCCATAAGCGTGGTTAATAGCTTCCATTTTATCTTGATGAATATCAGCAATGGTAACTAAAGCTCCTTCTTTTGTAAGGTATTCAACGAGTTTTTTGCCTACGTTTCCGGCTCCTTGAACCATCACTTTTTTACCTGCTAAATTATCTGACCCAAATTTATATTTTGCAGCCGCTTTCATACCCATATAAACTCCATAAGCTGTTACAGGCGAAGGATTTCCAGAGCCTCCTCTGCTTTCCGAAATACCTGTTACATAAGGTGTTACCTCTCTCACAGTGTCCATATCTTTGGTTTCCATACCCACATCTTCAGCAGTAATATATTTTCCGCTTAAAGAGTGCACAAATTCACCAAATTTACGCATCAATTCAGGTTTTTTTTGGGTTTTAGAATCACCTATAATTACAGCTTTTCCTCCTCCTAAATTCAATCCTGAAATAGACGATTTAAACGACATTCCTCTTGATAATCGCAGCACATCATTGAGGGCTTCCCATTCGTTTGCATAGTTCCACATACGGGTTCCTCCAAGGGCAGGGCCTAAGTTCGTATTATGAATACCAATTATTGCTTTTAAACCCGTATCTTTGTCGTGGCAAAAAACAATTTGTTCATGCCCATCAAATGATGCTTGCCCAAATACAGGATCTATTTTTTGTATATCAATATTTGCTGTCATTTTTTATGGTTTTAAAATTGATAATCTTTTAATGATTAGCACAAATATATTTATTAAATATTAAAAAATAACATTTTTTAATATTTTTTTATTGATTTTGCAATAAATATTAATATTTTTAATAAAAATAAAATTTTTAAATATCTAATAAATTAATAAAATAACAATCAATAATTTATATAAAAACAAATTATGTTAAAAGAATTGCAATACTTAAACAAGTATTTTATCAAATATAAATATCGTTTTCTACTCGGAATATTCATCACTATTATAACGCAAATATTTTCGTTGTTTACCCCCGAATTGGTAGGCGACACCATCAGAGCGGTTGAAGAACATTTTAAACACCAAAAGACCACGTTTGACGAGGTTCAAGCAGAACTTTTGAGTAATATTTTATGGATTATTGGAGCTACTTTGGTGGCCGGTTTTCTTACATTTTTGATGCGCCAAACCCTTATTGTGATGTCTCGGCACATCGAATTTGACCTTAAAAACGAAATTTATAATCATTACCAATTACTTTCGCAAAATTTTTATAAACAAAACCGAACAGGCGATTTAATGAACAGAATTTCGGAAGATGTAGGCAAAGTGCGGATGTATGTGGGTCCTGCGGTTATGTACACCCTTAATACGGTGATGCGTTTTGTGATTGTAATTGTGTATATGTACAATATTTCGCCTAAACTAACACTTTATTCGCTATTTCCGTTGCCTGTTTTGGCTTATTCAATTTTTAAAGTGAGCCAAAATATCAATAAAAAAAGCAGTGTTTATCAACAAAATTTATCCAAATTATCTTCCTTTGCTCAAGAAATATTTTCGGGAATTAGGATTGTAAAAGCTTATAACTTAGAGCCTCAAAAACAAGCAGAATACGAAGTGTTATCTACCGAAAGCAAGCATAAATATATGAATTTATCAACCACAAGCGCCTTGTTTGGTCCGTTGATGATTTTGTTGATTGGTTTGAGTAATCTTATTGTAATTTATGTGGGTGGAAACATGTATATGGAGGGTAAAATAGCCGATATTGGCATTATTGCTCAGTTTATTTTGTATATCAATATGCTTACGTGGCCTGTGGCTTCGTTGGGCTGGGTTTCGAGTATGGTGCAAGAGGCAGAGGCTTCGCAAAAGCGGATTAATGAATTTCTAAAAACCGAACCCGAAATTAAAAACCACAACCCAACCGAAACTAAAATTGAAGGAAAAATTGAATTTAAAAACGTTTCGTTTACCTATCTGGACACTAATATCGAAGCCCTAAAAAACATATCGTTTACCCTCGAAAAAGGAAAAACACTGGGTATTGTGGGCAATACAGGCTCTGGAAAATCTACTTTGGCAACACTTATCAGTCGATTATACGACCTCAATTTGGGTAAAATTTTAATAGATGATATACCAATTAAACAACTCAACTTAAACAATTTACGAGATGCCATAGCTGTAGTTCCTCAAGATGCTTTTTTATTTTCGGATACCATCAAAAATAATATAAAATTTGGCAAAGCCACAGCAACCGATGACGAAGTGATAGAAGTGGCTAAAAAAGCGGTTATTCATGATAATATTATAGGTTTTACACATCAATACGAAACTATTTTAGGTGAACGAGGTATTACGCTTTCGGGAGGGCAAAAGCAACGGGTTTCTATTGCCCGAGCCTTGTTAAAAGATGCTCCTATTTTAGTTTTAGACGATTGCCTATCAGCTGTGGATACCGAAACCGAAGAGAAAATTTTACAGAATTTATGGCAACATACCCAGCAAAAAACCAGCCTTATTATCAGCCATCGAATTTCATCGGTAAAAAATGCGGCTACTATCTTGGTTTTAGAAGATGGTAAAATTATCCAGCAAGGCGCCCATAACCAGCTCATCACACAAGAGGGCTATTATAAAAACTTGTATTTAAAACAGTTAGCAGAGAGTTAATTTATGGGGGTTAACATAAATATAGGGACTTCTAAAAATTAGTTTTATTACAAAAAAATCTTTTTAAACCAAGATTGCATATTAGAGCTCTACTACAAGCTAAATTTACTTCAAAATTAAGTACTTACTCCTGTTTTTAAATTAAAAATACAAAAGTATTGCCCATCTAAAAATAGTCTGTGAGTCCTTAATTTTATTGTGTATTTAGTTTTCATAACAAAATCTAATGCGCAATCTGGGTTTAAATTTTTTATTCTACATCTTAATAATAGTTAATTTTCATTAGAAAACCAATATTTAGAAGTCACCTTACATAACATTACATAAGTTTATGTATCTTTGCTTACATAAAAAACGTACTTATTTTATGCTAATAATTGGAATTGCCGGAGGAACCGGAAGTGGAAAAACAACTGTTGTTCATCAAATTATAAACGAATTGCCTCAAACAGAGGTTGGGCACATCTCGCAAGACTCGTATTACAAAGAAAATAAAAATATGAGTTATGAAGATCGAAGTAAAATGAATTTTGATCACCCTCGAGCCATCGATTTTGAACTTTTAATTCATCATTTAAAAGAGCTTAAAAACGGAAATACTATTGAACAGCCTATTTATTCGTTCGTAACTCACAATCGAACAGGCGATACCGTTATCACACTCCCTAGGAAAGTATTAATTGTAGAAGGAATTTTGATATTTACAAATCCTGAAATTCGAGATTTGTTTGATATTAAAATATTTGTCCATGCCGATTCTGACGAGCGCCTCATCAGGCGTTTAAAGCGGGATATTGTTGAAAGAGGCAGAGATATGGATGAAGTTTTAACCCGATACCAAACTACGTTAAAGCCCATGCACCAACAGTTTATAGAACCTACCAAAGAATTTGCCGATATTATTATACCACACGATAGTTATAATACGGTAGCCATTGATATTGTTAGGGCGGTAATAAAACAACGAATAAAATAAAAAAAAATCTAAAAAAATGAGTAATAAATCGAATATATTAGTTATTAAAATAATAAAAAATAAGTATTGGTTAATATTACTTTTTTTTGTTGTTTGGATGCTTTTTTTTGATAATAATTCGTATTTAAAGCACAGAACGCTTGATAACCGAATAAATACACTCGAAGAAACCAAAAATTTTTATACCGAAGAAATCATAAAAGACAGTATCATTGCTCGTAAATTAAACAATAATTTTGAAGTTGAAAAATATGCTCGAGAACAGTATTTTATGAAACGAGACAGTGAAGATATCTATATAATTGAATATCAGGATAATGAAAAATAGATAAAACCACTATGAATGATAGTTTTTTAAGAAAAACAATATAATTTCAAAATGAAAACACAACTTTTTTCAGAATTTCAACCCATTTCAACAGCCCAATGGAAACAACAAATTCAATTCGAACTCAAAGGAGCCGATTATAATGAAAGCCTTGTGTGGGAAAGTTTAGAAGGCATCAAAGTAAAACCTTTTTATCATACAGACGAGGCTATAAAACCCTTAAATTTACCTACAAGAGCCTCAGAATTTAAAATTTTGCAAGATATTTTTGTGCACGATGTCTTAAAATCTAACCAAAAAGCAATTAATACCTTAAATAGAGGGGCAGAAAGCATTCGGTTCATCCTTGACAAAAGTATAAACATCAACGATTTAATGCAAAACTTACCAACTAATACTCCTTATTTTTTTACATTACAATTTTTAGATGGTAATTTTATTCAAAAATTAAATAATTTTAGCGAAAAAAAACAATATTTATTTAATATTTGCATAGATGCTATTCATAAATTAGCAAAAGAAGGTAATTGGTTTAATAATTTAGAGGATGATTTTGCTCAATTAAGTGCTATTCCAAGCATAACAATATGCATAAATGCTTCGCTCTATCAAAATGCTGGTGCAACGATGGTACAACAATTAGCTTATGCATTGGCACATTTGCACGAATATTTAGGCAGGTTAGAAAATATAAATAAAATAAATATTCAAATTTCGGTGGGCAGTCATTACTTTTTTGAAATAGCAAAACTTCGAGCCTTACGACTGCTAATCAATACTTTAGTAGCAGAATACCACCCAAACATAGATATAAATATTATAGCTTTCCCTACCTTACGAAACAAAACTTTGTATGATTACAACGTGAATATGCTACGCACAACCACCGAATGTATGACTGCAATTTTGGGAGGTGCGGATTATATTTGTAACCTTCCATACGATTATCTGTATCATAAAACCAACGAATTTTCTGACAGAATTGCCCGAAATCAACTGCTTATTTTAAAACACGAAAGTTATTTTGATAAAGTAGATAACCCAGCCGAAGGTAGTTATTACATCGAAAACATAACCCAGCAATTGGCAGAAAAAGCCTTAGACTTATTTAAAGATATAGAAAAAAACGGAGGTTTTATTACACAACTCACCAACGGGACCATTCAACGAAAAATTGTCGAAAGTGCTGAAAAAGAACAAAATTTGTTCGATACAGGTACAGAAGTATTACTCGGAACCAACAAATATCCTAACAAAAACGACCAAATAAAACATGAATTAGAACTCTATCCGTTTGTAAAACAAAATACTCGTAAAACGCTTATTACGCCTATAATTACAAAACGTTTAGCCGAAAAAATAGAAAAAGAACGATTGGCAACAGAATAAAAGAAACTTCAAAAAATCCGTTTCAATTTCAAATAAAGTATGATAACGACCAAGTATTATTTTTAAAAAAGATTTCTTTATTTAACCTATTACATAGTATTGAAAATGAGACAATTTTAATGATAGCATGTTTCCATACTTCACGAAACACTAAAAATTGCCCTAAATAGTGAAAGCTATGAAAAAAAATATCCAACATATCCAGTTAAATTCAAAACCAACAACCAACAACCATCAACCATCAACTAATTTTATAACTGCTGAAGGAATTGATTTACAACCTAAATATTTAGAAAAAGATTTAGAAAATATTGAACATATAGGTTTTGCGGCCGGTTTTGCCCCTAATTTACGAGGCCCGTATACAACTATGTATGTTCGTCGCCCTTGGACAATTCGTCAGTATGCAGGTTTTTCAACAGCTCAAGAAAGTAACGCCTTTTACCGAAGGAACCTTGCTGCTGGGCAAAAAGGGCTTTCTGTAGCCTTTGATTTAGCAACGCATAGGGGTTATGATTCTGACCACGAACGTGTGGTAGGAGACGTAGGAAAAGCAGGAGTTGCCATTGATTCGGTTGAAGATATAAAAATACTTTTTGACCAAATTCCCTTAGATGAAATGTCTGTTTCTATGACTATGAATGGAGCAGTTTTGCCTATTTTAGCTTTTTATATTGTAGCTGCTCAAGAGCAAGGGGTAGCATTAAATAAATTATCTGGAACTATTCAAAACGATATTTTAAAGGAATTTATGGTACGAAACACTTATATTTATCCACCAACACCTTCTATGAAAATTATTGCTGATATTTTTTCATTTACCAGTAAAAATATGCCAAAATTTAACTCTATTTCTATTTCGGGTTATCACATGCAAGAAGCAGGTGCCACTGCCGATATTGAACTTGCTTATACTCTTGCTGATGGTTTAGAATATATCAGAAAAGGGCTCGAAACAGGGATGAATATTGATGATTTTGCTCCTCGCTTATCATTTTTTTGGGCTATAGGTATGAACCATTTTATGGAAATTGCAAAAATGAGAGCCGCTCGAATGCTTTGGGCAAAACTTTTAAAACAATTTAATCCAAAAGATGAAAAATCATTAGCATTACGAACCCATTGTCAAACATCTGGTTGGAGTTTAACCGAGCAAGACCCGTTTAACAACGTTGCAAGAACTTGTATTGAAGCGGCTGCTGCTGCCTTTGGAGGAACACAATCATTGCACACAAATGCTTTAGATGAAGCCATAGCACTACCCACCGATTTCTCTGCCCGAATTGCCCGAAATACTCAAATTTATTTACAAGAAGAAACCAAAATTTGCAAAACAGTTGACCCTTGGGCAGGGAGTTATTATGTAGAAAAATTAACAGATGAAATTGCTAAAAAAGCATGGAGTTTAATCCAAGAAGTAGAAGAATTAGGAGGAATGACCAAAGCCATTGAAGCAGGAATCCCAAAATTAAGAATTGAAGAATCAGCTGCCAAAAAACAAGCAAGAATTGACAGTTCGCAAGATATTATTGTAGGAGTTAATAAATATAGATTAGAACACGAAGATGCTTTAGACATATTAGATGTTGATAATCAAAAGGTTAGATTATCACAAATAGAACGATTAAATCATCTAAAAAGCACCCGAAACAACAAAAAAGTTAAAGAATGTTTGGCTAAACTAACCGAAGCAGCCAAAACAGGAAATGAAAACCTATTGGCCTTAGCCATTGAAGCGGCTCAGGAACGAGCAACATTAGGCGAAATTTCAGACGCTTTAGAGGTGATTTTTGGTCGTTATAAAGCAAACATAAAATCTGTAAGTGGAGTGTATAAACAAGCAATAAAAAATGACGAAAGTTTTGAAAAAGCTCGTCAATTAGCCGATAAATTTGCCGAATTAGAAGGCAGAAGACCCCGAATTATGATAGCAAAAATGGGGCAAGACGGGCACGACAGAGGCGCCAAAGTTGTAGCCACAGGTTATGCTGATGTGGGTTTTGATGTGGATATAGGACCATTATTTCAAACTCCTGCAGAAGCTGCCAAGCAAGCCGTTGAAAACGATGTGCATATTTTAGGCGTTTCTTCTTTAGCAGCTGGGCATAAAACACTTGTACCACAAGTTATTGAAGAGTTAAAAAAATATGGTAGAGATGATATTATAGTAATTGTAGGAGGTGTTATTCCACAACAAGACTATCAGTATTTGTTTGATGCAGGTGCTATGGCTATTTTTGGACCCGGAACAAAAATTAGCGAAGCTGCTATCAGTATTTTAAAAGTGATGATACAACAAATAATTGAAAATTGACAGATAATTATTAAAAAGCTTCGTAGGATCGACCTGTTTGTAGCTGTTTGTAGCAAAATATCAAATGAAATTTACACATTTTTTTTTTAGAATAAAAGCATATATTAAATTTTTATATCATTCAAAAAATCATCATGGGGTTCATTCTCCATTTGTTTTTGAATTAGTTACAAAATGTTTTTATGATAGCAAAAAACATCAATCTTATAAAAATTTAAAAGATATTCGAGCCTATTTAATGGCAAATAATACCTTTATAAAAGTAACTGATTTTGGAGCGGGTTCACATGTTTTTAAAAATAATTACAGAAAAGTTTCTTCTATTTCAAAAAATGCTGGAATAAGTAAAAAACAAAGCAAATTATTAGTTAAATTAGTTACTTATTTTAGCCCTAAAAACATTTTAGAAATAGGAACTTCGGTAGGTTTAGGCACTGCAAGTATTGCTTTAGGAGGTGTAAATTCGCAATTAATAACCTTAGAAGGATGTCCAGAAACTGCAAAAATTGCTCAAGATGCTTTTACAAAATTCAATTTAAAAAATATTAAAATTGATGTAGGTGAATTTAACAAAACCATTCAAAAATATACCTCTAAAAAATTAGATTTTGTTTATTTTGATGGCAATCATCAATACGAAGCTACCCTGCAATATTTTAATAAATTATTGCCAACAATTACTAATGAAACCGTTTGGATTTTTGATGATATTCATTGGTCAAAACCAATGGAACAAGCTTGGGAAGTTATTAAAAAGCATCCAAAAGTAACCGTTACTATTGATACCTATCAATGGGGAATTGTTTTTTTTAGAACTGAGCAAGCCAAAGAACATTTTGTGGTTCGGGTGTAGATATTCTACTTTCTGTATGTATGCTTTTGGAGTTTATCTTTCGGGTTCATAATTCTAAAATTTAGGCTTTGTAGTAAAAAATTTAGGTTACAATACTCTATTAATTCAGTTCTTAACCCAAAAATTTAGTTCTATATCATCTAATTTTCAACTAAAAAAGTCTAAATTTAGGGTTTAAACACCCGAAATTTAGACTTTAAAATTTTATTTTTAGGTTATAGAACCTTAATGTTAGATGTTTCGACAACTGCCGAAAACTTCGTTTTCTCTTCTTAATCTCAAATGCTCAACATAACACGTTTTGTCATTCAACGGGTTTATCCTCTGCTGTAGTAGTGGTGCTGGTGCCTCCTGTGCCGGTGCGGCTAAAAAACTGCTTGATCTCTTGTTGCTTGGTAGCATACCCCACCGCACCCGAATTGTTTTTGTATTGGGTATAATTATAATCTACAAGACAGGCTTGATAGTTATCCCAATCGTGGAGTATTTTAGCATTTTCGAGTCCTCGGATAAGTTCTGTGAGCAGTTCGATAGTATTTTGCAAAATCGAACGACTTTCATAGTCTTTCTCAAACTCTACCCAGTCCACATCGGGGCTTGATAAGTTTGACTGACTATCTCGATAATCTTTTACTTTGTTTATCAATAATTTGTTTTGTTCGTTTACACTCCCATATTGCTGACGCTCTTCGGGGGTAAGGTTTGCTACTTTGGCTGCAAAGGCACTGCCTAACAACGTTAGGGCTTCTTAGATTGTCACTTTCTCTTCTGGAGAAAAATGACG
This sequence comes from uncultured Flavobacterium sp., assembly GCA_964463035.1. Lineage (GTDB taxonomy): Bacteria > Bacteroidota > Bacteroidia > Flavobacteriales > Flavobacteriaceae > Flavobacterium. The sequence goes on from CAYXAF010000023.1 coordinate 27,227, forward strand.
GCTATCAAAATTTAAAAAGGGCATAGGTTTGAAATTAAAAATTAATAAATTATAAATGTTAAATTGTGTTTTATGTTTTTTGTATTTCTCTGTGTTCTCTGTGTCTTGGTGGTTTGTCATGCTGAGCATAGCCGAAGCATCTACCACAAAGGCACAAAGTTCACAAAGGGTTTTCTTTGTATTCCTATTTCTTTGCATTTGCCTCCAACCACGCTTGTAAATGCTCGGGGGAATTTATTTTGGCAAGAATTTTCAACTCTTTGTCTAACAAAATATAAGTAGGTGTAGCAAACACATAATAATCTTTTGCGGCTTGTGTTTCCCAACCTTTTCCATCGCAATACGTGATAAATGGTGCGTCTTTATAATAGTTTTCAAAAGCCGTTTTATCAGTATCAATAGAAATATACACCATTTCTACATCATAAGTTGCTTTTAAGGCTGTATAATAATCTTTCAGTTTTGGATAATCGGTTTGGCAATTCGGGCACCAACTGGCTCCAAAAACCACGAATTTGTATTTAGTGTTAATATTCTTTAAACTTTTAACTTTTAACTTTTCAACGTTTAACTCAATATCTGGTGCCATGTTGCCCACTGCCATTTTTCGGTATTGTTCAAAAAGATTAGTGCGTTTTTCGTCTATCTGGCAGTTGGTTTGGTTAAGCATGGCTTTTGCCAAATGTTCTGCTGCTCCAAAAAGGCTTCTTTTCTCAAGCCATTTAAAACAATGTTCCGCTACGGCTTGTTGTTTGGTGGGGTTACTTTCCAAACTTTTTATCCAAGCATCGGTGGCAAGGTTGCAGTGTTCGGTTACTTTTTCTAAATCTAAATGGCTTTCCATCAATTGATAAAAACCATTGCACAACTCTGGTAATAAACCAGAAGTCCATAATTGTTGGTCATTGAAATTAATATTTTTAAAATCAATTTCATGCTGGGGCATTCGTTCGATATAGCGATTGGCTGTAAGTGGAAAATCGGTTATCAATTTACGAATTTGTAAATAATAAGCCGCATAACTGTTTGCTGGTAATTTTTTTATAAAAGCAGGAAATCTATTCTCTTGATAGGCTATTTCATTTTGTAGCCATTTGTATGCTTTGGGTTGTTTTTGGTATTGTGGCAACAAGTATTTTAATCCTGCCAATTTTTGTTCAACTTCTTGATTGAGGGCAATTATTTGTGCAAAAGCCTCGTTTTCTGGGGAGTTTGTAAATTGTAAGGTTTTAAAATCCTGCAAATCGTTCCATTGCATCTGGAAGTTTTCTTGATTGAGCAATACAATTAAACCATTTGCTCCTTTGGGCTGTAGCATGGCTGCACCTATATAATTTTTTGGATAATTTAACGTAAAATTACCTAAACTATCGCTTGTGGTTTGTGCCAATGCTGTTTCTGCAAAACCATCATACCCTTTTAAAACTAGTTCATTGTTTTTAAGTTGCGGGAAAACTCCTTGTATGGTTTGAGCATTTACTTTTATCGTTAATAAAAGCAAAAGTATAAGTATGTTTTTCATAAATACATTTTTTAATTAATCAGGAGTAACTAAAAAATGTAGTTACTCACTATATATTTTCTATTTCTTCTTTTGTTAAACCCGTAGATTGTGAAATAACTTCAATAGAAATTCCTAAATTTTTTAAATTTTTTGCCGTTTCTATTTTGCCTTCTTTTATTCCTTCTTTATGGGCAAAACTTACTTTCCCACGATCATCTTGTTCTCTAATAAAAATTTTATCATAGGCTTCTAATTCATCTACAGACCAATTGTGTTTGTCTGCTTGTTGATAGGCTACTTTTAGCCCTTTATCAGCAATGTTATCAGGTATAACATCAATGTTTTCTGCGTTTTTGATAAAGTAAATCCATTGGTCTATTATGGATGATAATTCTTCTTGCTTTTTGTTGAATTTTGGCAATTCAATAAAATTAAATTCTATGTCTTTGATAGAATGCTCTCCTGTTTCTATATCTTTTACAATGTGTCGGCTAATATAATTTGTATTTTCGGTTGCTACAAAATCTAAAATACCAATAAAAAAAGTGGGCATTAATTTTTCATATTCATCACCTCTACTAATTTGTGAGGAATAACTTTTAGGGGCATAATATAAAATTCTTTTATCAAAACCTTCAACTTTTGCAATTTGCATTTCAATAATGTAGGTTTTACCTGTATTATCTTTTGCCTTTAAATCTAAAATAGATACTTTTCCTGTATTCCAATCTGGAAATAAAAAGGGTTGCTGAATACTTACATCTAAAATTATAATGTCATCTTTTAGACACAAAACAGCATTAAAAACGAAATTAAAACTTCTTTGCGGTTTTCATCTCCAAAGATTTTTCTAAAAGCAATATCGTTGGTTACATCTACAAATTTCATAGATTTTTTATTTATAAGTTACATTGAAAAGATACAATTTTTATAAATAATATTCTATTCAATTTCTTTTTCTTTATCAGTTGGCAGATTCAACTGCAATGAATTTTCTAAAATATTCTTTACAGTTTGTCTCGACACTTCGGGATAGCCAACTGAAAGAGAAAGAAAAAAACATTTTATTTTTTAAAAAACCCCAACCCCTTATTGGGATTGAGGTTCTTTTTTTAACTCCCCCTATTATAAAACTCCTTTTTTAGAGAGATTGAACGGCTTGACCTAGTCTTTAATGCAACGAACAGCAAAGCCGT
>CAYXAF010000024.1:0-28984 GCA_964463035.1 uncultured Flavobacterium sp.
GCTCAAAACAGACGCTCAGAATTCTTAATCGTGAAAAAATAAATTAAAAAAATGTAAAATGGAACAAAAATCATCAAAAAAAATTACGATAATTGATGGAGGAGAACCTCAAACTACATCCACACGAACCACTTTTGTACCTACTGAAGAAGCAAAAGGAAAAGCAACCCAATTACGTTTGTTTGCAGGATTGTTGTGGTTAGGATCCATTATTGCACAAGTAGCCGCTATCATTTTACTACGTAAGCAAGCTGAAAATTTTATGGCTTGGGTTATAGGTTTAATCGTAGTTGACTTAGCTCTAGCCATCATTGGTTCTATACTTTGGAAAAAATCGAATCGATTGGACCCTGCCTCTGAAAAAAATGGTTTTAAATTTTTTATGCAAAATCAATTAGGGGTTGTTGTTGCTGTTATTGCTTTTTTACCTTTAATTATTATTATTTTAACCAATAAAAATATTAGTGGCAAACAAAAAGCAATTTTAGGTAGTATTGCTGGAGTAGCTTTGGTTATTGCAGGAATAACGGGTATCGATTTTAATCCACCATCAGTAGAACAATATACAGAGCAAACGAAACAGGTAGAAAGTTTAAACAATGGAGTAAACAACGTTTTTTGGACAAAATCGGGTAAAAGTTATCATTTATACCAAGATTGTGGGTATATAAATGGTGCAAAAACTACCGAAATATTTCAAGGAACTGTGGCAAAAGCACGAGAATTAAAAAACATTACCGATTTATGCGATCGTTGTGAAAATAGAGCTAAAAAAGCCAAGAACCAATTGTAGAACCTGAAAAAGTTATTGAAAACGATTCGGTTCAATAAAAAAATAAATAAAAAATGATATAAAAGACGCTTTCCTCAGAAGGTGTCTTTTTTTATGTAAATTTTGCAAGTATAAAATCTAAAAATAATATTTATACGAATAGACTTCAAATTTCGTTATTCTAAAAAATCATTACTATATTTGCAAACTATTTTAAAAAATGAAAAAAATAGCTTTCATATTCTATCTATTCGTATTTCAACACGTTGCAACGGCACAAATTCACGAAATTGGTGTCTTTGGAGGCGGTTCTAATTTTATTGGTGATGTGGGGAGTACAACCTATATAAACCCCAATAAATGGGCTTATGGATTTTTATATAAATGGAACAAAAGTCCACGTCATTCGTGGAGATTTTCCTATATTGAAACAACTTTGCGAAACAATGATATTTTATCTAACGACCCAAGCCGAAAAATGCGAGGCTATATTATGCAAAATAAAATTAACGAATTTTCAGCGGGTTTAGAATTTAATTTTTTAGATTTTGATTTGCATCAACCCGATTGGCAATTTACACCTTATATATATTCAGGTTTAAGTATGTTTTTCTTAGAACGTGATGATAAACAAAAATCGTTTAATATACCGATGGTTGTGGGGGCAAAAACACGACTAACGGAACACCTAAATATTGGTTTTGAGATAGGTGCTCGTTACACGTTTACAGATAATATAGACGGAAGCAAACCCAACAATCCTAAATACGTGCAATACGCTTTTGGGAATTTGAATAGCAACGATTGGTACGTGTTCTCGGGCTTCACTTTAACCTATACTTTTGGGCAAAATCCGTGTTTTTGTAATTATTAACCCATGAAAAATTTAGAAAATCAACTCCAAATAGATAAATTGCCTAAGCATATTGCAATAATAATGGATGGCAACGGCAGATGGGCTAAAAAACAAGGAATGATGCGTGTTTTTGGGCACGAAAACGGAACAAAATCGGTAAATTCTACAGTTGAAACTTGTGCCAGAATAGGAGTAGAAAACCTTACCTTATATGCTTTTTCAACCGAAAATTGGAATAGACCCAAAGCAGAAGTCGATACATTGATGAATTTATTACTATCTTCTTTGCATAAAGAGTTTGAAAAATTAAACCAGAATAATATTCGGTTAAATGCTATTGGTGATTTAGAAAGTTTGCCTAAAAAAGTTCAAAAAGAATTATCCGAAGCAATCGAAAAAACAAAAAACAACACCCGAATGACCTTAACCATTGCTTTAAGTTACGGTTCGAGAGACGAAATCATAAATGTTGTTAAAAAGATAAGTAAAAAAGTTAAAAATAACATAATTTCGATAGAAAATATTGATGAAACCATAATAAATCAACATCTTTACACCCACAATTTACCCGATGTAGATTTATTAATACGAACCAGCGGAGAACATAGAATTAGTAATTTTTTGTTATGGCAAATAGCCTATGCAGAATTGTATTTTACAGATGTTTTATGGCCCGATTTCAACGAAAAAAAATTATATGAAGCAATTATTAGTTATCAAAACAGAGAAAGACGTTTTGGAAAAACAAGCGAACAGTTATAACAATTTTAAAATGAAGAAATTTTTACTTACCCTATTTTTTATTATTTTGATAAACTCAAACCTTTTACAGGCACAAGAAACTACTGAATTTGAAAAAGGAAAGCCTTATTACATTGCAAAAATAGATGTTACGGGTAAAATAAACTACAATCCACAAACTGTAATTACCTTTACGGGCTTAGAAAAAGGACAAAAAATTATTGTTCCTGGTGAGGAAATGAGTACGGCTATTAAAAAACTTTGGAAATTGGGTTTGTTTAACGATATAAATTTTTATGTTCAAAAAATTGAAGGCGATAGCTTATTTTTAGAATTGAATATCAATGAGTTACCAAAACTTTCGGATGTGCGATTTAGAGGCGTTAAAAAAGGAAAAACTGAAAATTTCAAAAAAGATAACGACCTTAAGAAAGGAAAAATTGTAAACGAAAATTTAATCACAACTACCAGAAACTACATCGAAAATAAATATAAAAAAGAAGGATACTATAACACAAAAGTAGCAATAACAACTGAACCCGATACCACAGAAACAAATGCTGTAAAAATGAGAATTCGGGTTGATAAAGGTGAAAAAGTGAAAATTAGTACCATTGATTTTGAAGGGAACCAACAATTTACCGATAAAAAACTTAAAAAAGCACTTAAAAAGACCAAAGAAAGAAACGTATTTAGAGTTTTTAAAAAATCAAAATACGTTAAGCAAGATTACGAAGAAGATTTAATAAAACTAACCAATAAATATAAAGAAAAAGGCTATCGAGATGCCCGAGTAGTATATGATACCATAAATTATGACGAAGATAACAACACAATAGCCATAAAAATTAAAGTTGAAGAAGGTAAAAAATACTATTTTGGAGATATTCGGTTTTTAGGGAATACCGTTTATACAGACCAACAATTAAACAGCATCTTAGGAGTAAAAAAAGGAGATGTTTATAACGGAATCCAATTACAAAAAAGAATTGCAAACCCAGAAAAACCAGATGGTGAAGATCTAACAAACCTATACCAAAACAACGGATACTTATTCTCAAACATCAATGCTGTTGAAACAAAAACACAAAACGATACCATCGATTTTGAAATACGTGTAACCGAAGGGCCAATTGCTTATTTTAACAAAATATCAGTTGTAGGGAACGACAAAACTAACGACCGAGTAATTTACAGAGAATTGCGAACCAAACCAGGCGAAAAATACAACAAAGAAGAACTCATCAGAACCATCAGAGAAATAGGTCAATTAGGCTTTTTTGACCCAGAAGCAATCAAACCAAATTTCAAAAACGTGGATCCAGCAGCCGGGACAGTAGATATAGAATACGAATTAGTAGAAAAAGGCTCAAGCCAAATAGAACTACAAGGAGGTTATGGAGGAGGAGGTTTTATAGGAACCTTAGGGCTTTCGTTTAACAACTTTTCTGCCCGAAATATGTTTAAGAAAAATGCCTACAAGCCTTTGCCTATGGGCGATGGACAAAAAATGGCACTTAGGCTACAAGGCAGCACCTATTTCCAAACGTATAGCTTATCTTTTTCAGAACCTTGGTTTGGAGGTAAAAAACCAATTAGCTTTTCAGCTTCCTTATCACATAGTAAACAATTTTTATACAACTTTTACACCCGAGATGTTACCCGAGATCAAAGTTTTACCATTTCCTCTGCAAGTGTTGGGTTAGCCAAACGATTAACTGTTCCAGACGATTTCTTTGTGCTTTCAGGAAGTGTAGCATTTCAATATTACAATTTAAGCAATTATAACACAGGTTTATTTACCTTTGGTGATGGAGCTTCGCGAAATTTATCATTCGGAGTAGGATTAACCCGAAACAACAAAGGAACCAACCCAATTTTTCCGATGTATGGTTCAGAATTTAGTGTTTCGGCTAAGTTTACCTTGCCGTATTCAGCCTTTAACGGGACAGACTATGCAACACTCAAAAACTCACCCGATTACAAACTTAAATATTACAACAACAAAGGCATAAATATAGTCCCAAACAGCAACCTACAAGTACCTTTAGAAGGCGATTATATCAAAGAAACATACACAGGATCAAGAATATACGAAGTGGCAAACGACTATAGCACAGCATCGTTAGACCAAGCAAAATACGACCAAATGCGATTCAAATGGTTAGAGTATTATAAAATAAAATTTAAAGCAGATTGGTACACCACTGTTTATGAGAAATTAGTGCTACGTTCGATGGGTGAATTTGGTTATATGGGAGCCTATAATAATGACAGAGGTTTGGTTCCATTTGAACGATTTTTCTTAGGAGGCGATGGTTTAGCCAACTATTCCTTAGATGGTCGAGAGGTAATCCAATTAAGAGGATACCCCAATCAATCCTTATCAACCAACGATGGAGGAACTATTTACAACAAATTCTCGTTAGAATTACGCTATCCAATAACCCTAAAGCAAGCAGCATCCATCTATGCACTCACTTTTTTAGAAGCAGGAGCTTCGTATAACGATTTTAAAGAATATAACCCGTTCCATTTATCACGGTCGGCAGGTTTTGGACTTCGAGTATTTATGCCCGCCTTTGGATTATTAGGGATAGATTTCGGACACGGATTTGATGCCCTACCCGGAACAACCACCAAAAATGGCTGGGAAACTCATTTTATTATCGGACAACAGTTTTAATATATAATTTTATTGTATTTTTGACGTTGTACATTTTGGCACGATATTTTCTAATATATAAAAAAATGAAAAATAAAATTTTAATTTTGTTGATAACAATTATAAACGTATCAACAACTTTCGGACAAAGTAGAGGCATAAAAATTGGTTATATTGATATGAATTATATCCTAGATAAGGTTCCTGCTTATGCAGAAGCAAATAATCAATTAGAACAAAAAGCACAAAAATGGAAAGAATATATTGAACTTAAAAAAAATGAAATCAATAAGTTAAAAGAAAATTTAACTACCGAAAAGCCTCTTTTAACCAAAGAATTATTGGAAGAAAGAGAAGAAGAAATTAAAAACTTAGAAACAGATTTGTTAGATTATCAACAAGCTCGTTTTGGTGCACAAGGCGATTTGATGATACAAAAAACTACTCTTGTAAAGCCTATTCAAGATCAAGTTTTTAACATTATACAAGAATTAGCCGAAGCAAAAAAATATGATTTTATCTTTGATAAATCCTCCGATATGACGATGCTTTTTGCAGCTCAACGATATGACATTAGCAAACAAGTTTTAGACCGATTGTTACGTGCAGAAAAACGAGAAAAACAACTCACTAAAAAACAACAAAAAGCAGAAGAAGCCAAAGAAAAAGCAGAAGAAGCCGAAATAGACAACCCTGCTTTAGCCGAACGGAACAAAAAAATACAAGAAAAAAGAGAAGCAAGAGAAGCCGAAAAATTAAAAAAAGCGGAAGATCGAAAAAAAATGTTAGAAGACCGAAAAAACAGAACTTCAACAATAAAAGAATCAGCGTTAAACGATACAGATAAAATAACAGCTGACACAAAAAATGATGAACTTGCAAAACGTGAAGTTGCTAAAAAAGAAAAAGAAGACGAACGAAAACGAATTTTAGAAGAACGAAAAGCCAAAAGAGATAGCTTAAAAAATGCAACAGCACAAAAAAATGCAAAGAAAAAATTAACTGTAACAAAAGAAAAAGATATTATTTTTGATGATTTAGATGCTACATTACCAACAATAAAAGAAACAACCACAACCAAAGAATTGATTGATAATGATACAACGCCTGTGGTAACAGAAACAAAAAAAGAAGACCGAGAGGCACTGCGAAAAAAGAATTTAGAAGAACGAAACAAAAAATTAGAAGAGCGAAAAAAAACAACCGAAGAAAAACGCAAAAAAGCAATAGCTGACCGAGAGGCAGCCAAAACCGAGAACAAAAACAATTAAAATAAAACAATTAAAAATTAAAAATTAAAATGAAACAAATTAAAACATTAGCACTTGCCATAATGGTATTTTTAGGAACTCAAGCAGCGTCTGCACAATCAAAAGTAGCACACATAAACGTGTCTGAACTAATGATTTCAATGCCTGCAATGAAAGATGCTCAAACGCAGATTGAAAAATTACAAACGCAATATGATAATGAGTATAAAGTGATGGTTGAAGAATATCAAGCAAAACTAAAAAAATATGAAGGCGAAGCACCTACGGCTGGAGATGCTGTAAACGAAACTCGAACCAAAGAAATGCAAGATTTGGGGAGTAGAATTCAACAATTTAGAGAAACTGTTCAAAAAAGTTTACAAGACAAAGAATTAGAATTAGTAAAACCAATTATGGAAAAAGCACGTGTAGCTATACAAAAAATTGCAAAAATTCAAGGTATTCAATATGTTTTTGATGCTACACAAGGTTCTGGTTTACTTGTAACCGATGGAACCGATTTGTTAGCCGATGTAAAAAAAGAGTTAGGAATCCTTAATACCCCTGCTCCTGCAGCCACTCCTAAAAAATAGGCTATAAAAAAATATATTTTAAAGCTGTTCAATCATTTTGAACGGCTTTTTTTTTATTTTTGTGCTATGCAAAATCAAAATCCAATCGGTTTTTTTGACTCGGGTATTGGAGGGACTTCCATTTGGAAAGAAGTCCATCAGATATTACCTCATGAAAACACCATTTTTTTAGCCGATAGCAAAAATGCCCCCTACGGAGAAAAATCAAAAGATGAAATTATTTATTTAAGTCAAAAAAATACTGAATTTTTACTCAATAAAAATTGTAAATTGATTGTAGTTGCTTGCAATACAGCTACTACCAATGCTATAAAAGTTTTACGAGCCACCTACAACGTTCCGTTTATAGGCATAGAACCTGCCATTAAACCCGCTGCTTTACAATCAAACACAAAAACTATTGGTATTTTAGCAACCAAAGGCACACTTTCAAGCGAATTATTTAACAAATCAATGGCTAATTTTAAAGATACTATTTTTGTAGAACAAATTGGCTTGGGGTTGGTTGATTTAATTGAGCAAGGTAAACTAAATAGCCCCGAAACGCATCAACTATTAGAACAATTTTTAACCCCAATGATTGGAAAAAGCATTGATTATTTGGTGTTAGGCTGCACACATTATCCCTATTTAATTCCACAAATTAAAAAAATACTTCCTAAACATATTAAAATTATAGATTCAGGAATTGCAGTTGCTAGGCAAACGAAAAATATTTTAGAACAAAATAACATTTCAAATGCCCATAATACAAACTCGAACTATACATTTTATACGAACGGAAATCCTACCATTTTAAAACAATTTATTCCGAAAATGGCTACAGTAATTTCAGAAAATTTTTAAGTGAATCAATTTTAGGTAACATCTTTAACCCCTTTTGAAAATACCCAACGCATAAATATTTTGGGCTGATTTTCCACGAGTACATATTGGAATTTTGGGGCTAATAAAAGAGCAAAAATAAAAGATCCCAAAGGAATAAACATATTCTTTGAAAAAAAATATTGAGTTATAAAATAAGCAGGAATATAAAAGGATGTAAATCCTAAAAAATTGTATAACAGAGCTTTAAGCTTTTTATTTTTCATTTTTTCAAGTATTTTGTGTTCTATATTTAACTAATAAACACATTTTTTTGTGAATTTTAAGGGCATAAATATTTTTAAGAAAAGAAAAGAGAAAAAATCTGCTTATTCTTGCCGAAATGGGTATTTCTTTTACTTGTTCCTCGACCAAAAATCACAAGTGTATAAGTCAATTAACCATATAACAAAGATATACAATTCAAGGATTATTACAACAAAAATTTTAGGATACTTCTAAATTCTAAACAAAAAAAGCACCTATGAAAATTTCATAGATGCTTTTTGATGTGTTTTAAAAAATTTTATTTTTTAGCTTCCTCAATATAAGAGATTGCTTGACCAACTGTAGCTATATTTTCAGCTTGATCGTCTGGAATTTGAATATCGAATTCTTTTTCAAATTCCATAATCAATTCAACAGTGTCTAATGAATCAGCTCCTAAATCGTTTGTGAAGCTTGCTTCTGTAACTACTTCGTTTTCATCAACGCCTAATTTGTCAACGATGATAGCTTTTACTCTTGATGCAATGTCTGACATAATTTTTAAATTTTAAATTAATTTGTTGGCAAAAATAAAAAACTTTATAATAAAACCATATATATATTTAATATTTATTTTATTTTTTTAATATTTTTTTCAGAAACTTATATATAGTAACATTTTTCAAGGTTTATTGTTTTTATTTTTTTAGATTTTTAAAAAGATTTTTGCAAATTTAGTAGAAAACTAAAAAAAAACAGTTACTTTTGCACTCGCTTTTGGGGAGATACTCAAGCGGCCAACGAGGGCAGACTGTAAATCTGCTGACTAAGTCTTCGCAGGTTCGAATCCTGCTCTCCCCACACTTTACTTTCACCTTTTCAATTTCTGAAAATTTCATATACTTAATATTCTACTTTTTTAGAAGTCCCCTTTATTTCTTTTCAATTATTTTTTTAGAAATGAGTAATAACCAAAGCAATAATATAGCACAAACGGATGCTACAATACTAATAAGAGCAATTTTACTTTTTTCAGTTAAAAGATTCTGAAAATCTAAGATGGTTGCATTGTAACCAATCAAGGCAATTGCAAAAACAATTAAAATGTAAATAAATATTTTCATAGCTATAAGATTGAAATTTTAAAAGAACAAATGTAAGACTTTAATCGGAATTGGATGTTTAGTTTTTTTAATTTGGGGCTAAAACACAAACTTTTATACATTTGTATTTTAAATCAAAAAGTTTAATAAATGAAGTGGTTAGAACGAGCAGAACTATTGTGCAAAACGGAAGGATTACAAAAATTACAAAATTCAAAAGTGCTAGTGGTGGGTATGGGGGGAGTAGGCTCGTTTGCTACTGAATTTTTAGCAAGGGCAGGCGTAGGCAACCTCACGCTTGTAGATGGAGATGTGGTAGACATAACTAATATCAATAGGCAATTACCCGCTTTGCACTCCACGGTTGGTTTAGCAAAAGTGGAGGTGGTAAAACAACGAATTTTAGACATAAATCCTGCCTTAAATTTAATTATTTATCAAGAATTTCTTTCACCAGAACGTGCATTTGAACTCGTTTCTTTAGAATTTGACTATGTGATAGATTGTATTGATAGTATAACTCCAAAACTTAATCTGATACTGGCTGCCAAGCGGAAAAAAATAAAAATAATAAGTGCCATGGGGGCAGGGGGCAAGTTTGAAGCATCAAAAGTAAAGGTTGCAGATATTAGTAAAACAGAATATTGCCCCTTAGCAAAAACTATCCGAAAAAGACTCAAAAAAGAAGGTATTTCCAGTGGTGTAAAAGTGGTTTTTTCAACCGAACCACCCGATGAAAGTAGCTTAAAAATAACCGATGGACTTAATTTTAAAAAATCCTTTTACGGAACCAATAGTTGGATGCCTGCCCTCTTTGGTTTGTATGCTACCGAAACGGTTGTTAAATATTTACTGAAACGATAAAATGGCATATAATTTGCTGTAAATAAACCAATTAACAAATTTAATTTATAGGAGACTTCTAAAAATTCATTTTTATTACAAAAAGTTCTTTTTAAATTTTGCCTTCTACTTCTTAAAAATAACTAATTTTCATTAGAAAACCAATTTTTAGAAGTCCCCTATAAATTACCTAAAAAAAATATCTCATGAAAATTTTTCGATTTTTTCCTTTAATTCTGTTTTTTTTAGCATGTAAAGTCGTAAGTGTATCGGTTGACTACGACAAAGAAGCTTCTTTTGAAAACATAAAAACTTATGCTTTTTTGAAAACAAGTGTAGATAAACTTGAAATTTCTGATTTAGACAAAAAACGAATTTTACGGTCGGTTGATGAAGTGTTGCAAGCCAAAGGTTTTGCGAAAAGCGAAAAACCAGACGTGCTAATTAGCCTATTTACTAAAGAAAATGAACGGATTGATGTCTATAATTCATTTAACTATGGCTGGAATTGGCATCCGTTTTATGGAACAAATTATTCGCACGTAAGTCGCACCCCTGAAGGCACTTTAATCATCAATATTTTAGATGTTAAAAATAGAGTTTTGCTTTGGCAAGGAACTGGCAAAGGCTATTTAACCCAAAATCCTGACCAGAAAGACGAGTGTATCAAAAGATTTGTATCAGAAATTTTGACGCAATTTCCTCCTACTAAAAAATAACCTTTTTATATCATGAAAAAAGGCGCAATAATTATTGCACCTTTTTTATATGGTTTAAAAAACTTGATTACGCTTCAAACGGAATGATTGAAACATACGATTTTTCGTTTGCTCTTTTTCTGAACTGAACCAAACCATCAACTTTTGCATGTAATGTGTGGTCTTTGCCCATATATACATTTTCTCCTGGGTTGTGCTGGGTGCCTCGCTGACGAACAATAATGTTTCCCGCAATTGCTGCTTGTCCTCCGTAGATTTTTACACCTAATCTTTTAGAATGCGACTCTCTACCATTTTTAGAACTACCAACGCCTTTCTTATGTGCCATGATATTTTTCTTTTAAAAATTAAACATTTAAATTTTTTTTTAAATACAAACTATAATTTAACATTTATAATTTATAATATTTTTATTTTCCCCCCATTAATTCGTCTTGCCATTTTTTAAGTTCTTCCCATTTGCCTTCAGCAGCTAATTGGGCTTGTTGTGGCCAAGTATCAGGTGTTTTGCTTGCATAAGCAGGACCAGCAGTAGTTAAAATTTCTTTTAATTTTTCTACCGATGTGTTTGCTAAATCATTAAAAGTAATAATACCTTCGTTATTAAAAATATTTGCAATTTTTGGGCCAATACCTTCTACAATTTTTAAATCATCACCTTCTTTTTTAGATGCTTTTGGTGTAGCTTTTTCTTCGGCAACTTCGGCAAATTTTTCTACTTTAGGGGCTACTTCTTTTTTAGATGAAGATGCTTTTTTTACACCACCAGTAGTCATAATAGCTTCGATTACGATTTCGGTAAACGATTGACGATGACCATTTTTCTTTTCGTATCCTTTTCTTCGTTTTTTCTTAAAAACGATTACTTTATCACCTTTTAGGTGTCTTAAAACTTTGGCTTCAACAGAAGCTCCTTCTATAGCTGGGGCGCCTAAAGTTACGTTTCCATTATCATCTAAAAGCAACACTTTGTCAAAAGAAACTTTCGCTCCTTCTTTTGATGATAAACGATGAACAAATACTTTTTGGTCTTTTACAATTTTAAATTGTTGCCCTACTATCTCTACAATTGCGAACATAGCAAATTATTTATTAGGTTTATACTAAATATTAAAAGTTTGCAAATATATAATCTTTTTTTAAATCTTGCAAAAAAGTTTTACATTTATTTTTAGAAGTCCCCTTAAGTAGATGTGCCCAAAACAAACATTTTATAACTCGTATGAGTTGTTTTTACAATATTTTCGGTTCGCTCGGGGTGTGTATCTGTTATAAAAAGTTGTCCAAAAATATCGTCTTTTACCATTTTAACAATTTTAGAAACTCTGTTTTCGTCTAATTTGTCAAAAATATCATCTAATAAAAGTATTGGTTTTATGTTCATTTTTTGCTTAAGTATTTCAAAATGAGCCAATTTCAAAGATACTAAAAACGATTTTTGTTGCCCTTGTGAACCATATTTTTTTATTGGATGCCCGTCTATTTCAAACAACAAATCATCTTTATGAATCCCAACCGAGGTGTATTGTAAAACCCTATCTTTTTGTGCATTATTTTTTGTTAAATTTATAAAACTATTGTTCAATAATTGACTTTCATACACTAAACTTACTTTTTCTTGATTGTCTGCTATCATTGAATGATGTTTTTGAAAAATAGGTTCAAAATCAAGTAAAAATTGTTTTCTTTTTTCAAAAATTTGCTCGGCTAAGGGTTGCATTTGTTCGGTATAAATGCTTAAAGAAATTTCATCAAAAATATTATTTGCATAAAAATATTTTAATAAAGCATTTCGTTGTGCTAAAATTTTATAATAGGTAATTAGTTGATTAAGATATTGATTATCAATAGTTGAAAGTAAATTATCTAAAAATTTTCTACGTGTTTCACTCCCTTCTACAATCAAATCCACATCATAAGGCGAAATAATAACCAACGGAATCAAACCCACATGTTCCGAAAGTTTTTCATATATTTTTCCGTTCCGTTTAATTACCTTTTTTTGACCTTTTTTTAGCGAGCAAACAATGTTCTCATCAGTAGTTGGGGCAGAAAACTGCCCATCAATCATAAAAAATTCTTCGTTATGTTTAATATTTTGGGCAGAAATAGGATTAAAATAACTTTTTCCGATGGCTAAATGATACATAGCATCGAGCACATTTGTTTTACCAACTCCGTTTTTTCCTACCAGGCAATTGATTTTTTCATCAAATAAGAAAGAAGTCTCTGAAAAATTTCGATAATTTATTATATGTAAGCTGTTTAATACCAATTAGTTATGATTAAAAAAATAAAAATATTTAAAAAATTAAAATAGTGGTGCAAATTATTGAAAAATATCTTATCAAAGCACTTTTATATTAAAAGAAAAATGTTATTTTTGCACCCTATAAAATTTTTGAAAAATGGCAACATATAATAAAAGAGGCTATAAAGAGCCAAAACCAAAGGCAGAGAAAGAAATAAATGAGTTTGAAGAAGTAAAAGCTGGCGACAGTACAACCGCTGAAGTTTTTGATTCACTAGATCAAAAAGCATCAAAAATAGAAGATTGGATTGCTAAAAATCAAAAATATATTTTAGGATTTTTAGGCGCCGTAGCATTGGTTACCATCGGATACTTGCTTTATAACAAGTTTGTCTTAGAACCTAAAGAATTAGAGGCATCAAACGAAATGTTTCAGGCTCAACAATATTTTGAACAAGCCGTTAATGCCTCCAAAGGCGCCGATTCGTTGTTTAATTTAGCCCTAAAGGGAGGTGAAGGAAAACTTGGTTTTATAGGAATTGTAGAGCAGTATTCAGGAACAAAAGCCGCTAATTTAGCTTATTTTTATGCTGGAATGGCTTACTTAAATAATAAAAAATTCAAAGAAGCGATAGAACATCTTGAAAATTTTTCATCAAATGATATGGTTATCAATGCACAGGCTTTAGGTGGAATTGGAGATGCTTTTTCTGAGTTAAACAAAAAAGAAGAGGCTTTAAATTATTACAAAAAAGCAATTGATGCTAACGAAAACGATTTTACAACACCTCGTTATTTGTTAAAAGCAGCTTTTTTAGCGATGGATATGAAAAAAAATGAAGAGGCTTTAGGATTTTTCAAAATATTAGACCAAAAATACGAGCAAACTCCTGAAGGACAACAAGCCAAAGCATATAGTGCAATGTTAGAAAAGTAGTATATTTGTTATGGCCACCGAAAATAAAAATTTATCAACCTATGATAAAAACACAATCCCAAATGCGAATGATTTTCGGTTTGGGATTGTTGTTTCTCAATGGAATGCGGAAATTACAGATGCTCTTTATCAAGGAGTTTTACAAACGCTTTCAGAGAACAATGTTGCTACAAAAAATATCCAAAAATTTGAAGTTCCTGGAAGTTTCGAACTTATTTATGCCTCAAAAATGCTTTGCAAAACCAAACAATATGATGCAATTATTAGTATTGGAAGTGTAATTGAAGGCGATACCAAACATTTTGATTTTGTGTGCCAAGGCGTTACACAAGGCATAAAAGACTTAAATGTAAAATACGATACTCCTGTGATTTTTTGCGTTTTAACCGACCATACGTGGCAACAAGCCAAAGATAGAAGTGGAGGAAAACACGGAAACAAAGGAATTGAAGCCGCTGTAACCGCTATTAAAATGGCAAATTTTAATCCATATTCTTATAAAAATACGAATAAAAAAATTAAAATTCAAAATTTATAATTTTAAAGTGCCTTTAATTTTAAATATTGAAACTACTACTAAAAATTGTTCTGTTGCCTTAGGTAAAAACGGAACGTTGATTTCGTGTTTAGAAATAGCAACCGATGGTTATGCACATGCCGAAAAATTGCATGTGTTTATAAAGCAAATTTTACACAATAATCATTATACTTTTTCTGATTTAGATGCAGTTGCTGTAAGTGCAGGTCCAGGTTCTTATACAGGCTTACGGATTGGAGTTTCGGCTGTAAAAGGGCTTTGTTATACACTCAAAATACCGATGATTGCTGTGGATACTTTAACCGTTTTAGCAGGGCAACTCAACGTTTCGGAAGGAGTGATTATTCCGATGCTCGATGCCCGAAGAATGGAGGTTTATACCGCAATTTTTGATAACAATCATACCCAAATAGTACCTTTATCGTCAAAAATAATTGATAAACATGCGTTTATTGAAATTGCTACCATCCAAAAACATATTATTGGCGATGCACAAGAAAAATGCAAAACTTTTTTAACAGAAAATTTTAAATTTTATACTGCTATTCAATATCCATCGGCTCGGGAAATGGTTACACTTTCTTACAAGCAGTTCTTACAAAATAATTTTGTTGATGTAGCTTATTTTGAACCTAATTATTTAAAAAATTTTTTTATGACGATTAAAAAAAGAGCATAAATTAGGGCGATTTTTACCATTTAAGGGGGACTTCTAAAAAATGATTTTTTTAAAAAAAGTTCGTTAAAATTTAAAAATCGCCCTCATCTTAGCTACAACTATGCCTGCGGTTCTTTTTTAATTTTGCCTTCTACTTCTTAAAAATTACAAATTTTCATTAGAAAACATTTTCTAGAAGTCCCCTTAAGTATTCTTACTCTGCAAACACATAGTTTATAATATTAGCTCCCATTTTTAGAGCCTTTTCACGGACTTCTTTTGGGTCGTTGTGCACTTCGGGGTCTTCCCAGCCGTCGCCTAAATCGGTTTCGTAGGTATATAAAAACACTAATTTATTTTCGATAAAAATACCAAAAGCTTGGGGTCTTTTTTTGTCATGTTCATGAATTTTTGGTAAACCATTCGGAAACGAAAAAGGCTGCTGGAAAATGGGATGGTTGGCAGGGATTTCAACTAAAATTTTATCTGAAAAAATTCGTTTTATTTCTCGCTGAATGTAGGTATCCATTCCATAATTGTCGTCTATATGCAAAAAACCTCCTGAAAACAGGTAGTTTCGTAGGTTTATAATTTCTTGATCTGTAAAAACAATGTTTCCATGACCTGTGGCATGCACAAACGGATATTGAAAAAGCATACTACTGCCTGCCTCTACCGTTGCAATTTTAGGGTTTATTTTAGTGCTAATATTGGCATTGCAAAACTTTACTAAATTGGGCAATGAAGTAGGATTTGCATACCAATCGCCTCCTCCAGAGTATTTAAGCAGTGCAATTTCCTGTGCCGAAACACCCCATACACTTATATAAAATAAAATTAATATTTTTTTCATGGATATAAAAATGACTTTATCAAAGCTCTAAAATTTTGGTAAAGTTATCATTATTTTTTCTACAAATTATATAGGGGACTTCTAAAAATTTTTTCACCGCAAAAAGTTCTTTTTAACCCCGATTAGGCATTAAAGTTCTATTACAAACTCAATCTACTTCAAAATTAAGTACTTACTTCTATTTTTAAATCCAAAATACAAAAGTATTCCTCATCTAAAAATAGTCCGTGAGTCCTTAATTTTATTGTGTCTTTAGTTTTTATAACAAAATATAATGCGTAATTTGGGTTTAAATTTTTCTTTTACTTCTTAAAAATTACAATTTTTTATTAGGAAACCAATTTTTAGGCAAAACAATAAAAGCTATAAATACACCGATTATAAGCAATATAGAAACAATAATTTTCTATCTTTGTCGTTATAAATTAAAAAAAAAAAATTGAGCAGAAAAGTAACACTATTTTTTTTAGTATTTTATGCAATTTTGCAGGCACAAGAACAGCCTGTTCACTCTGTATTTTTTGAATTTGATAAATATAGTATTTCGGACAAGCAAATCAATGAAATACTTGAATTTATTACAAAAATAGATACAAACCGTGTGGAAAGTATTGAAATATTTGGCTATTGCGATGATAGAGGTTCTAACGATTATAATTACAGACTATCAAACAACAGAGCTCAAACTATTAAAAATTTATTGATAGAGCAAGGTATAAAAATCAAAATAATTATTCAAATAGAGGGGAAAGGACGTATTTTAATTGATGATGATATTTTAGATAAAATTCCTGAAATTAGAGCCAAAAGCAGAAGGGTTGATATAATTGTAAATACCAAAGCAACGCCTTTAAAACTTGATATTCCGGGTGTTTATACAGCTTTTAAAAAACAAATGCTTGTAGGTGATCGTATTTATCTTGAAAAATTATATTTTGAGCAGGGTAGCAGTAAACTTACGTCAAAAGCCTGTGTAGAATTGGATAAAATTGCCCTACAACTGCATCGATACCCTACGTTGCATATCGAAATTCAAGGGCACGTTTGCTGCACGCCTATCCATCAAAAAGAAGCCGTTGACAAGGATACTCGAAAGCGAGAATTATCAAAAAATAGAGCTAAAGCGGTTTTTAATTATTTGATTTACAGACTTGTAAAAAAAGAAAGACTCACCTGTAAAGGTTTAGGAAATAGCCAGCCTCTTGGCAAAGCCCCCGATTTAGACCGAAGGGTAGAATTGGTAGTTGTAAAAATATAAACCTAAAATTTACACTAAATCTAAACTATAAAATGCCCCTTTGTTTTGCTTAACTTGTAAAGATTGATGCACAATAAGATATGCAATTGCATTTAAGTTGCGAAGTTCAATAATTTGGGGCGAAAGGGTTGTTTTTTTATATAATTTTTCGGTATCTTGAAAAATATAATTCAAATGATCTAAAGCTCGCTTCAGCCGTTCGTTACTCCTTACAATTCCTACCAAATCGCTCATAATATATTGCACCGATTTTCGGTTGTGGGCAATCAGCACCATTTCTTTAGGGTCGGTTGTGCCTTCAGTATTCCAATCGGGTATAAAAGGTAAATTTTTATTAAATATTTCTTGATTATGAACGATATGTTTACAAATTTGATGACCAAAAATCAAGGCTTCTAATAAAGAATTGGATGCCAATCGGTTAGCTCCATGCAGTCCTGAACGAGCGGCTTCTCCATTAGCATATAAATTTTTGATAGATGTTTGTCCGTTTTCGTTTACATAAATTCCCCCCATCAAATAGTGCATTGCAGGAACAACAGGTATAAAATCAGTTTGAACGTTAATGCCTAACGTTTTGCACTTTTCAACAATATTTGGAAAATGATTTACAAATTTTTCATAGTCAAAATGGGTGCAATCTAAATACACACAATCGGCTCCTGTTCGGTTCATCTCTGTATTTATAGCTCTTGCCACAATATCTCGAGAGGCTAATTCTGCCCGATTATCAACGGAAAGCATAAACCGATCACCGTTTTTATTACGAAGATACGCTCCAAAACCTCTTACAGCTTCGGTAATTAAAAAAGCAGGACTTTTGCCAGGTTCAAACAAAGCGGTTGGGTGAAACTGTTGGTATTGCATATCTTTTATAAAAGCCTTTGCCCTGAATGCCATCGCAATTCCATCACCTGTGGCAATGGTGGGATTGGTGGTTGCAGCATATACTTGCCCAGCTCCGCCTGTTGTAATGATAGTTGTATGGGCAACATATGTATCAATTTCTTGTGTTTTTTCGTTCATAATATATGCCCCAAAACAGGTAATATTGGGGTCGCCAAAATCAATTACTTTTTTTTCGGTATGATGTTCCGTTATTAAATCAATAGCAAAATGGTGCTGTAATAAGCGAATATTGGAGAGCATTTCTACCTGTCGGAGCAAAGTCATCTGAATTTCATAACCTGTAATATCTTTGTGATGCAAAATCCTATGGGCAGAGTGCCCACCTTCTTTACCTAAGTCATAAACGTTGCCTTCGGTAGTGTCAAAATCTGCCCCCCAATGGATGAGTTCTTGCAAGCGTTCGGGTGCATTTTCGACTACTAAACGGACAATTTTTTCATCGTTTTCAAAATCGCCTGCTTTTAACGTGTCTTGTATATGGCTTTCAAAGGTGTCTAATTTGTCCCAAACCACAGCCACACCTCCTTGAGCGTATCTTGTGTTAGATTCTTCGGGTTGTGATTTAGTGGCAACTATAATGTTTTTTTGAGGTAGTTTCTTAGCTAATTTTATAGCTGTTGAAAGCCCTGCAACCCCCGAGCCTAAAATTAAAATATCTGTTTGTATGGTCATTATAATTTTTTTTGAATTTTGAGTTTTGTAGAGCCTTTGTGTGCAACGGACACGTGCATGAATTGATTGTTTTTATTAGATTTACGAAATATTCATCATCCGTTCAATCGATTTTAGGGCTTTTTTTCGTAATTTTTCTTCAATTTTAATTTCAGGTAGTTCGTATTTCATACATAAGTATAACTTTTTCAGGGTGTTGAGTTTCATATATTCACATTCGCTGCAATTACAGGTTTTATCGGCTGTGGGGGCAGGTATGAGGGTTTTGGTTGGGTTTTCTTGTGCCATTTTGTGCAAAATTCCTGCTTCGGTGGCTACAATAAACTTGTTTGCCGAACTGTTTTTTACATAATTCAAAAGTCCCGAAGTAGAACCAATATACTTTGCAACTTTTAATAAATGCCTTTGTGATTCGGGGTGTGCAATAATTTCAGCATCTGGATTTTCGGCATATAATTCTAAAATTCGATCAATCGAAAAGGCTTCGTGAACCATACATGCACCATCCCACAAAAGCATATTCCTACCTGTTTTTCGGTTTAAATAGTCGCCTAAATTACGGTCGGGGGCAAAAATAATCGGTTGATTTTTAGGAATAGAATTGATGATTTTTTCAGCATTCGATGAGGTGCAAACAATGTCTGTTAATGCCTTTATAGCAGCCGAAGTATTGATGTATGAAACCACTAAATGCTTGGGATGAGCCTTTAAAAAGGCTTTAAATTTATCAGCTGGTGCCGAGTCTGCCAATGAACAACCTGCTTTTAAATCGGGTAATACTACTTTTTTTGTGGGGTTGATTATTTTTGCAGTTTCTGCCATAAAATGGACCCCTGCAAAAACAATCATATCAGCATCGGTTTTGGCAGCAAATTGTGCCAAAGCCAAACTATCGCCCACAAAATCTGCAATATCTTGTATTTCAGGACGTTGGTAGTAATGAGCTAAAATAACCGCATTTTTTTCTTTTCGGAGTTTGTTTATTGCCAAAACATAGTCGGTTACATCGGTTTTAATATCTAAAAATCCCTTTTCGGTTAAGTGTTCTTTGGCTTCGGATAGTTCCATAAAAAAAAATAGAAATAAAATTTTATAATCAAAAAATAGTTCGTAAATTTACGTTTTTTTCAATAAAATATGGCTAAAAAAAATATAAATTTATCAGATTTTGGTGGTTTTGTTTTTTCAACCAATCAAAATTTTGAATTTGAAACCGAAAACGAAACCATCGAAACCCTGCCGAATCATCAGCAAGTATTAGAAATTCATTTAGATAAAAAAAATAGAGCTGGCAAAATCGCTACGCTTATCAAAGGTTTTAAAGGCACAGAAGATGATTTAAAAGAAGTTGCAAAAAAACTAAAAACCCTTTGTGGAGTAGGTGGTTCGGCAAAAGATAATGAAATTATAATTCAAGGTAATTTTAGAGATAAAATTATGGAATACCTAAACAAACAAGGCTATAAAACCAAACGAGTTGGAAGCTAATTTTAATGGTAAATAATAGTTAATGGTTAGTTGTTCGTTGAGTTTAAAGTTCAATGTTCAAAAATCGTTACTCGTTAATCCTCAATCGTTAATCTTAAAACGTTAATCAAAATGATATCAGCATCAGAATTAATATTAAACCCAAACGGAAGTGTATATCACTTAAATTTACAACCCGAAAACATTGCCGATACTATCTTGGTGGTTGGCGACCAAGACCGAGTTGAAAAAATAACCAGACATTTTGAAACCATCGAATTTACAACCCAAAAGCGTGAATTTAAAACCCAAACGGGCATCTATAAAGGCAAACGAATAACCGTAATTTCTACAGGTATCGGACCCGATAATATTGATATTGTAATCAACGAATTAGACGCTTTGGTAAACATCGATCTGCAAGCGAGAGTCATAAAAACAAAACTTAAATCATTGAATATCATAAGAATAGGCACTTCAGGCTCGTTGCAAGCCGATATACCTGTCGATTCGTTTGTAATGAGTAAATACGGCTTAGGCTTAGATAATATGCTCCGCTCGTATTGTATAGACGAAATCTCTGAAACAACTATGGAAGAGGCTTTTATCACCCAAACCAATTGGGACATGCGAAAAGGAAAACCTTACATTATAAAAGGCAGCGAAATTTTAGAAAAAAAACTTGAAAGTGACCAAATTTACAAAGGTTTTACAGGCACAGCTGGTGGTTTTTATGGTCCCCAAGGCAGGGTTTTACGCTTAGCCATTCAAGACCCCGAACTCAACAAAAAAATGGACAGTTTTAGTTTTGAAGGCATAAAAATGACCAATTTAGAGATGGAAACAGGAGCAATTTATGGTTTAGGAAAACTCTTAGGGCATCAATGCCTTTCACTCAATGCGATTATTGCAAACCGAGCCAACGGAACTTTTAGTCCAGATCCATACAAGGCTGTTGATGAACTCATTGCCTATACGTTAGATAAATTAGCTGAATAATTTTTTTTGAACCCAGATTACGCATTAGAATTTGTAACGAAAAAAAATATGGTAAAACAGCTACGAAGAGCAGAGTTTTTTACCCACAGATGTAGTTTTTGCTACATTGAGGACGAAAAAACGAGCACTGAAGTTTGCTATAAAGACAATTTTTTTGCAGTAAATTTTTAATGCGTAATCTGGGTTGAAGCTATTTCCCGCTTTCCGTTTCAAGTCCTCGCAAAAAAATATTTTTTTTGCTGTGGGCTTTCCACTTCAATCGGGGCTAAACTAACACTCAAATGTAGGGATAAAAATATTTATGGCAATACTAAAGAGGACTTCTAAAAATTTTAATGGTAATAAATTAATTCAAGTATTAGATAGATTAGTTCATTAATATTTCTGCGGTTTAGCTCCCCTCTCCTTTGGAGAGGGGCTGGGGGTGAGGTAAAAAAAAATGCAAGTATTCAATTCATAAATTAACCATAAAAAAGTTCCATTAAAAATTTAGTAATACCATATTTATAAACAACTATTTATAAATTCAATTCGTTCTTCAACGTTTCCTTTAGGCACTTCGATTAGGTTATAACCATAAAAAGAATAAGTTTCAACTAGATGATTATGAATGAGTTGGGCTTGTTCAAACGATTCATATCGTTCAGAATCTGATGTATAAATATCTTCCCAAGGAGGAAGTATAAAAACTTTAGTATATTTATACTCTTTGCATGTTTGATCAAAAAAAGAAGGATAGGCATCACCAATATAGTGCATATAAGCCAGCACATCTGGGATACCTCGGTCTAAAAAAACAATATTTGTAGGTTCTAATTGAGCATCTAAAAATTGTTTCTTTCTGCCTTCTAATAAAAGTTCACTAAAAAGAAGTGGTTTTTCTAAAAAAAGTTGCTCGATTCCTTGCTTTCGGGCTTCTAAAGTAATCTGACGAGAAATTTCAGGATAACAAACATAACCACACTGCTGCAACCCTTCAATTAGGGTTGTTTTTCCCGAGCCAGGACTGCCAATAAGTGCAATAATTTCTGTTGCCACGCTTGCTTACCAAAGTGCAAAAGTAAATAATCTAATTATATTACAAAATTTTTTTATTACTTTGACTAATGAATATGTATATTTGCCCTATAATTGCATAAAAAATGGACAAAAAAACAATCGAATTTTACACCCGATTAAAAAACGAATTAAATAATACCACCCAGTTTCCAGCACCTTATTTGTATAAATTTATTGTGCCAACAGATGTTCAAAAAATTGAAAAAATAGAACAAGAATTTAATAATTTAGGAGCCGTTATAGAAACACACCCGTCTAAAAACGGAAAATATACAGCCATTTCTATCAATGTAGTTATGCCAACAGCCGATGCAATTATTGAAAAATATCAACAAGTAGCAACTATAGAAGGGATCATTTCGTTGTAATTTTTAAAAGTCCCCTTAAACATTTAAATTTATAACCGTATAAACATATAAAATGAATTTTAAAGCATCTGAAGCCGTCGAAGAATTAGAATATAATGCCACTCGTTCGCAATTGATTATCCCAGAATATGGTCGATTTATACAAAGTATGATTGATTATGCTATTGAAATTGAAGACCGAGAAAAACGTAATAAAACAGCTCGATATATAATTTCGGTGATGGGAACGCTTAATCCGCATCTTCGTGATGTGCCTGATTTTCAGCATAAACTTTGGGATCAAATATTTATTATGTCTAAATTTAAGTTAGAGGTAGATTCACCATACCCAATCCCAACCGAGGAAATTATTCATCTAAAGCCCGAACTTTTAAATTACCCGCAAAATCATCCCAAATATCGATTTTATGGTAATAATTTAAAATATATGATAGAAGTGGCTATTAGTTGGGAAGAAGGCGAACAAAAAGAAGCCTTGATTTTTGCCATAGCTAATCACATGAAAAAAAGTTATTTGAATTGGAACAAAGAAACTGTAACTGATGAAGTGATTTTTGATCATTTGTTTGAACTATCGGAAGGAAAAATAAACCTACACAAATCTGACGAAGAATTAACAAAATCAAACGATTTAATCCGTATCAATAATAAAAATAAAACGAATCAAAAAAATCAAAATAATTTAAAAAATAACAATCAGAAAAATCAAAACAACACAAATAATAATCAAAGAAATCAAAATAATTTAAGAAAGAATAATCAAAAAAAACAAAATAACAATAAAAATAACAAAAATAACATAAACAAAACACAATAAAACGTTTATGTATGATTATTTTACAAGGGCTATTTAAGTTAGTAATATACATTTTAGAGACCATTGCTCTATACTTGTTTTCGCTATACTTTTATCCGTAATTTCTATAAATACAGTAGCTAAAAATTGTTCGGATACTTGTGTTGATATTTATATTTTGAGTAATGGTTTGCATACAGATTTGTTGTGCCACTAAAAACAAACATTTATAATTACTCTACTCAATTAAATCCAAAACTTGTAAAAGAATATAAAAATTATAATTTTGTTTCTATTGGTTGGGGCTACAAAGGTTTCTATTTAAGGGGACTTCTAAAAATTGGTTTTCTAATGGAAATTTGTAATTTTTAAGAAGTAGAAAGCAAAATTTAAAAATAATCGTAGCCGTAGCTATGATGAGGACAATTATTAAATTTTAACGAACTAATTTTTAAAAAGGACTTTTTGTAATAAAAATGAATTTTTAGAAGTCCCCTTAAAAGCATGCCTTTGGACACCTTTCTACAAAGGATTTTTTTATCATTATAATTAACTAAAAACAATTACAAAATGGGAACATTTACCATAGAAGGAGGCTTACCCTTAAAAGGAGAAGTAATTCCTCAAGGTGCAAAAAACGAAGCCTTACAAATACTTAGTGCCGTATTGCTTACAGACCAAAAAGTAACCATAACCAATATACCCGATATAATCGATGTTAATAAATTGATAACTTTATTGGGCAATTTAGGGGTTAAAATTCAAAAAATAGGCAAAGGAATTTATACCTTTCAGGCAGATGAGGTAAATGTAAACTATTTAGAATCAGACGCTTTCAAGAAAGAAGGAGGCGGTTTACGAGGTTCTATTATGATTGTTGGACCACTTTTAGCACGTTTTGGTAAAGGTTTTATCCCTAAACCAGGCGGAGATAAAATAGGAAGACGACGATTAGACACTCATTTTGAAGGATTTATAAACTTAGGAGCTAAATTTCGATACGTTCGAGAAGAACATTTTTACGGAGTAGAAACCCAAGGGAAACTACAAGGAACTTATATGCTTTTAGACGAAGCATCGGTAACAGGAACAGCCAATATTGTAATGGCAGCAGTGCTTGCCGAAGGAACAACAACTATTTACAATGCCGCTTGTGAGCCGTATTTGCAACAACTTTGTAAAATGCTTAACCGAATGGGAGCAAATATTACAGGTATAGGCTCTAATCTTTTAACCATTGAAGGTGTTGAAAAATTGAACGGTTGTGATCATCGAATTTTACCAGATATGATTGAAATTGGATCTTGGATTGGCTTAGCAGCTATGACACAAAGCGAAATAACCATTAAAGATGTTAGTTACGACAATTTAGGACAAATTCCAAATATTTTTCGTAAGTTAGGCATAACGATAGAACGAATAGGCGACGATATTTATATCCCTGCTCATACCGATGGTTATCAAGTGAAAACAGATATTGATGGATCTATTTTAACCATTTCTGATGCACCTTGGCCCGGCTTTACGCCCGATTTATTGAGTATTGTTTTAGTGGTAGCTACCCAAGCCAAAGGCGAAGTTTTAATCCACCAAAAAATGTTTGAAAGTCGTTTGTTTTTTGTGGATAAATTGATTGATATGGGAGCTAAAATTATTCTTTGTGACCCACACAGAGCAACGATTATGGGGCATAATTTCCAATCAAAATTAAAAGCCACGAATATGACTTCGCCTGACATCAGAGCAGGAATTTCGTTGCTGATTGCTGCCTTAACTGCCAAAGGAACCAGCACTATCCAAAATATCGATCAAATTGATAGAGGATACGAACGAATAGACGAACGATTACGAGCTTTAGGAGCCAATATTGTCCGGACTTAAAAAAGTTTCTAAAAATTGGTTTTCTAATGAAAATTTGTAATTTTAAGAAGTAGAAGGCAAAATTAAAAAAACCGCAGGCATAGCCGTAGCTACGATGAGGACGATTTTTAAATTTTAACGAACTAATTTTTTAACCTAGATTACACATTAGATTTTGTTATAAAAAATAATGTGTAATCTAGGTTAAATTTATATCGTTTGATTTATAGTGTTAACACATTGCAAACCAAACTATTTCTGTTAGAGATAGTTCTGTTGGATGCTCAAAGAATATAATTCTGTCTTCGTATGAGGCTTCTATTAAATAATGCTTACCTGTTTAGTTTCAAAAAAAAAAAAAATTAATCAAACAAACCACCTATAGCGTTTAATTTTATTTTTCCTAAGTGCTTGTAGGCTTTTTCGGTAACTTCACGTCCTCGGGGTGTTCGTATTATAAAGCCTTCTTGTATTAAAAATGGTTCATATACTTCTTCAATAGTTTCTCCACTTTCCGAAACGGCTGTTGCAAGGGTGGTAAGCCCTACGGGACCTCCTTTAAATTTATCAATAATAGTAGAAAGTATTTTATTGTCCATTTCGTCGAGCCCGTGAGCATCTACATGCAAAGCATTTAGTGCATATTTTGCAATTTCGATTTCTATTTTTCCGTTGCCTTTTATTTGTGCAAAATCTCTAACTCTTCGGAGTAAAGCGTTGGCAATACGAGGTGTTCCTCTGCTTCTGCCAGCAATCTCGATGGCTGCTTCCATGCTTATTGGTATTTTTAAAATCATAGCACTTCGTTGCACAATGGTTGTTAGCAGTTCTGTATTATAGTATTGTAATCTGCTTTGTATGCCAAATCGAGCTCGCATCGGAGCTGTTAAAAGCCCAGAACGAGTGGTTGCACCTACTAATGTAAACGGATTTAAATTGATTTGAATGGTTCGAGCATTTGGTCCAGATTCTATCATAATATCAATTTTAAAATCTTCCATTGCTGAGTATAAATATTCCTCAACAACAGGGCTTAACCTATGAATTTCGTCTATAAACAAAACATCTCGCTCGTCTAAATTGGTTAAAAGCCCTGCCAAATCACCAGGTTTATCGAGCACAGGACCAGAAGTAATTTTTATATTTACACCTAATTCAGCAGCTAAAATATTAGCCAGAGTGGTTTTTCCTAACCCTGGAGGTCCATGAAAAAGTGCGTGATCTAGTGCTTCGTTTCGCATATTGGCAGCCTGAACAAAAACTTTTAAATTATCAAGCACTTGTTCTTGTCCTGTAAAATCATCAAAAGAAAAAGGTCTTAATTTTTTTTCAATTTCAAATTCTTCGGGCTTATAATTTGGATTTAAATTTTCGTTCATTTATTATTTTTTTTCAAAGATGATAAAAAATTCTTTATCTGCTCTTGGTTTTATTGAATTATAGGCTTTTTCAAGGGTTTTAAGGGTGAATTTTTTAGAAAATAATGCTTCATATTCTTCTTTGCAACCTCCATACGGTGGTCCTTCGGTTGTTAAAGGAAAATCAAATAATAAACCAGCAATTTTACCTTTGGTATTCAAAAGTTGATGGGCTTTTTCAACATATTTTTTTCGTAAATCGGGGTTTAAAGCACAAAAGAAGGTTTGTTCAATAATTAAATCGAATGTATCATTAAATTGAAAAAAATCAGAATTTATAATTTTTTCTGGGTTTATATGAGGCATTCTTTTACGAATATTTTTAAGCGGAGCATTTGCAATATCCAATACATAAGTATTTTTAAAACCTCTATTATATAGGTATTCAAATTCATATCCATTGCCTGCTCCTGGTAGCAAAATTTTAATAGTTTTATCAGCAATTTGATTAATATATTCCTTTAAAGGTGTTGTAATATTTCCTACATCCCAGCCTATTTCATTCTTTAAATAGCGTTCTTCCCAATATTTTTTATTCATATTCTTCTTGGTCGTTAAAAGTGAAAAATTTTTCAGTTTCTATGTATACCGTTATTTCACGCCTGTCTTTTTTAGTAGGTCTTCCTTCTCCATATTCTCTATAATGTGTTTTTGAAAGTTTTAAAAGTTCTAATTGTTCAAACGTTTCTTTAGGTGTTGTATCTGTTCGATATAAATCAACCAAGGCAGCCCCCACACGATTTTGAGGAATACTTATAACTAATAAAGTGTATTCAACTTGATCTTTTTTAATAGACAATTTATCACCTATTATCACATCTTTTGAAGGCTTTGCCTGTTGTCCATTTATTTTGATATGCCCTTTTTTTATTGCTTCCGTAGCTATACTTCGTGTTTTATAATACCTTACACACCATAAATATTTATCAATTCGCATATAAAAAAGTTAAAATTCGTGTTAAAATGCATACAAAAATAAATGAAAATTGTAACTTGCACCAAAAATTTTTAAAAATGAATAAAATATATAGTTTAATTGCCCTTATTTACGCACTAATTACATTAACATCTTGTAACAATTCTGGTGGTGATACCCCAACATATGAAACCAGAAATAGAGCAGAAGTTTACACAGAAGATATAACAGAGATAGAAGCATATTTAAAAGCCGTTTATATAAAAACTGTATCCGATAATGATATTGTTTTAGATTCTATAAAAACAGGAACTCCACAAATTTCAGTTTGGAATCAAACAACCTATCCATTGCAAAATTTTACAGTTAAAAACGACACCCGAAACACATTTAAAACAGATGGTCGTATTGATGATAATGTAAATTATAAAATTTATTATTTAGTTTTGAACGAAGGTGGAGGCTCAACCCCTTCAGCTATAGATTCTACTTTTGTAACCTATAAAGGTTGGAACTTAAAAAATAAAATATTTGACCAAAATTTTGATGGATTATGGTTTACCTTTCCCGATGGAGCTTCCTCAATTTCGGGTTTCCGACAAATATTACAAAAAGTTAAAACAGCAGCCTCCTCAACCCAAAACAGCGATGGCAGTATTTCTTATTTAAACTATGGTAGGGTAATGGTGTTTATTCCATCAGGTTTAGCCTATTTTAACACAAGCACTTCAAATATAGATGCTTATGCACCCATTGCTTTTAATATTAATTTATTAAAGTTAAAAGAAAGAGACCATGATTATGATAGAATACATTCAAAAAACGAGGACCAAAACAACGATAAAGATTATTTTAATGATGATACCGATGGTGATGGTACCCCCGATTTTTTAGATTATGACGATGATAACGATGGATTTTATACTAAAAGAGAAATTAGAAAACCAAATATTATCCCTTATGAGTATTATAATTTCTTAGAAATTCCGGCTAATACACAAGGAATTAAAATTCATTTAGACAAAACAGCAAAACCAAACTAATACTTCTACAAAAACTCCTAAAAATTTTATTAGGAGTTTTTTTTATACAAAACCAATTTTTAGAAGCCCCCTTACGAATATTTTTTTGTAACTATTCACTACGTCAGTTCGATTTTTAGTAGCAACTTCCTGCTGTCCGTTGCAAGTCCTCATTAAAAGATTTAATTTTGTAATGCTTTTTAGGGGCTTCCTTTGGTCGCCCTAAAAAACCAACAAAATTTTAAACCTTTTAATTTGCGGGCTTTTCACTGCCATCAGGGCTATTAAGTTGTTGATTTTTAGTAATTTGTAAAATAATCAAAAAAAATATGCTAAAAATTTGTTTAATTGTTGTTAAAAGTTATATCTTTGCATTCCCAAAAAATCATA
>CAYXAF010000025.1:0-27782 GCA_964463035.1 uncultured Flavobacterium sp.
TGGCTGAAAAATTAGCCAACGAATTAAAAATAGACACACTTTTAGCAAAACTTTTGGTACAACGAGGCATCACAACTTTTGAAGAGGCTCGAATTTTTTTCCGCCCAACCTGGGCAGATTTGCATAACCCTTTTTTGATGAAAGATATGCAAAAAGCAATCCATCGGATAGATAAAGCCATTGAAAACAACGAAAATATTATGATTTTTGGTGATTATGATGTGGACGGAACTACTGCTGTTTCATTAGTATATTCGTTTTTTAAAGATACTTATCCGAATATAACTACTTATATACCTGATAGATATACCGAAGGATATGGGGTTTCGGCTCAAGGAATTGATTTTGCAGATGATAATAACATAAGTCTAATTATTGCTTTAGATTGTGGTATAAAATCGGTAGATAAAGTGGCTTATGCCCTCGAAAAAAGTATCGATTTTATTATTTGTGACCATCATAACCCCGACGAAAACTTGCCTAAAGCTGTGGCTATTTTAAACCCCAAACAGCTTGATTGCCCCTATCCATACAAAGAATTGTGTGGTTGTGGTATTGGTTTTAAACTAATACAGGCATATACACAGCACCATAATAAAGATGAAAAAAAATTGTTAGCATACACTGATTTGGTAGCTACTGCAATTGCTGCTGATATTGTGCCGATGACAGGTGAAAACCGAATATTGGCAAAATTTGGACTAGAACAAATCAATTCAAACCCAAGAGAAGGTATCAAAGCATTACTTGAAAATAGAAAGAAAAAAGAGTTTACCATTAGCGATATTGTTTTTCATATAGCCCCACGAATCAATGCTGCTGGACGCATCAAACACGGAAACGAGGCTGTAAAACTCCTTACGGAATATGACTTAGAAGAGGCACAACAATTTGCCTCAGAACTTGAAAATTACAATACCGAACGAAAAGAATTTGACCAACAAATAACCCTCGAAGCCCTTCAACAAATAGAAAACAACCACGAAACAGAACGTTTTTCAACGGTTGTTTTTAATGAAAATTGGCACAAAGGGGTTATTGGCATTGTTGCTTCCCGATTAACAGAAACCTATTACAGACCAACCCTTGTGTTTACAAAAACTACTAACGGCTGGGCTGCTTCGGCACGGTCGGTTCAGGGGTTTGATTTATATGCAGCTTTAGAAAAATGCCAAGAGCATTTGGTACAATTTGGAGGACACATGTATGCCGCAGGGCTCACGCTTTTAGACGAGCAGTTGTTTCCTTTTAAAGAAAAATTTGAAGAAGTAGTTAAGCAAAGTATTACCACAGACCAACAAGTACCAACCCTTACCATTGATGCAGAAATAAATTTTACAGATATAAACCCTAAATTTATCCGAATTTTAAAACAAATGGAGCCTTTCGGACCTCAAAATATGACTCCCATTTTTGCCTCAAAAAATATTTTTGATACAGGTTATGCTCAGCAATTAGGGGCTAATAAAGAACACTTAAAAGCATTCGTAAAACAAAATTTAGCCCAAGAAGGTTATTCTATGGTAGGTTTTGGTTTAGGATATTATTATTCCAAAATCCAAAATCAGCAACCTTTTACTCTTGCTTATGCCCTCGAAGAAAACGAATGGAACGAGAGTGTGCAAATACAACTATCTGTGAGAGATTTAAAAATGCAATAAACGATAATACATTCTTATCTAAAAAACAATTGTGGACTTCTAAAAATTCATTTTTAGTGGAAATAGTTTATTTTTAAGTCAATCGTATTTTGTTTTTAGCACATTACTTTTGCATTTTTTCGTTTTAATATTTTATATATTTGCAACCTTAAAGACATACAATTTCACTACAAATGAAGACCTTAAAAATAAAACAAGCCCTACTAACCACTCCAAGTTTGCAAGAAATAACCATCAAAGGATGGGTTAGAACCTTTAGAAACAGTCAATTTATTGCCCTAAACGATGGCTCAACGATACACAACATACAATGTGTGGTAGATTTTGAAAACACCCCCGAAATTACGCTCAAACGAATTGTCACAGGCACTGCCCTATCGGTTACAGGAACGTTAGTAGAAAGTAAAGGATCTGGACAAAAAGTAGAAATACAAGTTAGCAAACTTGAAATTTTAGGCGATTCTGATGCTGAAAAATACCCTATACAACCTAAAAAACATAGTTTAGAATTTTTAAGAGAAAATGCTCATTTACGAGTTCGAACCAACACTTTTGCAGCTGTGATGCGGGTTCGTTCAGTTTTAGCGTTTGCAGTGCATCAATATTTTCAAAACAACGGCTTTTTTTATATAAACACCCCCATCATTACAGGCTCTGATGCTGAAGGAGCTGGAGAAATGTTCCGAGTAACCGCTATGCCATTTGACAAAACCCCTAGAACCGAAAAGGGGACTGTAAATTTTAAAGAAGATTTTTTTGGTAAAGAAACGAAATTAACCGTTTCTGGACAGTTGGAAGCCGAAACATATGCGATGGCATTAGGTCAAGTTTATACCTTTGGACCTACTTTTAGAGCAGAAAACTCCAACACTTCTCGTCACTTAGCCGAATTTTGGATGATTGAACCTGAAGTTGCCTTTAACGATTTGGCTGCTAATATGGACTTAGCTGAAGATTTTATAAAATATGTAATCAAATATACTACTGAAAATTGCACCGATGATTTACAGTTTTTAGAACAACGCTTGTTAGACGAAGAAAAGCAAAAACCACAAGCCGAACGTAGCGAAATGGCACTTTTAGAAAAACTAAACTTTATATTAGAAAATAATTTTAAACGAGTAAGTTATACCGAAGCTATTGATATTTTAAAAAATTCAACCCCTAATAAAAAGAAAAAATTCCAATACTTAATAGAAGAATGGGGAGCCGATTTGCAAAGTGAACACGAGCGATTTTTAGTAGAAAAACACTTTAAATGTCCTGTGATTTTGTTTGATTATCCTGCGAAAATAAAAGCATTTTACATGCGACTAAACGACCATACAGAGCCTGGCAAAGAAACCGTTCGGGCAATGGATATTTTATTCCCTGGAATTGGAGAAATTGTAGGGGGTTCGCAACGGGAAGAACGCTACGAAGTGTTGCTACAAAAAATGAAAACCTTAGGCATTGATACAGAAGAATTGTGGTGGTATTTAGATACCCGTAGGTTTGGTTCGGCAGTGCATTCGGGTTTCGGGTTAGGGTTTGAAAGATTAGTGCTCTTTGTAACAGGAATGACTAATATTAGAGATGTAATTCCGTTCCCGAGAACTCCTCAAAATGCAGAGTTTTAATTGAAGGGGACTTCTAAAAATATAACAAATTTTAATATGATAAAAAACATTTTTGACAAACAAGTTTCTGATGAAATTATTAAGAGAATTAACACATTAGAACCAAATTCAAAACCTATTTGGGGAACTATGAGTGTTGATCAAATGTTGGCACATTGCAATGTTACTTATAAATATACTTACAAACCTGAGCAATTTAAAAAACCTAATTTTTTAATGAAATTTTTACTTAAATCGTTTATAAAGAAAATAGTTGTAAGTGAAAAACTTTATGGTAAAAACAGGCGAACAGCACCCTATTTTATAATAACCGAAACAAAAGATTTTGAAAAAGAAAAACAATTTTTGACAGAAAACATCCATAAAACACAACTGCTTGGCTCCAAACATTTTGAGGGCTTAGAAAATTTTTCATTCGGGAAAATGACAAGTAGTGAATGGAACAACTTGTTTTACAAGCATTTAGACCATCATTTGAAACAATTTGGAGTATAATGACTATTTCTAATCTTTTTGAGGAATTTTCTTTTATCAAATAGTGTTTATTTTTAGATATAAGACTTCTAAAAATTAGTTTTCTAATGAAATTTTGTAATTTTTAAGAAGTAAAATGTAAAATTCAAAAAGAACTTTTTTTAATAAAAATCGAAAACTATTTATAAGTTTTATAAAACTCAAAACTATTTAAAAAACAATCTATGGATTTAAAAGAAAAATTATTAAGTTCGTTTATTGCTTTTGAAGAGCAAATAGATGTGCTTGCAGAAGTACACGAATTACGTTCGGCAGCTATAAAAACCTTTGAAAGCAAAGGATTTCCTACCAAAAAAGAAGAGGTTTGGAAATACACCTCTCTAAACTCGGTTATCAAAAATAATTTTTCGGTATTTGCAAAAACCGAACCCGCTATTGAATTTGCAGCTGTTAAAAAATATTTTTTACACGAAATTGACACCTATAAAATAGTTTTTATAGACGGAAAATATAGTTCATTTTTATCACAAACCACTCACGACGGGATGGATATTTGCCTGATGTCTGCTGCATTTTCTAAACCAAAATATAAAATGATGGTTGATAATTATTATCATAAAATTGCTTCGAAAGACGAAAGCCTAACCTCTTTAAATACAGCATTTGCCAAAGAAGGTGCTTATGTTATAATACCAAAAAATAAAGTGGTTGAAAAACCTATTGAAATTATCAATTTTTATACCGGTGTAGGCGAACCCATGCTTTTACAACCTCGTAACCTCATTGTTGTGGGCGAAAATGCTTATGTTCAAATTATCGAAAGACATCAAAGCCTGAACGAAAATGCTATTTTAACCAATAGTGTAACCGAAATTTTTGCTCAAAAACGTGCCATTATAGATTATTATAAAATTCAAAACGATATCCAAACCTCATCTTTGATAGACAACACCTACATTGCTCAAAAACAAGAAAGCAGAGTTTCAATGCACACCTTTTCGTTTGGAGGAAAACTCACCCGAAACAATCTTAATTTTTATCACGAAGGCGAACGGATAGACAGCACCCTAAAAGGAATTACGATTATTGGCAACAAGCAGCATGCGGACCATCATACCTTAGTGCATCATAAACACCCCAATTGTGAGAGCCATCAAAACTATAAATGTATTGTAACCGATAGTGCTACAGGAATTTTTAATGGTAAAATTTTTGTAGAAAAAGAAGCTCAAAAAACCAATGCTTTTCAGCAAAACAATAATATTATTTTAAGTGATAAAGCGCAGATAAATGCTAAACCTCAATTAGAAATTTTTGCTGACGATGTAAAATGCTCGCATGGTTGCACCATTGGTCAACTAGACGAAAAAGCCTTGTTTTATATGCAACAACGAGGGATACCTGTAAAAGAAGCCAAAGCCTTGTTGATGTATGCCTTTAGCAACGAAGTGATAGAAAGCATCAAAATACCCGAACTTAAAAAACGAATTACCAACATTATAGCCGCTAAACTAAACATTAAATTGGGGTTTGATTTATAACCATGCAAAAAACAATCCGAATAGGAACTCGAGATAGCGAATTAGCACTTTGGCAAGCAAAAACCGTTGAAAAAAAACTAAACAATTTCGGTTTTTCAACCCAATTAGTGCCCATAAAATCGGAGGGCGATTTAGTTCTAAATATTCCTTTGTATGAAATGGGTATCACAGGCATTTTTACAAAAACCTTAGATGTGGCTATGCTACAAGGAAAAATAGATATTGCTGTTCATTCCATGAAAGATGTTCCTACACAATTACCCAGAGGTGTTGTGCAAGTAGCTGTTTTAGAGCGTGCTACTACCGATGATATTTTAGTTTTTAATGAAATACCTAATTTTGAACAACCCTGCACCATTGCCACAGGTAGTTTACGACGAAAAGCCCAGTGGTTAAACAAATATCCTATGCATACAATTGTTGATTTACGAGGAAACGTGAATACACGACTTAAAAAAGTAGCAGAAAACAATTGGCAAGGAGGCATTTTTGCAGCCGCTGGTTTAGAACGATTAAACCTAAAGCCGAGTACATTTCAAACCTTGGATTGGATGCTACCAGCCCCAGCCCAAGGAGCAATGATGGTTGTAGCTTTAGCAAATGATATTTTTTCACAAGAAGCATTAGCAAAATTAAACCACACTGAAACTGAAATTTGCACCCATATCGAACGGCAGTTTTTACAAACTTTGGAAGGGGGCTGCACCGCACCCATTGGAGCAAAAGCAGTTTTTATAGATACAGAAACCATTCAATTTAACGGGAATTTATTTGATTTAGATGGGCAAACGTTTTTTAAAACAGAAAAATATTGTAAAATTACCGATTATAAAAATTTTGGAAGATCATCTGCCGAAGAATTGTTAAACAATGGAGCAAATACTTTGATGAAAGAGCTAAGAAAATCAAAAATAATCTAACTTTAATACAAAAAACCTGTAAAATTCAACATCAAAATACTCTAAACGAGCACATAAATGGTTGTTTAAAACCATATTTTTAGAAGTCGTTATAAAATATTCAACCCGGTTTGTATAATATTTTATAGGTTCTACGAAAACGTTATCGTAAAAAGTTATCTAAATTTTTATTAAAAATATTATTTACTTCGGTTTATAATGGTATTTTTGCTCCAAAATATTATAAAAAGTGAGAATTAATCAAAAAATTATCAAATTAGAAGCAGAGATTTCTGAATATGATGATTTTTTTTTGATTGGCATTCTTAGCGCACTTGAAGATTATCAATTAGCCTTTCAACTCAACCGATTATTGAGTTTAAATTTAGAAAAAGATGACGATTATATATCTGATAATCATTTATTTAGTATGTTTTGTAGCCAAAATGAAATAGAGAATATTGAAGTTAAGCTACTTGAAAATAAAATTAACATAACAAATGAAACGGTTCAAGATTTTGGTATGTTTTCAATAAAAACAGTAGAACAAAAATTTGTTTTTCCAGAGCTTAATAAAATTAATTTTTTATTAAAAGTTTCCTACGAAAATAAAAATAAAACAAATAAATATATAGAAAAATTGCAAAAGACCAATTTTATAAGCACTGTTATTAAAATTGATTTAAAAGGTATAAAAACAAAAAGAAATTTACTTTTTTAATTGTTAATCAACATTTATAATTTATGAGGACTTCTAAAAATTGGTTTTTTAACAAAAATTTTTAATTTTTAAGAAGTAGAAGGTAAAATTTAAAAAGAATTTTTGGTAATAAAAATGAATTTTTAGAAGCCCCCTTATCATTAACTACTAACAACCATCAACCAAATTATGATTGCACATAAAAAGACAAAAATTGTAGCCACTTTAGGCCCTGCATGTAGCACGAAAGAAATTTTAAATCAAATGATTATTGCTGGAGTTAATGTATTCCGCATCAATTTTTCGCATGCTGATTATGCCGATGTCAAGGCTCGGATAGATATGATTAGAGAATTGAATGAAGAATTTGGCTATACCACTTCTATTCTAGCCGATTTGCAAGGTCCAAAACTACGAGTAGGGGTTATGGAAGACGGAATTGAAGTAAACCCAGGCGATGTAATTACTTTTACCACTGCCGAAAATATTATTGGCACTAAAGAACGGGTTTATATGAAATATGAAACCTTTCCGATGGACGTAAACCCAGGCGAACGCATTCTTTTAGACGACGGAAAACTGCTGTTTGAAATTTTAACAACCGATAAAAACACAGAGGTTACTGCCCAAGTAATTCAGGGAGGCCCTTTAAAATCTAAAAAAGGTGTAAACCTGCCTAATACAAAAGTTTCGTTGCCAGCTCTAACCGAGAAAGATATAAAAGATGCCATTTTTGCTATTCAAAACGAAGTGGATTGGATTGCCCTTTCTTTTGTTCGTAGAAAAGAAGATTTAATTGACCTTCAAAACTTAATCAAAGAACATTCTGACCATAAAATTCCGATTGTTGCCAAAATAGAAAAGCCCGAAGCCGTTGAAAACATTGATAGTATTGTGGCTTATTGTGATGCATTGATGGTGGCTCGGGGCGATTTAGGTGTAGAAGTTCCAGCTCACGAAGTGCCTTTAATTCAGAAAAAATTAGTTGCACGAGCCAAAGATGCTCGGATTCCTGTAATTATTGCAACTCAAATGATGGAAACCATGATAGCCTCCCCCACCCCTACCCGTGCAGAGGTAAACGATGTGGCAAACTCGGTTATGGACGGAGCCGATGCTGTGATGCTTTCTGGTGAAACATCCGTAGGAAAATATCCTGTGCAAGTAATTGAAAAAATGTCGCATATTTTACAAAGTGTAGAAGAATCTGATTTAATAAATATTAGAACAAAAAAACCAATTGTCCGAAATTCACGATACATTACCAAAAATATTTGTTACCATGCTGCTTTAATGGCAGACGAAATTCATGCAACAGCCATCACAACCCTTACCAATAGTGGTTATACTGCTTTTCAAATTTCGGCTTGGAGACCCAAAACTAATATTTTAGTTTTCACCTCTAATAAACATATTTTAACGATGCTTAATTTACTATGGGGAGTTCAGTCGTTTTATTATGACAAATTAGAAAGCACAGATAAAACAATTTATGATATAAACAAGATAAGTAAAGACAAAGGATTTGTGAACAAAGGTGAATTAGTAATAAACCTTGTAGCTATGCCTATTATTGAAAAAGGCATGGTAAATACCCTTCGGGTTTCAGGAGTTGAATAAAAATTATAAACAACCAAAAAATTATGAATTCAATTAAATGGGGGTTACTTTCTATCCTTGCTTTTGTGTGGGGAAGTTCATTTATTTTAATGAAATTAGGTTTACAAAACCTCACACCTGTGCAAATGGGCGCCCTTAGGATAGTTTCGGCATCGGTTGTTTTGTGGCTTATTGGATTTAAAAGTTTAGCAAAAATACCATCTTATAAATGGAAATACATTGCTCTAACGGCACTTTTTGGCACATTTGTTCCTGTTTTTTTGTTCGCATATGCTTTAACGCAAATCAATAGCTCAATTAGTTCAATTTTGAATGCTTTAACACCTTTAAATACACTTTTGATAGGGATATTTTTCTTCAAAATGCCAGCCTTGAGAAATCAATATTTTGGAGTGCTTATTGGTTTTTTAGGTTCTTTTTTATTAATTTATGACGGTGCTATTCATAACCCTGCTAATAATTATTATTTTTCTATTTTAATACTAATCGCTTCGGCTTGCTATGCAATAAACATAAATTTATTAAAAAAATTCGTGTCCGATTTAGAACCATTAAGCATCAGTACAGGTAATTTTACCATTATGTTTATCCCGGCAATGATAGTTTTAATTGTTTCTGGTTTTTTTAATTTACCTTTTGCTGATGAAACTTTAACGCAAACCAATTCGTTATACACATCTGTAAGTATTTGGCAATCGGTACTTATTGTTTTTGTATTAGGGGCCATTGGCACTGGGCTTTCTAATGTGTTATTTTTTAAGTTAATACAACTTTCATCACCCATTTTTGCCTCTTTTGTAACCTATTTAATACCCATTGTTGCCTTTGGTTGGGGAATTTTTTTTCAAGAGGAAATCAGTTTTATTCAATTGCTCGGAGCCGCGATCATATTAGTAGGCGTGTATTTTTCGAGTAAAAAATAAATATTTTTTATGAATCAATTATTTGCTATTTTAAGTTTATTTCTATTAATTTCTTGTAAAAAAGATACTTCAAGCACTATCTTTAGCCTAATGGGAGAAGCCCAAGGCACCACTTATGGTATAAAATATATCAGTGAAAAAGAACGCGTCACAAAAACAGAAATTGATTCGATTTTTCAAGAAATTGATGCCTCACTTTCCACCTATAACCCCGATTCAGATATTTCAAAAATCAATACAGGAGATACAACTGTGGTGGTTGATCAGCATTTTGAAAAGGTTTTAGAAGCCTCTAAAGAAATTTACAAAGCCAGCAACGGAATTTTTGACCCTACCATCGGAACGCTGGTTAATGCGTGGGGGTTCGGTCCTAAAAAAAGCATTAAAAACATAACTCAAAAACAAATAGATAGTTTGTTACAATATGTTAATTTTCAGAACATTAGCCTAACAAAAGACAAAAAAATTTGCAAAAAATATCCTGAAATATTTATTGATTTCAATGCTATTGCTCAGGGTTATTCTGTAGATATAATTTTAGAATTTTTGATTAAAAAAGGTATAAAAAACGCCTTAGTTGAGGTGGGTGGTGAGCTCAAAGCGGTTGGAATGAATACTATAAATCATAAAAAATGGTCGGTTGGGATAGACGACCCCACACAAACTCCTGAAAACAGAAAACTGATAGCCAAAATAAACCTTGAAAATTTAGGCATGGCAACTTCGGGCAATTACCGAAAAATAAAAATTGATAGTATTACTGGAAAAAAATATGTCCATATTTTAAACCCCAAAACAGGCTATCCAGAACAAACAAACATTTTGAGTGTCACTGTTATAGCACCAACCACAGCCATTGCCGATGGTTATGCTACTACTTTTATGCTTTTCAGCCTCAATAAAACCCAAAAATTTTTAAAAAACCACCCAGAATTGTATGTGATGGTGGTGTATCAAAACAACAAGGGAGGGATTGAAATATTTAAGTCTGAAAATTTTAAAAATCTATAGAGGACTTCTAAAATAATTTTATAAATCAAAATACTGTTCTAGTTCCTGCAAGGTTTCTTTAGATGTTTCTATGTCTTTTATAATATTTCCTTTTTCGAGCACCAAAATTCTGTTACAAACTTCGGTTACGTGTCCTAAATCATGGCTGGAGATTAAAAAAGTGGTTTGGGTGGTGGCTACCAAGTTTTCGATGGTTTTTTTCAATCGAATTTGGGTGGTTGGGTCTAAATTAGCAAAGGGTTCATCTAAAATAATCACTTCTGGATTGCCAATTAGGGCTGCTATAATACCTACTTTTTTCTGATTCCCTTTAGAAAAATCACGTAAATATTTCTTCTTCCCTAAAATTTCATCGTTAAAAAGTTCTGTAAATTGGTTTAAAAAAGCATCCATATCGGCTTTATTTTTGCCTCTTAGTTCGCCTATAAAATAAAAATATTCATCGGGTGTTAAATAGCCTACCAAAAAACTTTCGTCTATAAAAGCAGTTGTATGGTTTTTCCAATCTTCGCTTTCGCTTACTCGTATGTTTTTGTTAGTAATGTGTCCTGTGGTAGGTTTTATAAGGTCTAAAATCAGGTTAAAAAACGTAGTTTTTCCTGCTCCATTGTTGCCTACCAAACCAAAAGATTGTCCTTTTAAGATGGTTAATTCGGGTAAGTTTAAAACAGTTACTTCTCCGTATTTTTTGGTAATGTTTTGAACGATTATCATATAGAATTTAGAATTATGTATTAAAATTTGGGCAAATTTATCAAATAATTATGTGATTTAAGGGGGACTTTAAAAAAATAACATGTCCTAAAAATAGCTTTTTTTTGAATCTTATTTTAAAAAAAATCTTAAAATTTTATAGTAATAAAACGTTTTTGGTATTTTTTTTGTATGTTTGCAAGGTAAAAAGATGATTATGCAAAAGATTTACTCATTTATAGTTATTATTATAGCAATGTTTTCAATGCAAGTAGTTGTTGCCCAAGAAAACAAACCCGCTTTACTAAAACAAGAACCTATTGAAGGTTTAACCATTTACCCAAACCCTGTAAGTTCGGGTAAAATTTATATTGCTTCTAAAAATTCATTAGCAAAAGATATAGAAATATTTGATGTGCTTGGCAAACGCATCTTACAACAAACGGTTTCTACAAAAGAAATAAACATTAGCAGCCTTACTCCAGGTGTTTATATCATCAAAATAAAAGAAGGCGAAGCAACTGCCACCCGAAAACTAATAGTAAAATAGTTCTTTTAAACATAGAATACTAAAAAGTTATTGTCATTTATAGGGAGCTAATAGCACAACAACCCAATTAGACCTCATCATAGACCCAATCTAACAACGCTTCAATAGTTTGATAAATTTTAGTAAGTTGTTCTTTTTCAATGGTATAAGAAGGAATTATATATACTATATTTCCGATGGGGCGTAGCACAACTCCTTTTTGAATACAAAAATTATACATCTTATTTCTGAGCGTTCCATAATAGGTTTCGGCTGTGGTAGTTTTTACTTCTAAGGCAAAAATAACTCCTAAAACTCGAGTGGTTTTCACATTTTTATGTTTTTTTATATGCTTTTCAAAACGCAGATGATTTTGGTTAATTTGCGCAATATTTTCTTGCATTTCTGGTGTTTGCAGTATTTTTATAGATGCTAAAGCAGCCGCACAACCTGTGGGATTTGCGGTAAATGTGTGCCCATGAAACAAGGCTTTGGAAGTATCATCTGAAAAAAAACCTTCAAATATTTCTTGTGAAAACGATGTGGCAGCCATCGGAATGGTGCCTCCTGTTAGGGCTTTTGAAAGGCAAATAACATCGGGTTTATGGGCTA
Source organism: uncultured Flavobacterium sp. (assembly GCA_964463035.1). Classification (GTDB taxonomy): domain Bacteria; phylum Bacteroidota; class Bacteroidia; order Flavobacteriales; family Flavobacteriaceae; genus Flavobacterium. Next base: position 12,283 of record CAYXAF010000025.1, read on the forward strand.
AAAAATCGCTTGCAAATGTTTTACCTGTTTTTCCAAAACCTGTCATCACTTCATCAGCAATCGTAAAAATATTATTTTGTTTACAAATTTCAAGAAGTGTATCCAGCACTTTTGAACTATACATTTGCATACCTGCTGCTCCTAAAACCAAAGGTTCAAATATAAAAGCAGCACATTTTTTTTTTTGAATAATTTCTTGAAATGCCTCAAGGGTTTTCTGCTCGTTCCCTGCTGTGGGTATAGGCACCCGGATTACCTCTAACAGTTGATTTTTAAAGGCTTCGGTAAACAAACCAATACCACTGACAGCCATTGCTCCAAAAGTATCTCCATGAAAAGCATCGTCAAAAGCAATAAGTGTTGTTTTGAGTTCATTTTTATTTAAAAAATACTGTAAACAAGCTTTTAATGCAATTTCAACAGCTGTAGAACCACTGTCTGAAAAAAATATTTTTGACTGATTGCTGGGTAATATTTCGAGTAATTTTTCGGCTAATTTAACTGCTGGTTGGTGTGTAAAACCTCCAAAAAGCACGTGGTCTAACGTTAATAATTGGTGGTAAATAGCTTCGGCAATTTGCGTGTTTCCGTGCCCAAAAGGGTTTGCCCACCAACTCGAAATTCCATCAATATATTCGTTGTTGTGTTCATCAAAAAGTAGAACCCCCTTTGCCCGAACGATAGCCGGAAAAAGCGGAGCTGTTTTGTGCTGTGTATAAGGATGCCAAAGGGTTTGCTTGTCTTTTTCAGAAAGTGTCATAAAATTATCAATATTTTAAACAAAGATACGTATTGAAGGAAACTTCTAAAAATAAAAGTAACTAAAATAGTTTATTTAATTGCCTTTTTACTCGTTTTTATATTAAATTTAATAAACATTTAGTATAAATCGGTTGCTTTTTTTATATTTTTACAAAATTATCAATATTTAAGGGAGGTTTTTAAAAAAAAAATAATTTTTATGATTCGGTTTATTATATTTTTTATTGTTTTATTTTTGATTGATTTATATACGTTTCAAGCGATAAAAACACTTGTAAAGCATCGATTTTGGATGGTTTTATACACCTGTGTAACGGTGGCAGTAATCATTTTTATTGTTTATCGAATGAACCAATTTGACAAACGAATTGGGCAAACCCAGCAAACCCTTTTTACGATGGGTGTTTTTGTTTTGTTTTATGTTCCAAAGCTTTTTTTGATACTTCCGCTTATTTTTGAAGATGTTTTTAGAACTTTTTCAGCAGTTATAAATTTATTTACAAAAAATTCTGAAAGTTTTATACCCGAACGAAGAAAATTTATAAGTCAAATTGCCTTAGGAATTGCAGCAGTTCCTTTTTTATCTATTATTTATGGTATAACTAAAGGCAGGTATAATTTTAAGGTGATTAAACAAACTCTTTATTTTGACGATTTACCCGAAAATTTTGATGGTTTTACCCTCACACACATTTCAGATATTCATAGTGGAAGTTTTGATAATCCAGAGAAAATTGCCTATGCTATAGATTTAATTAATCGACAACCCTCTGATTTGCTATTATTTACAGGTGATATTGTTAATTCTTTAGCCACAGAAATGCACCCTTGGATACCTGCTTTTAAAAACATACGAAATCATACCTTTGGAAAATTTTCAATTTTAGGAAATCACGATTACGGAGAATACTTAGTTTGGGACAAGCAACAAGACAAGGTTGACAATTTTGAGGCCATCAAAAACCTACATTCTAAAATAGATTTTAAATTATTAACCAACGAATATGTAACTTTAACAAAAAACAAGCAACATATACAACTGATTGGTGTTGAAAACTGGGGTAAAAACTTTAAACAAGCAGGCGATTTAACCAAAGCTTCGGAAGGTGTTACTAAAGATGATTTTAAAATTTTAATGAGCCACGACCCCAGTCATTGGGAATTACAAGTGAAAAATCATCCTAAAAACTACCAACTAACGCTTTCGGGTCATACGCATGGGATGCAATTTGGGATAGAAATTCCAGGAGTATTTCAATGGAGCCCCGTTCAATTTATGTATAAACAATGGGCAGGTTTGTATCAAGAAATGGGCAGATATATTTATGTAAATAGAGGTTTTGGATACCATGCCTACCCTGGACGTGTAGGGATTATGCCCGAAATTACCTTACTTACGTTAAAAAAAAATAAAAATTTATAAATATTAAATAAAAATACTACATTTGTGTTGATTTTTAGTTATTTAAAAAAACTTATCTAAAATTATACTTTTGATTATGTCAAAATTTGGTGATTTAATAACCGATAAGGTACCTGTTCTAATTGATTTTTTTACCGATTGGAACGAACCCTCTGTTACCATGAATAGTGTGATAAAACACGTGGCTGCTGCTTTGGGAGACAAAGGAAAGGTGCTAAAAATAAATATTGAAAAAAACCCAGAACTTGCCGAGGCACTCCGCATAAAAACCGACCCCACTTTGATTATCTACAAAAACGGGCAAATGGTTTGGAGGCAATCGGGTGAAGTGGATGCTAATACTATCATTTCCAGAATGTTAGAATATACAGTTTAGTTTTTTCGAGGACATTTGTTTATAAAAAATACTGCTTTAAAACTATTCATTTATAGTTTCGCCCAAGGATAATTTTCGTTCTAATTCCGCTTGAAATTCTTCCATTACAGGTTTCACAGTGCTTTCGGGCAGGTCGGCAATGCGAATATACATCAATCCATCTACCGAGTTGTTAAACAACGGATCTACATTAAAGGCTACCACTCGGGCATTTTGCTTAATATATTTTTTAATTAAAACAGGTAAACGAAGGTTACCAGGTTCAATTTCATCAATAATTTTATCAAATTTTATTAAATCTGCTTCGGTTTCGTTAAACACAAAATCTTTGTCCGCATCTTTTAGTTTTACTTTAAATTCTTTTTTAGGGTGCACATATTGAGCAATATAAGGGTCGTAATAATGAGATTTCATAAACTCAATCATCAACGATTTTGAAAAATTGGTAAATTGATTACTGATACTCACACCTCCCATCAAAAATTTATGTTCGGGGTGGCGAAGTGTTGTATGCACAATTCCTTTCCAAAGCAAAAATAAAGGCATTGGTTTTTGTTGATATTCTTTTTTGATAAAAGCGCGTCCCATTTCGATGGTTTTATGCATCATATCAAAAAGCTCGGGTTCAAAACGGAACAATTCGTGTAGATAAAAACCCTCTATACCGTGTTTTTTATAAATTTCATCACCTAAACCCATCCTGTAGGCTCCTGCAATTTCTTTTGCCTCGTCATCCCACAAAAACATGTGGTGATAATACTGATCGTATTTGTCTAAATCAATAGCTTCGTTTGTGCCTTCGCCTACTTCTCGAAATGTTACCTCTCTAAGCCTTCCTATTTCATGTAAAATATTTGGAATTTTGTTCGATTGAACCAAAAAAACTTCATAATTTTTACTTTGTAACAAACGAAAATTTCCATTTTTTAAGATTTCGATTTCAGCTAATATTTGTGTTTGATTGGCAGGATTTACTATTTTTTTAGGCTCTTTTTGAGGTTTAAGTTGCAACGGGTTTACAGGCAGTATCTTTGTGTTTTCGGTTACAAATGTATTGGAAAGCATATAGGTTTTTTTACGAATAAAATCGCAAAAATCATCAATATTTTGGTGTTCATTTTGTTCGGCAACGCTTATAGGTTTGCCAATTCGCACTTTTATAACTCTTTTTTTTTGAGTTAAAAGTTCAGAGGGTAGTTTTGCCGTTCGAAGTGTATCGTTTATTTTTGATAAAAGATAAAAAAGTTTACTATTTTTGGCATGAAAATAAATAGGAATTACAGGGACTTTTGCTTTTTTAATCAGTTTAATAGCACCTTCTTCCCATGGTCTATCAACAATTAAACCGTCATCTTCATAGGTTGAAACTTCACCAGCAGGAAAAATCCCGAGGGGTTTTCCGTCTGATAAATGCCTAAGGGTTTCTTTAATACCTATAACACTCGATTTGGCATTTTTATGGTTTTCAAATGGATTAACGGGCATTATATAGGGTTTCATCGGTTCTATACGATGGAGTAAAAAATTAGCAATAATTTTAAATTCAGGTTCTTTTTCAAGCATTAGTTTTAACAACAAAATGCCATCAATACCGCCTAATGGGTGGTTTGAAATGGTTATATAAGCTCCTTCTTTTGGCAGTCTTTTAAAATCTTCCTCAGGAATTTCAAATTTAATCTGAAACTCGTCTAATAGAGCATTTAAAAAGGCGGTTTCTTTGAGGTGTTTATTTCTGTCGTAAATTTTATTGATGGTCGAAACTTTTAATACCTTCATCATTACCCAACCTAAAAAAGTGCCCAAAACTCCGTATTTATCAGTGTTTATGGCTTTTGCTACTTCTTTTGCTGTTACTAATCCCATAGATTCATTTTTTTAGGTAAAACACAAAAATAGCATAAATTTTTAACTTTTTTTTAGAAAACATATATAAACCATAAAATATTATAAATTCTAAACATAAAACAATCTTTTTTTACAAATAGTTTGGTTCTATATTATTTATCGTGGGTATTTTTTTATATCGTTTTATAAAGGGACTTCTACAAATTTATTTTTATCACAAAAAGTTTAAAAAAAAAACAAATTTTCATTAGAAAACCAATTTTTAGAAGCCCCTATAAGATGTTTCGACAAGTTCAACACGATAATTAACACCCCACCCTAAAGGGCACCACTCGACCAGAGGGGAAATATATAAATGAACAACTAACAACAACTAACAACCATTAGTTCAATTTATTGGTCAGTTTTTTAAAAAGGTGTTTTGCGTCTTTATTTTGGTATAAAATACCATAAATAGCATCTATAATAGGAGTTTTAGCTTTATGTTTTTCGTTTATTAAAAAAGCACTTTTGGTAGCATAATAGCCCTCTGCAACCATGCTCATTTCCATTTGTGCACTTTTTACCGTATATCCTTTACCTATCATATTCCCAAACATTCGATTTCTTGAAAAAGTAGAATAACCTGTAACCAACAAATCGCCTAAATAGGCCGAATCATTGATGTTTCGTTTCATTTTATGCACTTTTCGTATAAACTTTTTCTTCTCTCGAATGGCATTACTCATCAAAAGTGCCTGAAAATTATCCCCATAACCCAATCCGTGTGCTATTCCTGCTGCAATTGCATAAATATTTTTGAGCATCGCAGCATATTCAATACCAATTATATCGTCAGAAATTTTGGTTTTTATATACGAACTTTTTAGTTTATTAGCCATTTTTCGAGCATTTTCAGGATTTCTACTGGCAATAGTTAGATATGAAAGGCGTTCTAAAGCCACTTCTTCTGCATGGCACGGGCCCGATATAACTCCAATATTTTCAAAAGAAATATTATACTGCTGATGAAAATGTTCGCCCACAAGTAAATTTGTTTCTGGAACAATACCTTTGATAGCCGAAAAAACAATTTTTTTAGAAATATCTATATTTAATTTTGATAATTCTTCACTTAAAAAAGCCGAAGGTATCGCAAAAATTAAAAAATCGGAGGCTTTTACCGCTTCATTTATATCATTTGTTAAATTCAATTTTTTAATGTCAAATTCAACCGAACTTAAATAATTTGGATTATGTTTTTGTTTTTTAAGATGTTCAATTGCATATAAACTTCGCATATACCACGTAACTTTCGGGTGGTTTTCGCACAGCATTTTTGTAATCGCTGTTGCCCAACTTCCACCGCCTATTACGCTTATGCTAATATTTTCTTTTATCATAAACTAATAAATTTTATTAAAAATAATGCCCAAAAATAATACTTTTTATCTTAGGGGACTTCTAAAAATTTATTTTTATTACAAAAAGTTTTTTTTAAAAAAATTAGTGTGTTAAAATTTAAAAATCGTCCTCTCCGTAGCTACAGCTAGGTCTGTGGTTCTTTTTATATTTTGCTTTCTATTTCTTAAAAATTACAAATTTTCATTACAAAATCAATTTTTAGAAGTCTCCTTGATTAGAAATATTTTTAAAATTTGATTTGTTTTTTTTGGAAACTAAAAAATTATTATTACATTTGCACCCTCAATTTGGCTTATGGTGTAATGGTAACACAGCTGGTTTTGGTCCAGTCGTTCTAGGTTCGAGTCCTAGTAAGCCAACAAAAAACCTCACAATATTTTTTTTGTGAGGTTTTTTGGTTTTACATTCCCAGATCAAACATATAGGATAATTTCACAGAAATATTATCATTAACATTTGGCTTTTGATAATACCCGTATCTAAAAAAGCCTGATAAACCAAAGCCTTTATAAATTTTTGTGCTTTCTATGCCTGTTTCAAAATAGCCCTTTTCGATGGTTGAAAACAACAACCCAAAATGTTTTTCTTTACCTTTAAAATCGCCTATTGCCCAACGATTGACAAGGGTTATAGTCGGTTTTAATTTTTTAGAAATTTTCCATCGGTTAAAACTATATTTTGCCTGAAACATTGCAAATCGAGTGGAAAAAAATTCGTTAAAAAACATGGTTTCAAAACTGTTTTTACCTTGAAAAGTAATTCGTTTCACAATATCTGAACGGGTAAGGCTGTTGGGCGAAACGCTATAGGTGTGTGTAAGCGGGACATTGCCAAAAATTTGTCCGACTTGTGCAAACAGGGTTATTTTTTGTTTGTTTAAAAACTTTTTTTCATAGTCAAATTTTGCATCAACTTTAAAGAAAACAAAGTCGTTTTTCATAAAATTAGGCAGGGTTTGTTGCATTTGAAATGTGAATCGTGGATAGTTTTTTTTATATTCTATCCGTCCGATAGGAGTTTGCATTACTTGGCTAAAAGGTGTCCATTTTACAGATACACTTGCTGTTGAAAGTTTATAATTTTGATAAAAAATATTATTGTTTAAAAATGAATATTGAAAAAGTGGCTGAATATAACTTTTAGAAAACTGCAAAATACTTTCGGTTTTAGGCAATATTTTTGTTTCTAAAAACAAGGTATAAGTTTGATGGTTATAAAAAGTATTTAAATTAAAAGGTCTAGGGTCATAAATTTTAAAACTTTTTTTATCAATTAAATACTGTATGTTTGCCAATTCGCTTAAATCGTTGGTATAAGAAACGCCTAACCAAGTATTTGAAAAACGGTGCATCCGTATGGCATTGCCAATTGAGTATTTTAAAACATCGTCTTTTAAACCATAAGCTGTATAGCCAAAAATTTTATATTTTGATGATAATTTTGAGCTGGTAGAACCACCAATTCCTATTCGGAAGCCTTCATAATTGTTATATTTAAGCAAATAGCGTAAATCAAAATCAAAAAAAGATAGAGGAACGAATCCGTTGATAATTTTTTTTCCGAAGACTATTTTTTGTTCAATTTTTTCTTGTTCAACCAAACTATCCAAGGCTATGTGGGTGCATTGTTCTCTATAATCGAGCGTGTCTTTTTTGTAGATATTCCAAATTTGTTCGTTAGGTTTTTGTTCCAAAGTACAGGTTTCGATTGCAATATTTTTGTGTTTCAGAGTTTTATTTTGGTTGTAACTAATGTCTGAATTTTTAGATGAATAGATTATATAAGTATAATTTGTAGGCTGATTTTTATCAAAACTAAGCAATGGAAATGCAATATTTTCACCAAAAATATTGATAGTCTCTGGATGAAACCCTTTTTCGAGTTTCATAAATTTTTTAGAAGGGAACCAAGTGTTTATATCATCTATGTAAGAAAAATTATAAGTAGTTATTATGTTTACAATTCCGTTAATTTTAAAAACAGCTTTTGCAATTCCAAAAGTTTGATTATCAACAAAATAAACTCCTTCTAAAAGGATATTTTGATTGTTTTTTCGGGTAGTAAATTTAATACTTGAACAACTACGGTTCTCTATTCTTGTTTCGCCTGTTTTTGTAAATTCATAAAGGCTCAAACCTCTTTTCGATAACGGATTTACAAACAAAAAATCTAATATTTTAAGATGCTTTTCATAGATATATTTTGAAAGAATTTCATAGCCTAACACTTCATAAATTGGAGTTTTAAACCCTGCCATTTTAGAGGCTACCACAGTTTCTTTCAATCGATTTTTGGCAAATTGAAAATGCGAAATTTTTTCGGTTTGATACAAATGTTGGTTTTCTATCCATCGTTTAAATTTATACGAAGTTGAGTCTATGTTTTTAAATAATTTTTGTTTATTTATATATTCAAATACAGAATCGAACCTTACTTTTACCTCTTCCGGATTAGCAGTAACTAGTATTTTCTCGTAAGTGGTGTACGAAAAATCGTTTAAAGTTGTTGTAATATTTAACGTCTTTTTATTTTTAACTACTTGATTTATAATTACATTACCTTCTTGAGCAGAACCCCAAAAACTAAGTATAAAAATTAGATATTTTAAGTGTGTGTTTTTCAAAACCAATCAATTATTTTTTCTAATGCCATGCCTCGAGAACCTTTTATAAGCAACAAGCCATCGGTAAAATTGGGTTCAAAATTAAGCTTAAAATTATCTAAATTTTCATAAAACAGGCAGTTAGAAGCCTCATTTTTTGTCTTATAAAAACATTTACCTATTAAAACGCTTTGAATACTTGGTTGGTTGGTTAAAAAATTGACAATTTTTTGATGCTCTTCGTTGCTAAATTCGCCTAATTCAAACATATCTCCCAATATTACCTGTTTTTTAGGATTTTCTAACAATAAAAAGTTGTCTAAAGCTGCTTTCATACTTGATGGATTGGCATTATAAGCATCTAAAATTATAGTTGTTGTATTTTTTTTGATAATTTGCGACCGATTATTGGTTGGAATATAGTTTTCAATACCTTTTTTTATCACCTCGATATGTATTTTAAAATAAAATCCCAAGCTTATAGCGGCTGCAATATTCAAGGCATTGTAATTTCCTATTAAATTTGATTGTATGGATAGATTGCTCGTTGAAAGACTTACCATCGGGTTTATATTCACATCCGAAAACAAAACATCAGCCTTTGGATTACGAAAAGAAAAAGTAAATTTATGAGCATTTTTAGTTTTTTCAACCTGAATTTCATCGTCTAAATTAACCAATATTTTTTGTTTATTTTCTATTAAATAATTATAGAGTTCACTTTTTCCTTTGATAATGCCTTCTACACCTCCAAAGCCCTCTAAATGTGCCTTACCAAAGTTGGTAATATACCCTAAATTGGGCTGTGCTAAGGTGCATAAAAACTCAATTTCTTTTTGATGATTTGCTCCCATTTCTACTATGCCAATTTCAGTTGAAGTATCAAAACTAAGCAAGGTTAAAGGCACTCCAATATGATTATTTAGATTCCCTTTGGTGGCTTTGGTAGTATATTTTTGTGATAAAACTGCCAGTATCAATTCTTTAGTAGTTGTTTTGCCATTGCTTCCTGTGAGTGCAACAATAGGAATATTTAAATATCTTCGATGAAATTGTGCTAATTTTTGCAAGGTTTTCAATACGTTTTCCACAAGAATATACCTTTTATTTTCAGGTTTATAAAACTCTAAAGCATCAATTACTACATAAGCTGCTTCTTTTTGCAGGGCTTCTGCTGCAAAACTATTGGCATCAAAATGCTCACCTTTAAGTGCAAAAAATATTGAATTTGGAACAATATTTCTTGTATCGGTTGAAACGATTGGGTATTTTAAAAAAATTTGATGTAGTTCGTGTATCAACATAATTCAATTTTGTTTAAATAAAAAAGCCCTACAATATAGGGCTTTTTTTTTAAATATAAATTATTTTTTAGGATTTCCTCGAGGAGTTTTATTTTTTGTTTTAGGTCCTACTTTACTCATAGCACATCTAAAGCCAATATAATCAGTTGCCATATCTTGCGGAAAATATCTACGAGTAGAAGGGTCTAACCAATAAGCTCTATCTCTCCAAGAACCACCTTTAAAAATGCGAACACTGTTATCAATTAAAGTTGTTCTTGTATTCTTTCTGTCGTAAGCTCTTAACATGTTTCCAATACTATCTTTACCAACTTTGTGTATAGGTGCATCATACATGCGTTCGCTATCATTTATTTTTCCTTCTGTTTTTCCTCTAAAATCTTTCATAGACTGTGGGTCACCATCTCTAAAATTTCGGTTATCACTACGAGTAAAATTTTGACGTAAATAGGTTTCGTTTTCATTTACAGGAACTTGTGCAATTTGTCCAGGAAAATTTCGAGCGATAATTTTACCATTGCTAAGTGTATCATAAATGATGTTTGCAGGGTTTATCAATTCAACCAGTCCATCGGGTCCAATTTTGTTTTTCATATAAACATTTCCTCTGTGGTAGTTAAAATCACTCATCTCATCATCCACCATCGGACGATAAACATCAGCAACCCACTCGGCTACGTTACCAGCCATATCATATAAACCAAAATCATTTGCAGGGTATGATTTTACAGGGGCTGTAATATCTGCATTATCGTCAGACCAGCCTGCAATTCCTCCGTAGTCTCCTTTACCTTGTTTAAAGTTGGCTAATTGATCGCCTTTTACTTTTCTATTTCCTGAACGTGTGTATTGACCACTCCAAGGGTATTTTTTCTGTCCTTTATATAGGTTATACTCACGGTTACCTACTAATGAGGCAGCAGCATATTCCCATTCGGCTTCGGTAGGGAGTCTATATTCGGGTAAAATTACACCCAATGAACGTTGTGCATATACGTTCTTTTCTTCTGCTTTTCCGTTGGCTTTGTTTCGGATACCTTTATATACTAATTGATCATCACCACCATAGGTTTTTGAAGGTGCATTGATGTAGGTTTCGGTACTAAATAATTTATCAGCACTTACATCAACGGTTTTAGCATCTTTTTTAAGATAGCCTTCTTTCTCTAAAACAGATTCGTTTACACGGTCGGTCCTCCACTTAGCATACTCCATAGCTTGTATCCAATTTACCCCTACTACAGGATAGTTTGAATAAGCAGGATGACGAAGATAATTATTAGTCATCGTTTCGTTGTAACCTAAGTGATTTCTCCATACCAAGGTATCGGGGAGGGCACCTGTATAGATATTTTTATAGTTTTGCTCGTTGGGAGGGAAAATTTTCTTTAACCAAAATAAGTATTCTGTGTACATAAAATTGGTTACTTCTGTTTCGTCCATATAAAACGATTGAACGTGTTGTTGATTAGGTGTATTGTTCCAGTCGTGCATAACATCGTCTTGAACTTTACCCATCGTAAAAGTTCCGCCTTCAACAGGCACCATTCCTGGAGGGGTTATTTGTGCCTTAAATTTTGAATTGTATTGAAAGCCTCCTTTTTTATCATTGACTTTCCAACCCGTTGCAGAAGAACCTCCTTTGGTGCTTGAGCTTTTACTACAACTTGCTACTGACAAGGCAATAGCTACACTTAAAAACAAATGTAAAACTGTAAATTTGTTAAATTTCATCGGTATAAATTTAATTATTTTTATTGGTCTATTTCTTAAAGAGGACTTCTAAAACAATAGATACTTTGCTTGGTTATTGATTTTTAAGGTCGCAATTTACAAATTATCTTAATAAATACAACCATTTATATAAAAAAATAATTTTGTTTGAATTATTTTTAATTAAAAAACGATTATTGTTTTGAATTATTGTTTTTAAATTGATTTTTTATGGTAAAAAATGGTGTTTTTTTTTAAAAAAGTAATCTCAAAGGTTTTAAATCCTTTGAGGTTAGCCATATCCTTAACGGGTTATTTTTAAAAAAATTTACGAATCGTGTGTGTGTTTTTCGCTATGTTTTTTTATCAACTCCTCTTGAATATGCGGAGGAACTAACTGATAATTGGCAAATTTTTGTGTAAATTTGGCTCTCCCTTGGGTTATGGAACGTAACGTAGAACCAAAATCGTGCAATTCAGCCAACGGAACTTCGGCAATTATTTTTTGATAATGTTCTTCGGTATCCATACCTTGTATCATGGCTCTTCGAGTTTGCAAATCACCCATCACATCACCTGTTGATTGGTCGGGACAAAGAATCTCTACATGATAAAAAGGTTCTAAAATTTGAGGTCGAGCATTGTTAAAAGCTTCTTTAAAGGCATAATAAGCCGCTAACTGGAACGAAATATCGTTACTATCAACGGAGTGCATTTTTCCATCATACACATTTACTCGAATGTTTTGACAACACGAACCAGTTAAAGGTCCTTCTTTCATCTGTTGCATAATTCCTTTTTTGATAGCATTTTGATATTTGTTATCTATGGAGCCACCCACAATGCACCAGTTAAAAGCAAAGGTGCCTCCCCAAGGTAATTCTTCGTTTTCTTTGTGCCGAACGCTCATGTGCTCTGGGTCGGGCATATCTTTATAATATGGTTCTATAAGCATGTGCACTTCTCCAAATTGTCCAGAGCCTCCACTTTGTTTTTTATGTCTATAATTAGCTTTGGCAGCTTTGGTTATGGTTTCTCGATACGGAATTTTTGGGGTTTCAAAAAACATTTCAACCCCAAATTCTTTTTCAATTCTATGTTTTATTAGGTCTAAATGAAGTTGTCCTTGTCCGTAAAGCAAGGTTTGATGCAATTCTGCCGATTGTTCAATGATTAGTGTTGGGTCTTCTTCAGTTATTTGATGTAGTGCTTTGATTAGTTTTTCAATATCGGCAGTATTGGTAGCGTTTACAGCCATTCGGATTCTACTTTCGGGAAAATGCATCGGTTCTATTTTTCGGTCAATTCCTTTGGTATTCAAGGTGTTGTTTGAGTGTCCATATTTTAGTTTTACGGTTGCTCCTAGATCGCCTGCTACTAATTTTTCCACTGGTTTCCTGTCTTTACCTTCGGTAATAAATATTTGTGAAATGCGTTCGGTTTCTCCGTTGTTAGCGTTTACCAATTCATCGCCTGCTTTTATTTCGCCTGAAAACACTTTAAAATAGGAAACCATACCTACTTGTGGTTCGGCAAGAGTTTTATAAATAAATATTGTTGTTTTATCAGCAGCCTCACATTTTAAGAATTCTCCGTTTTCTAATTTTTTTCCGGGTCTATCTGCAGGTGAAGGGGCAATATCATCAATAAAGCCCATAATACGTCCGCTGCCCATATCTTTTAACCCTGAGGCACAAAAAACAGGATAAAATTGTTGATGGGCTAAGGCTATTGTTAATCCTTTTGACAAATCTTCTTCGGATAAATTTCCTTCTTCAAAATATTTTTCCATCAAACCTTCTTCGTTTTCTGCTGCAATTTCAACTAATATATTGTGCATAGCATTGGCTTTTTCGAGTTCACTATCTGGAATAGGAAGTTTTTTGGGCTTGCCACCTTCGGCAGAAAACACATACATACACATTCGTAGGATATCTATAATCGTATTAAAATATTCTCCACTATTTAAAGGATATTGAAGCGGAATTACTTTGTTTCCGAATCGCTCTTTGGCTTGTTCTAAAGTGGTTTCAAAATCGGCTTTCGGATGATCCATTTGGTTTATTACAAGAATACTTGGGGTATGATATTTTTGCACATATTCCCAAACAATTTCAGTGCCTACTTCTACTCCAGAGGCTGCATTTAAGATAATCAAGGCGGTATCGGCTACTTTTAAAGAGGCTATTACTTCACCAATAAAATCGTCAAAACCAGGAGTATCCATCACATTGATTTTGTTGTTGTGCCATTGCACGTGCATCAAGTGGCTGAAAAGTGTGTTCTCACGTTCGTGTTCTATATCGGTATAGTCAGAAATGGTGTTATGAGCCAACACGTTTCCTCTTCGAGCAATTTCGCCAGATTCATAAAGCATTGCTTCTATTAAAGTTGTTTTTCCGCTACCCGAATGCCCCAGCAATACCACATTACGAAGGTCTTTTGTTTGAATATTTGTCATAATTTCTATTTTTAAAATATTAATAAAAGTAATTGATTTTTAAGGAGTTAAAATTACAATTTTTTTTAAAATAAAAATATGTTTCAAAATCATTGTTTATTTTAAAAAAAAAGGTATGCATAGTTTTTATTTTTTTTATTCTGAATTTGGGGTAATATCATTATATATATGGACAAATTAAGCAATTTTGTTTCTAAAGCCTCACCCCGGATACTCTACACATGAGCGACAGTGAGCTATCCAAGCAAAAGAGAGGGGGGCTAAACCGCAAGAATATAATTTGTTTATTATAGGTGACTTCTACGGAGCTTAAGAAAAAACTTTAAATTTTATTTTTTTGCTTTATCATATAAATATTTATATTTTTACAACAAAATAATCCCATAACTTCAAAAAGTTTTAAAAAACTTGAGATTTGTTTACAATAAAAACATGAGCGAATTTTATAAAAAATTGTTAGAAAACAATAAAAATTAGGTAGAAGAAAAATTAAACATCAACCCTAATTATTTTAACAAATTAGCCCAAGGGCAAAATCCTCCGTTGCTTTGGATAGGCTGTTCTGACAGCCGAGTGCCAGCCAACGAAATTACAGGTACCGAAGCGGGCGAAGTTTTTGTACACCGTAATATTGCCAATATGGTGGTGCATACCGATATGAATATGCTTTCGGTGTTAGATTATGCGGTTAATATACTGAAGGTGAAGCACATTATCGTTTGTGGGCATTATGGTTGTGGAGGTATCCGAGCTTCGCTATCAAATAAATCTAACGGCTTGATAGACAATTGGATTCGGCATATAAAAGATGTGTATAGGCTGCATAAAGCCGAATTAGACACGATTGAAAACATAGAAGACCGAGCTCATCGGTTTGAAGAAATAAATGTGATAGAACAAGTGCTTAATTTAGCCAAAACTTCCATCGTTCAAAATGCTTGGGACAAAGAGCAACTGCTTGCTTTACACGGTTGGATTTATGGTCTAAACTCGGGTTATATTACCGATTTGGATGTAAATATAAGTTGTAATAAAGACCTAACCAAGGTGCATCAGCTCAGGTTTTAATCTGCTTCGCTTTTGCCCGAAACGGGCTTGTCTAAAGTTTTGGCAGCTATATAAATCAACGTATCGTTTAGGGTTACTTTTAAACTTGGTTTTAAAAATAATTTGTATTTTTTAAATTCAAAAAAATCATTTTTTTTACGCATTGTAATGGCAGAAGTTTGTTCAGGAAAGAATAATTCGGCTGTTGTTTTTTGATCATCAAACAATACAAAGGCACTTTTGGTGGCTTCAAAATTAGTAATTTCAACCGTTTTATTCAACCGGAAGCCTTCTTCCACTGGTCGGATACATTTATTTTTTATACCAGACCATTTATAGCCAGCCGTTGTTGCACAGCCTTTTTCATCTACTAACGAGGGAGGGATTGTATTTTTTTCGTTTAACTCAAGGTTGGGTTTATCGGTGTCTTTTAGCAAAACAAAATCGCAAGACACTAAAAACAAAGCCGTTATAATGGTAAATAGATAATTTATTTTCATGGTTTTTTTAATTATAATTTAAATCCAGATTATGCATTAGAGTTCTATTACAAACTAAATCTA
>CAYXAF010000026.1:0-26412 GCA_964463035.1 uncultured Flavobacterium sp.
TATTTTTAAATTCAAAATACAAAAGTATTGCTCATCTAAAAATAGTCCGTGAGTCCTTAATTTTATTATGTCATTAGTTTTCATAACAAAATCTAATACGTAATCTAGGTTTAAAAAAAATAAATAAACAACGTTTTTTATGTAAATTTACATTATTTCACATTTAATTACCACTAACTTATACATAGAGTCGTTTTTTTTTTATACTTTTGGATGTTTAAATTTCATTTTATGAAAAAATTCATAAGTAGTTTATTGGTTTTGGTTCTTCTTTTTTCGTGTGAAGAAAAGAAAGAAGCACCAAAAGTAATTTATGAAAAACCCGTTACCGAAGAAAAAAAACCAACACAAAAAGCTGTTTCAACTCTCAAAGTAGCCGATTTGCCCGTTCATATAGATGGGACAAAATACTTATTGCATCCGATAGGCGAAGTCCGAATTACCAAACAAGAACGAACCTTAGATGGTAGTTATACATCTGTATCATATCGCGTTTCAAACTACGACCCTTTTGAATTGACAGGCGAACTTCAAAATATTGGCTTTCAGCATATAGACTCCCTAAAATCATATACATTAACCGATAAAATCATTTATATACAATCGGTTACATACCTTAAAAAAGTGGCAGATAAGCATAAAAAACAATTTTTACTCTATGTTTTAGCCGATAATGACACAAATAAAGACGGAAAAATCAACGAAAATGATATTAAGTGCCTGTATATTAGCACTATAAATGGTAAAAATTTTAAAAAATTATCTACTAATTTTCAAGAATTGTTAGACTGGGAATATATCGAAACAACTAATAGCATTTATTTCAGAACTATTGAAGACACCAATAAAAATGGTAGTTTTGACAATGCAGATACGCTTTTTTATCAACTTGTAACCTTACATAATCCCAAACTAACTGTTGAAACTTATAATCCTTTTAAAAATTATCAATTTTTGGAATAATTTTAGTTTGTATGGTTTTATGTTGTATATTTGCTTGTAAATTATCTATTTTTAAACCGATACATTTACACTATGCAAGGCAAGCTCATTGTATTTTCTGCACCTTCGGGCTCGGGTAAAACCACCATCGTAAAACATTTACTCAATCAACCAGAACTTAATTTAGACTTTTCTATTTCGGCAACTTCTAGATACAAACGTGAAGGAGAAACCCACGGAAAAGATTATTATTTTATTTCTGCCTCCGAATTTCAACAAAAAATTACTGAAAAAGCTTTCGTAGAATATGAAGAGGTGTATAAAGATAATTTTTATGGCACCTTAAAAACCGAACTTTTTCGAATTTGGGAACAAGGAAAACACATTATTTTTGATATTGATGTGGATGGTGGATTAAACATCAAACGACAATACCCCGAACAAACATTGGCTATTTTTGTGAATCCACCATCAATAGAAGAGCTTGAAAAACGCCTACGAACTCGCAAAACCGAAACAGAAGAAAAAATAAAAATGCGAATTGCCAAAGCCGAGAAAGAATTGGCAAGCGCACCTCTTTTTGATGTTGTTTTGCAAAATAATAATCTCGAAACTGCTTGTAATGAAGCCTATAAAACGGTAAAAAATTATTTGGATATGACTCCCAAGTAGTTATTTCTGTTTACAAAAGTTCAATTACCTCATTCTGGATACTTATTCCTTTATCTTTTAAATACCATTTTTGAAGGTCTGCTTTTATAGTATCGTCTATTTTTCTGTGTTCTTTTTTGTAATTTTCAACTAATTTATAGGCTTCTTGTGGGCGCGGTCCCCAATGATTGATCAATCTTCTATTTTGAGCATCTATTAATAACAGTTTGGGTATGGCTTTGCCTCCATTTGTCAAAAACCGACTCATCAAGGCATCGTGGTCGTCTCTTAGCACAATTTTAAGGTCTATTTTATCGCTTTGTTCTGCCATTTTAACTAAAACAGGTATAATTTGAGCTGCATCTCCACACCACCCTTCGGCTATGATTAGCCAAATTTGAGGTTTTTCAAGGTTTTGCAATTTTTCAATTACATGTGTTTCTAATTGTTGTGTTTTATCAATTCGTTTCATCCGAACCTCGTTTAAAACACTATAATCTAAAAGCATTTGGTTTTGTGTATGTCCTGTGCTTCTCCCTTCTATAATTAACTGCTTGATTAGTTCTTTATATTCTTGGTATGAATATGATTCGGTAAGGCTTTCTTCAATAAGGTAATTCATTTTTTATAAATAGTTTAAAATTTCTTTTTTAAGAGCATCGTATTCTCCTTGCAAAATTAAACCATTGTCTAACAGTTTTTTATAGTTTTGAAGTTTTTCAAACAATTGTTCTTTAGATAATTCACTTAATGGGTTTTCTGGAATATTATTATTATTTTGAAAATTTTGTGTTTCAGCTGTAATGATTTCTGCTTGTTGTGTTTGTAACACTAATTCTGTATAATTTGTAACTTCTTCTGTTTCTGTGATTTCTAGTTCAGGGTTTATAAGTGTGTGAGGTGTATATTCTTGTTTTTGATTATTATCATTTGTGTTTGAATGAACAACAAAAGTTTTTAAAGCATTTTCTCGGATAATATCTAATTGTTCTTTTGAAAAAGCATATAGTTTACGTGCAGAATTTTTAGGTAAATAATCCATTGAAGTGGTTATTTCTGAATTTGTTTTAAATGAAAATTCAGCACCTAAGATATTTTCTTTCATAAAAACTCCTGAGATATCTTTCCAAGAATAATCAATAACATCCATCGAAAGTCCTAAATTTTTAGGTTTACAAATCAATATTCGTTTATTAGTAACAACAATTCCGTCAGGGAAAACGTTTAAAACGGGATTTTTTTGAACAGCTATATATCCTATTTCTTCGTTTGTCATTAATAAATTATCTAATCGAGCAGATATTTTTTCAATTGCTTTTGGGTCTTGATCTTCGTTTAAAAATTTTTTAAATTGTTCTTTCATATCGAATTTATTAGCAAAATTAAGTCAAATTATTTGTTGCAAATGTATATAATGTTACGTATAAAAAAAAGAGGCAATCGAAATGTGATTACCTCTTTTTTAAAATTTTATGAGAATACTTATTGTCCTTTTATTTTTATTTCTACACGTCTGTTAAGCTGACGTCTTTGAGCATCGTTGTTTTTGATTACAGGTACTGTGTCTCCAAAGCCTCTTGCTTCTAATTGTGTTTTAGAAACTCCTAAATTATTTTCTAAGAAATTTTTAATAGTATTTGCTCTTCTTTCAGATAATTTTTGGTTAAATTCATCGCCCCCGGTGCTGTCTGTATGTCCATCTACATAAAAATTTAATTCCGGATTTTGATTTAAGATAGTAGCCAATTCAACTAATGTTGGATACGATTCTACATTTATTTCGGCTTTATCGGTATCAAAATAGATGTTTTTAACTAATAAATTAAGTTTATGTTCTACTTGCTTTTTTGGTTCTTCTTTTTGGCAGCCAGCATACTGAACTAATCCGGCCACATCTGGGCAAGCGTCTTTGTCATCAGACACTCCATCTCCATCGGTGTCTAAAAATTCTGGGCAACCTTTTTTAGACCGTAAACCATATACCAATGGGCAACTATCTTCGTGGTCGGCAATTCCGTCTCTATCGGTATCGACTGCTGTTCCATCTCCATAAACTTTAACTCCTTTTGGAGTTCTATTATCTTTGTCAAAATCATCAATAACTCCGTCATCATCTGTATCTACTAATTCAAATCCTTCATCTTCGGAAGATGCGTTTTCCCAAATACTTTTTTGCCCTTCTTTATTTTTAAATTTGTAAATTACACCAACCATAGTTGTGATAAAATGCTCATGTGTTTGTTTAAGTGATATTGCTCCATCTAAATTATCTTCATAGTTAAAATTATAGGTTGAGCGTAACTCTATATCAATTTTATCGTTTATTTTTCTTTTTAAACCTAAACCTGTTAAAAAGTATGTTGAACCTGTGCCGTTAAAATTTCTACCAAAATCATACAAAATATTGTTATCAGAAATACGACGTAATCTAGAGGTATATTTATGATACCCAAACCCAAAATAAGTATTTAAAGAATATTTTCTTTCGGTTCCATCGGGTTTTGAAACTAAATTTGTTAAATTCATTATAGCAGATAATGATGCTCCGAACGAGTGCCCTGCAAAATATACATCTGATATATAATCCGAAGCTCCATAAGGGTTGTAAAACAACTCTTTACTTTCGTTTTGAGGTCCTCCACCCATTGTAAAATATTGGACGTTTAGTTCTGCCCCGAAAACATTGTTAAACATTTTATCTACAAAAATATTGGCACCCCAATCAAAAGATGCTTTTCCTTTTTGAGCACCAATATTAACCAAGTCGCCTCGGATAATAACGTGAGAAAGCCCTCCACCTGCGGACCAATTCCCTGTTTGAGCAGATCCGTTAAACATAAATAAAACTGTTGTAATGGCTACAAGTAATGCTTTTTTCATAACAATATTTTTTTTAAAATTTTTTGTAAATATACAATTTTTTTTTAAAACACAAATAATCACAAAATAATTGAGACTATTTGTAAAATAATAATTTGAATTATTTATTCTTTGGTTTTTTCGTTTTCAGATAAGCAACATTTTTTGCCTATATATTTTCCGTTTTCGTCAAAATTTGCTAAAAATTCTTCTTTATTTTCACAACCTAAGCTATCGCACGTTTTTGCTACTCTTCTTTGATCATGGTAGCACATTTGCTCATATCACAAGTGTTTTCTGAACAAGAAACCTCTTTTTTAGGCGAACAGCATTCTGCTGTATCTTCGGTAGCATGTCCGTTTCCTAATAATGGAGCTATTACTAAACCTACTAAACATGTTAGTTTTATTAAGATATTCATTGATGGTCCTGAGGTATCTTTAAAAGGATCTCCAACAGTGTCTCCTGTTACGGCTGCTTTATGTGCATCTGAACCCTTAAACTCAACTTTTCCGTTTATTTCTACTCCTGCTTCGAATGATTTTTTAGCATTATCCCAAGCTCCTCCTGCATTATTTTGAAAAATTGCCCACAAAACACCCGATACGCAAACTCCTGCCATATATCCTCCTAAGGCTTCTGCTCCCATAAACATACCTACCAAAATAGGAACTATAATTGTAATTGCACCTGGCAACATCATTTCTCTTAGTGCTGCTTTTGTTGAAATATCAACACATTTTCCATATTCTGGCGTTCCTGTTCCTTCCATAATTCCTGGAATTTCTCTAAACTGACGACGAACTTCGTTTACCATATCCATAGCTGCCTTTCCTACAGATTGCATTGCAAGAGCAGAAAAAATAACCGGAATCATACCTCCAATAAATAAAGCCGCTAAAACGTCAGCTTTAAAAATGTTTATACCATGTATGTCTGTAAAAGTTACATAAGCAGCAAACAAAGCTAAGGCTGTTAAAGCTGCAGAAGCAATGGCAAAACCTTTCCCTACAGCTGCAGTTGTATTACCAACTGAATCTAAAACGTCTGTTCTTTGACGAACTTCTTTTGGTAATTCGCTCATTTCTGCAACGCCTCCTGCATTATCTGCAATAGGTCCGAAAGCATCAATAGCTAATTGCATAGCTGTTGTTGCCATCATTGCCGAAGCTGCAATTGCTACTCCATAAAAACCAGCCAAAGCATAAGCTCCCCAAATAGCAGCAGCAAATAGTATTACTGAACCAAAAGTTGATTTCATACCTGTTGCTAAGCCAGCAATAATATTTGTAGCGGCACCAGTTGAAGAATTTTGAACAATATTTAAAACCGGTTTTTTGCCCAAAGCTGTATAATATTCAGTGATAGCAGAAATTAACCAACCTACTGATAGCCCAACCAAAGTTGCATAAAACACATGTCTTGAAGGTATATTTTTTATCCCTTCACCAAAAAAGTTCATTTGAATAGTTTCTGGCAACATCATATCAATTAAAAACCAACATGCTACAACCGTTAAAGCTAACGAAACATAGTTTCCTAAATTTAATGCTGATTGAACTTGTGCTTCTTTTGCTTCATTATCCTTAATTTTTATAAAAAACGTTCCAATGATAGATACTAAAATCCCAACTCCCGCAATTACAAGTGGTAATAAAATAGGTCCCATATTCCCGAAAGCATCTGTAAAAGTTGTTCTGTTTGCCTGAGTCATATCTTTAATAATATAGTTTCCTAAAACCATAGAGGCTAAAACCGTAGCTACATACGAACCAAACAAATCTGCTCCCATACCTGCTACGTCTCCTACGTTATCTCCTACGTTATCTGCAATAGTTGCTGGATTTCGAGGGTCGTCTTCAGGGATACCGGCTTCTACTTTACCTACTAAATCGGCACCTACATCGGCAGCTTTGGTGTAAATACCTCCTCCTACACGTGCAAATAATGCTATCGACTCTGCACCTAATGAAAAACCCGCTAATGTTTCTAAAGCAATAGTCATTTCGTGATAAAAATCACCTCCTTTACCTACAAAAAGATTTATAAATACGATAAAAAATATACTTAATCCTAAAACGGCTAAGCCAGCAACTCCTAATCCCATAACCGTTCCTCCTGAAAAAGAAACTTTTAAGGCTTGTGGTAAACTTGTTTTAGCGGCTTGTGTAGTACGAACGTTTGCATTGGTAGCAATACGCATACCAATATTACCTGCTAATGCAGAAAATATTGCCCCAAATATAAAGGCAACAACTATAAGCCAGTGTGAAGTTTCAACCATTTGTGAAACAACAAAAAGAGCTACAGAAGCAACAACAACAAATACTGCTAAAATTCGATATTCAGCCTTTAAAAAAGCCATTGCTCCCTCTTGAATACTTTTTGAAATACTTTGCATTTTTTCATCTCCTGCATCTTGTTTATTTACCCAAGCGGCTTTTATGCCCATAAAAATTAATCCTAAAACGGCCATTACAATTGGCACATAAATCATGTTTGATTCCATATAAATAAATTTGGTATTTAATTAGTTAGTTTGCAAAAGTAAAAAAAAATGTTTAAATGAAATTTTATAATCATAAATTATTTAGATAAATGATATTAAACAACAAGAGAGTCGAAAATTTTCGGCTCTCTTGTGTAATAAAATTCCAATTAAATTTTATTTTACAACACTACCTTTGGCAGTTGTATAATTTACTTTTAATTGCTCTGATTTTCTTAACTCTTGTTTTAAGTCTTGTACTAATCCCATTTTTACATCTTTATCTATTTTTAAAGAAGCGGTTAAATAGGGTTCATCGTCCGGACGACGTTGTGCACGTTCAGCAATCACAAAATTACTAATATCCTTAGGTTCTGCTAATCGATCGTTTAACTGAATACGTGCATTTTTTCCAAAAGTTGATTCATAACGTTTGCTGGGTTTGCCAGCGTATATATACATTACAAATTCTTTTTTGAATAATTTTGATGTTTGGTCGGCTGCAGGCAATCTGTTTTCAATCTTTAAGTCGCTATCTTTCATTGTTGTAGCGGTCATAAAGAAGAACAATAGCATAAATACAATATCTGGTAACGATGCTGTTGAAATGGCAGGTGTATCGCCTGATAATTTTCTAACAAATTTTGACATAATAATTATATTTTTATATGTTATTGTCGTTTAGGTTCTGCTTCCGAGAGTCTTTGAGGAAACATATCTTGAATTTCTTTTACTTTTGGTTCTAATTTTTCAACTAAACCTGCTTTTGCTCGTGATGCTGGGTCTGCCACAACATACTCCATTTCTCTAAATGATACTCCGTATTTTTTTTGTGCTTCTCGGTCTCTTAAAAAATAATAAGCAGCTACCAACTCATTTTGAACTTTTATATACATTTCATAACTAGTTTCCGAGTCGTTTGATAATGATATGATTGCTTTACCTGGGTTGTCTGATGACTCTGGATTTCGTTCTCCTGTTGTGCAATAAACACATGAACCATCGCCATTGTTTTCAAGAAATTTTATAGCCGCCTCTCTCAATTCACTTAAATCCATTGGAGTTTCTTCAACCATCAATTGATTGTTTTTATTAACCAAAACCGTTAAAATATTTTTTTCTTTAACGATAGGTGGTTTTTTTTCTGGAGGCATCATAGGGGGTAATTTTCTACTAATTCCTTGATCAACACCAATAGTTGTAGTTACCAAAAAGAAAATCAAAAGCAAAAAAGCAATATCTGCCATTGATCCGGCATTTACTTCTGGGGGTGCTTTTTTTAATCGTCTTGCCATAGTAAAT
The DNA here is from genome assembly GCA_964463035.1 of uncultured Flavobacterium sp. GTDB lineage: Bacteria > Bacteroidota > Bacteroidia > Flavobacteriales > Flavobacteriaceae > Flavobacterium. The sequence goes on from CAYXAF010000026.1 coordinate 8,243, forward strand.
TATTTTTTAATTTTATAAAAAGCTGCCCATAATAAAGAGCCAACAGAAGTTATTGCAATGATATAAAACATATTTAAAAATGCTCCAATCATTTTTGATGCTCCAGGGCTAACTATAACTTCTCCATTTTTAACAAACTCTTTGCTTTCGGCAAAAATAAGACCAATAATAAAAGCCGAAATTAATAATCCGACAGAAACAAGGGTTTTTTTAAGCCCTGCTTTATCTTGTAATGTTCCTTTTATAGTAAAGTATATTACTGCTATTAATGCAATAATAAAAGCAATGTATCCAACTAAAATATAACCAGTTACCACTCCTGTATTTTGGTCAGAGTTTTTTTCAATTGTAACTGTTTCGTTTATAAAGAAAAATACAGCACCAAGCGCTACTAGAATAATAGAAACAATTTTTGCTAACTTATGTAAATTCATATTTTTTTGAAATAAAATTAAACTGTATCTATATATTATTTTTTGTAATCTGATAACATATCAATTAAACTAATTGATGCGTCTTCCATATCATTTACAATAGCATCGGTTTTTGCAGTTATATAATTATAAAATATTTGTAAAATAATAGCAACAATAAGACCAAATACTGTAGTTAATAATGCTACTTTAATACCTCCTGCAACTAATGATGGTTCCATAGAACCTGCTGATTCAATTTGATCAAAAGCCTGAATCATACCAATTACAGTACCTAAGAAACCAAGCATTGGAGCAGTTGCAATACATAATGAAATCCAAGAAACGTTTTTCTCTAATAATCCCATTTGAACACCTCCATAAGCAACTATTGATTTTTCGGCAGACTCTAATCCGTGTGAATATCTTTCTAATCCTTGGTAGAATATTGATGCAACAGGACCAACTGTATTTCTTGCAACATCTTTTGCTGCTTCAACACCTCCTGATTTTAAAGCACTTTCTACATCATTAATTAATTTTTTACTATTAGTTGATGAAAGATTTAAATAGATAATTCTTTCAATAGAAATTGCTAATCCTATAATTAATGTTAATAAAACTGGACCCATCCAAGTAGGACCTCCTTCAATAAATCGTTTTTTCATTTCTTGAGTAAACGAAGTTTCTTCTACTACAGTTGCCTCGTCTGATGACCCTGTTGGTGCTGCTGGATCAACTACGGTTGCGCTATCAGCTACTTGTTCAGTGGTTGCTGGAGCAGCTGCGGTTGAATCTGACTCTTGGGCATTTAATGTTCCGAAGGTGAAAAGCCCCGAAATTGCTAAAATACAAAATAATCTTTTCATTGTTTTTGTTCTTTTAATTTAAAATTAGTTAATAGGTTTTATAAATTTTTTTTGAATTATTAATTTTTGAATGCTTACAAAAATCGTCGCAATATATAAATTATTTATTTACTTAACCTATTTTTTTCTTATTTTTTTTCTTATTTTTATATTTATTGATTTATTAACAGTATCATTAAAAATTTATTAAATAAAATATTGTATTTTAGTGTTTTGAAATTCAATCTTTTATAAATTTTTTATTTTTATTTAAACCAATTATTTATGTTGTTAAATTTAACAGATTATATCCGAACAATTAAAGGTTTTCCGAAAGAAGGTATTCAATTTAAAGATATTACCCCTCTTTTATTAAACCCTGATGCTACAAAAACATGTTTAAACCAATTGGTTTCTGCCTTAAATAATCAAAAAATTGACAAAGTTATTGGAGTTGAAAGCAGGGGGTTTTTCTTCGGGACGCTTTTAGCCCACGAATTGCAAGCGGGTTTTGTGCCCGTTCGGAAGCCTAAAAAACTTCCTTTTGACACTCTTAGTGTCTCGTATGAATTGGAATACGGTTTTGACATCCTCGAAATTCATACAGACGCTATTCAAAAAGGTGATAAAGTGCTTGTCCATGACGATGTTTTGGCTACGGGTGGCACCGCAAAAGCTGTTTGTGAATTGGTTGAAAAATTAGGAGGCGAAATTGTGCAATGTGTTTTTGTTATGGAATTTGACTTTTTAAAGGGTCGTGAGAAGATTGAAAAATATTCAATTTTTTCGGCTATACATTATTGAAACGGTAGTAGGTAGTATAACGGTCTGCTAAGCCTCAAAGTTTTTAAAAGTTTTTGAAGTTTCTAAATTAAAATCCGAAGTATTTGCAATATTAAGAGGACTTCTAAAAATTCATTTTTATTACAAATAGTTCTTTTAAAAAGTAATTTTCATTTACAAAACCAATTTTTAGAACCTCCTTAATTAACAATATCAAATTTCGTTCTATTTTAATTTCTTTTTAACGGCTACTTCGTGGAAACATTCTATTTGATCGCCAATTTCGATATCGTTATAATTTTTAATTTGAATACCACAATCGTATCCTTTTGAAACTTCTTTTACATCGTCTTTAAAGCGTTTTAGAGTGGCTAGTTCGCCCGTGTAAACCACAACACCCTCTCTAATAAGTCGGATTTTAGATTGTCTTATAATTTTACCGTCAATTACCATACATCCGGCTATGGTTCCTACTTTAGATATTTTAAAGGTTTCTCTAATTTCAGCAGTTCCGGTAATTTCTTCACGCATTTCGGGCGAAAGCATACCTTCCATTGCATCTTTTAAATCGTCAATAGCTGCATAAATAATTGAATAGGTTCTAATATCAATTTCTTCTCTATCGGCTAATTGTTTAGCATTTCCGGCAGGTCGAACGTTAAATCCTATAATAATTGCATCAGATGCAGAGGCTAATAATACGTCTGATTCTGTAATAGCTCCCACACCTTTGTGAATGATATTAACTTGAATTTCTTCGGTTGAAAGTTTAGCAAACGAATCGGATAGTGCTTCTACCGAACCATCTACGTCTCCTTTTAGTATTATGTTTAGTTCTTTGAACTGTCCTAAAGCAATACGTCTTCCAATTTCGTCTAAAGTAATATGCTTTTGTGTTCTTACTGATTGTTCACGCATTAGTTGTGTTCGTTTTGCAGCAATTTGTTTGGCTTCACGCTCATCTTCAAACACGTTAAATTTATCGCCTGCCGTTGGGGCTCCATCTAATCCTAATATAGAAATAGGTGTTGCTGGTCCGACAATTTTCACTTGTTTTCCTCGTTCATCGTGCATAGCTTTCACTTTTCCATGATTTTTACCAGCCAAGACATAATCTCCTACTTTTAGAGTCCCTCCTTGCACTAAAATAGTGGTTACATAACCTCTTCCTTTGTCTAATTGTGCTTCAACTACGGTTCCTAAAGCTGGTTTATTTGGGTTAGCTTTTAGGTCGAGCATTTCGGCTTCTAATAAAACTTTTTCTAGCAATTCTTTTATTCCTGTTCCTACTTTTGAAGAAATATCGTGTGATTGGAATTTACCTCCCCAATCTTCTACTAAGAGGTTCATTCCTGCTAATTTTTCTTTTATTTTTTCAGGATTAGCGGTTGGTTTATCTATTTTATTGATTGCAAAAATCATTGGAACACCAGCTGCTTGTGCATGGCTAATGGCTTCTTTGGTTTGAGGCATTATATCATCGTCAGCAGCAATTACAATAATTACAATATCTGTAACCTGCGCACCTCGAACACGCATTGCTGTAAAGGCTTCGTGCCCTGGAGTGTCTAAGAATGTTATCTTTTGACCGCTTTCTAAAGTAACTCCATAAGCACCAATATGTTGAGTAATTCCTCCTGATTCTCCAGCAATTACATTTGTTTTTCGGATATAATCAAGTAGCGATGTTTTACCATGATCTACGTGCCCCATAACTGTTACAATAGGTGCTCTTGGTAACAAATCATCTTCAGAATCTTCAACAATCTCTATGTTTTCTTCTAAATCGGTAGTTATAAATTGAACTTCGTATCCGAACTCATCTGCTACAATTGCCAGAGTTTCAGCGTCTAAACGCTGGTTCATGGTAACCATTATACCGAGCGACATACATGTTCCGATAACTTTAGTGATTGGCACATCCATCATAGTTGCTACTTCACCAACTGTAACAAATTCAGTAACTTTTAAAATTTTATTTCCTTCTTCTAAAGCTTGTAATTCATCTTCCGTTCGTTGTCTGTGCGTTTCTCGCTTATCTCTTCTGTATTTTGATGCTTTAGATTTGTTTCCTTTTCCTTGTAAACGTTCTAAAGTTTCTTTAATTTGATTTTTTACATCTTCTTCCGTAGGTTCAACTTTTGCAACGGGTGCTGATTTATTCCCTTTTTTAAAGTTAGCTTTTACAAATTTACCTTTATTAGCATTGGTATTTCCTGTGCTTGTATTAGCTGGGTTTTCTCCTGCTGGGTTGGGTTTTGTTATCCGTTTGCGTTTGTTTTTGTTTGATGAATTTTCACCTTGTTGGTTTCCATCTTTTTTAAATTCTTCTTTTTTCTTTTTAGGTTTGTTGAATTGAGATAAATCTATCTTTTGTCCTGTTAGAGTAGCGCCAGAAAGTTTTTGATATTGCGTTTGGTATTTGGGTTGTTCTTCAGGTGTTATAGCCTCATATGTAGTTTCTTTTTTATGTTTTTTTGTAGGCTTTTCAACAGGTTTTTGAGGTTCTTTTTCAATTAATTTATTAGGCTCTTTAACTTCGGTTTTTTGTTCAGATTCTGTTTTAACTTCAGGTTTTTTATTAAATTTTTCAAAAGGTTTTTCGGTTTTTTTTGCTTTTACTTCTGCTTTTTTTACAGGTTCAGCTGGCTCTACATCTGCAATAATAGGTTTTTCAACACTAATTTCTATTGGTTTTTCTGGCTTTGTTTCAGCTTTTGGCTGAACAGATAGATTTGGTTCGGGTTTTTTAGAATTTAAATCTATTTTACCGACAGTTTTTGGCCCCGTTAAGCTAGATTTTGCTTTGATAACCTCTTGTTTGGCTAATTCTTCTGCTTTTTTCTTTTCTTCAAGTTCACGAGCAATTCTGATAGCTTCTTTTTCTTTACGCTTTTCTTCACTTACTTCTACTGATGCTGCTTTGTTGCCTTTATCCGATGAAAATTTTTGGCATAGCGTATTGTATTCCTCTTGGGAAATTTTTGCATTCGGACTAGCTTCGATGATGTGTCCTTTTTCTTTTAAAAATTCAACAGCCCTATCTAAAGAGATGTTTAATTCTCTTAAAACCTTATTAACTCGTATCGATCTTTCTTCAGACATAGTATGGTATAAAGTATGTGTATTATTTATTTTGTGTTTGGGTAAAAAAACAACTATTAGTCTTCTAATTCAGCTTTAAGAATTTCTAAAACTTCTAAAATTGTTTCCTCTTCTAAATCAGTTCTTTTCACAAGGTCGTTTACATCTTTGTTTAAAACGCTTCGGGCAGTATCTAAGCCTATTTTTTCAAATTCATCGATAACCCATTCGTCAATTTCGTCTATAAACTCTCTTAATTCAACATCATCACCTTGTTCAAGTTCTGCTCCTTCACGTATTACATCAATTTCATAGCCCGTTAATAACCCTGCTAATTTTATGTTGCTACCAGCTTTACCAATTGCTTTTGAAACTTCTTCAATTTTAAGAGTAACTTCGGCTGTTTTTGTTGCTTCATTTATTTTTACACTTGAAACTTTTGCCGGGCTTAAGGCTCTGGTAATAAATAATTGTGTATTATTTGTAAAGTTTATAACGTCAATATTTTCGTTCCCTAATTCGCGAACAATACCATGAATTCTAGAGCCTTTCATCCCTACACATGCTCCAACTGGGTCAATTCTATCATCATATGAATCTACAGCAACCTTAGCTTTATCCCCAGGAATACGAACCACGTTTTTGATAGTTATTAGTCCGTCATAAATTTCAGGAATTTCTTGTTCAAATAATTTTTCTAAAAATTTAGGAGATGTTCTAGACATAATTATTTGTGGTTTTGTGCCTCTTAATTCCACAACTTCAATTAAACCTTTTACATTATCTCCTTTTTTGAAATAATCCGAAGGAATTTGTTTGTCTTTAGGCAATGTAATTTCATTCCCGTCATCATCCATTAAAATTACTACTTTAGGACGAACATGGTGCACTTCAGCTATATAAATTTCACCAATTAAATCTTTAAATTGTTTATATAAATTGGTGCTGTCGTGTTCGTGAATTTTTGATATTAAATTTTGACGAAGTGATAATATTGAGCGTCTTCCTAAATCAACTAATTTTACCTCTTCTGATACCTCTTCACCTACTTCAAAATCAGGTTCAATTTTTCGTGCATCTGTGAGCGAAATTTCTTCATTCTCATCTTCTAATTCATCATCTTCTACTACAATTCTGTTTCTCCAAATTTCCATATCACCTTTGTCTGGGTTTATGATGATGTCAAAATTATCATCAGAACCATATTTCTTTTTTAAAGCCGTTCTAAAAACTTCTTCTAAAATTGCCATTAAAGTTGGTCTGTCTATTGATTTGTCGTCTTTAAATTCTGAAAATGAATCGATTAGTGCGATGTTTTCCATGTTTTTATTTTTATTTTGAAATGATAATTACTATTGTTTCTTTTATATCTTTAAATTCTAATTTTGTTTGTTTTATAACCGTTTCTTTGCCTTTACCAATTTTTTTTGGTTCTCGAGTTTTGGTTTCTAAAACTATGAACTCTTTATTTACTTCGGCTAAAACTCCAGTAAATTCTTCTGTATTTGTTTTTACTTTTACATTTCTACCAATATTTTTTACATATTGACGGTTAAATTTTAATGGGTTTGAAACTCCTGCTGAAAATACTTCTAAGGAAAAATCATATACCTCTCTATCTAGATTATGTTCAATTTTTCTGCTTATATCTACACAATCTTGAAGCGTTACTCCAAAATCACCATCAATAACAACGGTTATTTTTGCACTTTCAGAAATTTTTAAATCTATTAAAAAAAGTTCAGGTTTTTCTGCTAAACCTTCGTTTAATAAGGCCTCTACTTGTTTGTTAAATGTCATTAGCTGTATAAAAAGAGGGGACTTTTGTCCCCTCATTATGCTCACTCAATTTTTAATTCGTGGCAAATATACTATTTTTATTAAAAAAAACGTTTGTATTTTGATTTTTTTTTTATACCTTTATAAAAAATTAACAAACTAATCCTTATAAGTATTTATGAAAAAAATTTTAGTTCCTACAGATTTTTCACAACATGCTGAATATGCTTTACGAGTAGCAGCACAAATAGCTCAAAAAAACCAAGGCGAAATTACGCTTGTTCACATGCTCGACTTGCCTAACCAAAACGATGACGCTGTTATAGCAGGAAGCGATATTCCTGAAGTTATGTTTTTCATCAACAAAGTTCGTGAGCGTTTTGAAAATGTTAAAAATAGTGATTTTTTAAATAATATTCCTGTAACTGAAGTTGTCCAATTTGGAAAAGCTTGGGGCGGAATTTTAAAATACTCCGAAAAACACGAAATTGATTTAATTGTAATGGGTTCACATGGTGCAAGTGGTTTTCAAGAGATGTTTATAGGTTCTAATACCGAAAAAGTAGTTCGTAATTCATCGGTGCCTGTTTTAGTAATTAAAAAAGAAGAGAAAGATTTTAATATTAAAAATTTTGTGTTTGCTTCTGATTTTTCAGACGAAATAAAAGCACCTTTTACTAAAATGCTTGAATTTGCAACTATGTTTGGAGCACATTTACATTTAGTTTCTATCAATACCCCAAATAATTTTCGTTCAACAAGTGTAGCAAATAAGCAATTAGCTGATTTTGTTTCGGGGTTTAATCTTTCTAATTTTTCAACACATATTTATAATGAAATAAATGTTGAAAAGGGAGTTTTAAATTTTTCTAAAGAAGTAAATGCAGATTTATTAGGTATGTGCACACACGGACGAAAAGGTTTAGCCCATTTCTTTAACGGCAGTATAAGTGAAGACTTAGTAAACCATTCAGACAGGCATATTTTAACTATAAAAATATAATTTTTTTTAAGAAGTAGAAAGCAAAATTTAAAAAGAATTTTTTGTGTAAAATTGAAGTTTTTTAACGTTTTTTTTTAATCAAACTGTAACATTTTTGCGTTTATAAACGTATAATTATAAATCGCTTTAGAATTATAAGCAAAATTAAAAAAAATGAGACAGTTAAAAATAACCAAACAGGTTACGAACCGAGAAACCGCTTCGTTAGACAAATATTTACAAGAAATTGGAAAAGTTGAATTAATTACTGCTGATGAGGAGGTAGAATTAGCACAACGCATCAAGGCAGGTGATCAACGGGCTTTAGAAAAACTGACCAAATCAAACCTTCGGTTCGTGGTTTCGGTAGCAAAACAATATCAAAATCAAGGACTTACACTACCCGACCTTATTAACGAGGGAAATTTAGGGCTAATAAAAGCTGCTCAACGATTTGATGAAACACGTGGTTTTAAATTTATATCGTATGCTGTTTGGTGGATTCGTCAATCCATTTTACAAGCGTTGGCAGAGCAATCTCGTATTGTTCGGTTGCCTTTAAATAAAATCGGTTCTATCAACAAAATCAATAAAACGTATGCCTTGCTCGAACAATCCAGCGAAAGACCTCCTTCTGCAGAGGAAATTGCTAAAGAGTTGGATATGACTGTGAATGACGTAAAAGAAAGTATGAAAAACTCGGGCAGGCATTTATCAATGGATGCTCCGTTAGTAGAAGGTGAAGACTCAAATTTATACGATGTTTTGCGATCTGGAGAGTCGCCAAATCCAGACAGGGAGCTTATTCATGAATCGTTGCGAATTGAAATTGAACGAGCTTTAGAAACCCTAACACCTCGAGAGGGCGATGTGGTTCGGTTGTATTTTGGTTTGGGCGGCCAACATCCTATGACGCTTGAAGAAATAGGAGAAACCTTTGATTTAACTCGAGAAAGGGTACGACAAATAAAAGAAAAAGCCATCCGACGGTTAAAACATACCTCTAGAAGTAAAATTTTAAAAACATATTTAGGCTAAAAACAAAAAAGCGGTCTATAATAGGTAGCGTTTTATATTTTAGGGGTGTTCTAAAAAATCATTTTTATTGCAAATTCTTTTTAGAAAGCCAATTTTTAGAAGTCGCTTTATTTCATCAAATAAACATTGCCAAAACAAAGCCCAGAATAATACTGATGAGTTTATAAATATTAAAAGTATGATGTTCGTTGGTTTCAAAAATAATGGTTGAGGCTATGTGAAATAAAATTCCAATTACAAGGGCAGAAATTTCAGCTTTATAGTGTTGTAAAAAATGTAAATTTTCAGCAAGAAGCGTTCCGAGAGGCGTCATTATAGCAAACATAATCATAAAAAATATAATGCGTGCTTTGGAGAGGTTGGCTTGTGCAAAAAATAAGGTTAAAATAATAGCAATCGGGAAGTGGTGGATACCAATTCCCCAAGCCATTTCGTGGTGTTGACTGATAGGCATTCCTTCTAAAAAGGCATGAATAGAAAGGCTTATAAAAAGTGCCCAAGGGATCTGTTGCATGCTTCTGTGCAGGTGAACATGCCCGTGTTCGGCACCTTTTGAAAAAAATTCTAATACAATTTGAAATAAAATTCCAATCATAATAAAAACTTCCACCGAAGGTTCAAACGAATGGTTGTGCGTGTGTTCGTGTGCATGGTGCCGATGACTTTCTATTCCTTCGTAAACCTCTGGTAATAGGTGCATTATGGTTAAAGATAATAAAAAAGACCCACTAAACGAGAGCAATAATTTTAAATTAGTTTTATTTTTTGGTTGAATAAGTATGGCAAAAATGAAGCCTAAAATAACCGATAAAAAAGTGATGGTATAGTGCATTTTTAAGTTCTGAAGTTATCGAGAGGTTTATTTAAAAATTAAAATCATCCGTTCCGATTGGTTTGGATAGTATTTTTGAAGTTTATATGATCCAAAAACATCTAAAATATACATGCCTAATTCGGCAAAAAATTTTTCAAAATCTGCAAGGGTAAAGGCTCTTACTTTTTCTGTAAAAAAATAGTCTTTTTCTTGGTGTGTAAACAAAATTTCTTTACAAATATATCCATCTTTTTCATATCTTTTAATATTAAAATCAATGCCTTGCATAGATTTGTTCTCTTGCTCTACTAAATTTGCCAAAATATATGGTGTATTCATAAAATCAATAACTCCTAATCCGTATTGATTGATAGAATTTTTTAGATTTTCTAAAGCTTTTTTATGCTCAAAATCGTTGTCAAAATAGCCAAAACTGGTAAATAAATTGAGTACCAAATCAAAAGTTTTGGGATAAGGATTTCGCATGTCAAATTCTTCAAAAAAAAGCGATTGATTTTCATACTTTTTTGCCTCTTCAATACTTTTTTTTGAGAAATCAATCCCCAAAACTTGATATCCTAAAGAGTTCAAATAAATCGAATGACGTCCTTTGCCACAGGCAACGTCTAAAATAGAAGAATGTTCGTCTAAGTTGATGTAATTTAATAAGTTATCTAAAAAATATTTAGCTTCTTCTTCGTTTCGTTCGGTATATAAAATAGAATAATACGGGCTACAAAACCAATCAGAAAACCAAGGTTGAGAATTTTGCATTTTTTTATACTGTTTTTTAATTCTTTAAAAATTAGCCCACAAATTTAAACTATTTTTGCTGTAAAATTTAGTTAAAAAAATAAATCGTGGAAAATTTTAAAATGGTTGCCAAAACTTTTTTTGGCTTTGAAGATATTTTAGCCGATGAACTCCAAAAATTAGGAGCAATAAATGTGCAAAAAGGCAATAGAATGGTGAGTTTTGAAGGAGATAAAGGATTTATGTATAAAGCAAATTTATCGTTACGAACGGCTTTAAAAATTTTAAAACCTATTTATACTTTTTCAGTTACGAACGAACTGCAACTTTATAAAGGCATTCAGCAAATCAATTGGAATGATTATTTTACTGAAAATCAAACATTTGTGATAGATGCTACTGTTTTTTCAGACCATTTTAACAACACAATGTTTGTATCTCAAAAAACAAAAGATGCTATTGCCGACCAGTTTATGGCTCACAAAAAAGCACGACCAAGTGTTGATAAAGATTTTCCAACAGTACGAATTAATATTCATATTCAGCAAGATATTTGCACGGTTTCCTTAGATAGTTCGGGCGAATCTTTACATCAAAGAGGTTATCGAACAGCTACGAATATAGCTCCTATAAACGAGGTTTTAGCTGCCGGAATGATTATTTTATCAGGCTGGAATGGGCAAACCGATTTCTTAGACCCTATGTGTGGGAGCGGAACCATTTTGATTGAAGCAGCGATGATAGCCTGCAACATTCCTGCAAACCTCAATAGAAAAGAATTTGCTTTTGAAAAATGGAATGATTGGGATGTGGATTTATACGAAGCTATTGAGGCATCGTTGCTTAAAAAAATAAGAGAATTTCATCATACCATAACCGGATATGACAAAGCTCTTTCAGCTGTTTACAAAGCGATTGACAATGTAAAAAATGCTAATTTAGAAGATTATATAACCCTGAAAAAAGCTAATTTTTTTGATACCAAAAAAGATACAGAAACTATATTGCATATACTTTTTAATCCACCGTACGGAGAACGTTTAGATATTGATTTAGAATATTTTTACAGAGAAGTAGGTAACACACTTAAACAAAATTATTCCAATACAAATGCTTGGTTTATCACTGGAAATTTAGAAACTTTAAAATTTGTAGGTTTAAAACCCTCCCGAAAAATAAAACTTTTTAACGGAAAACTTGAAACCCGACTAGTTAAATATGAAATATATGAAGGTAGTAAAAAAGGAAAATATATAGAACAACACAAATGATACTAAAACACAAAAACAAACTATTTAAAATCAATTAGTTACAATTTTCTAATTAATATTCCAAAAATCACTATAAAAATTAGAGGTCTCCATCAGTTTTTGATGTGTTCCGTGCATTTTTATAGTTTTATCTTCTAAAACATAGATATAATCGGCTGTATTTTTTAGAGTATGTAACCTATGCGAAATAAATAAGACAATACATGTATCTTTTATTTTTTGGATAAGCTGCATTGTAAATTCTTCTGTTTTTCTGTCCATTGAGGCAGTTGCTTCATCTAAAATTAGTAATTTAGGTTTGTTGTATAAGGCTCTTGCTAAGGCAATAATTTGTTTTTGTCCTCCCGATAAATTTATCCCTTCTTCACCTAAAATAGTTGCCAAGCCTTGCGAAAATTGGTTAAAATAATAATCAAACCCGTTTTCTGTTAAAAATGATAGGAGGTTTTCTGGGGCGTCTGTGGAGCCCAGTAAGATATTATCAATTACATTTCCGTTAAAAATAGTTATATCTTGCGGAATAACCCCAATTAAATTTCTATAATTAGCAATACTAATACTTGGCAAGTGGTGTTTTCCGTTGATAATAATACTGCCGTTATCAAATGAATAAAAACGTTGTAAAATTTGACCCAACGTGCTTTTACCGCTTCCACTTTCGCCTACAATGGCTGTTAAATAACCTTTTTAAGTTCTATATTGATGTTAGTAAAAAGTTCGCTTCTGCCTGCAAAACGGAACGAAAGATTTTTAATTTCAATGCTTTCTAAGGTATTTAAAGCTATTTTGCCTTGTTTTTCGGGTTCAATAGAGGCAAATTCATACATTCTTGTAAAAGCAATTTTTGCCTCGTTTATAGGAATGGTTATCAAGGCTAAATTGGCAATAGAAGGCAAAAGAGAACCCGCAATTCCTAAAACAGCCATCAATTCGCCTAGTTGCAGCCTGTTTTCAAATACAGAAAACGATGTATAAACTAAAATGATGATTAAAAAAACCATACTTGCCAAGCCCGATTGCCAAGAAAGTTGAATATTTATTTTGCCTAAATTAAATATTTTTTCTTGAAATATTTCAAAAATCAACTTGTTTGCTTGGCAAAAAACCCCTTGTTTGTTATGGTTTTTTATGGTTGAAATTCCTTGTATACTGTTGATATAATTACCCTCGTTAAAAGCGTAGGCTTGCATCACTTCTTTTTGTGCATCGATTATTTTTTTGTTACTTCTATAAATGATATAAAAATAAATGGGCAAACTAACCAAGGCAATACAACCCACTTGCCACGAATACAAAAACAAAAAGACCAACGAAATAATAGCAACCAAAACATCAATTACTAAGCTACTCGCTAATTGCTTGATAACCCTTTGGATGCGTTGGGTATCGTTTAACCGAGCTACCAATTCGCCTATTTTACGAGTATCAAAAAAAGGCTTGGGAAGGTTTAAAAGCGATTGATAAAAATTTTTGTTAATTCGATTATTAAAATCTTTGGATTGCTTGAGTAAAAAGTATTCTCGTAACACCATAAAACCCACACGAGCCAAAAGCAAAACACTGAGCAAAACAATGCCAGCCACTAATTTGCTTACATTTTTTGAAGGCAAAATATCATCAATTAGTTTTTGTGAAAAAATTGCCATTGCCATACCCAACCCTGCTACAAAAACCCCTAATAATACAGAAATCCATAAAATTTTATAGTCTTCTTTAAGCAAATTTAAAAACCACTTTTTTTTATATGTTTTAATAGTTTTTGCTTTTACAAAATGTTCGTTGGGTTCAAGGGTTAAACAGGTTTTGCTTACCCAAATAGCTTCTAATTCGTCAGCCGTTAAATAATAAATTCCTTTGGCAGGGTCACCTATTAAAAACCCTTTTTCTTGTGCATATTCATAACAAATAACATAATGTTGTAGCTGATTTTGAATAACCACATGTAAAATAACAGGTTGTTTGTGGTCTATCAACGTCTGAATATCTGCTTGGCAACCCTCTGCAGTAAAACCTAATTGATTAGCCGCTTGATACAACCCCAAAAGTGTGGTGCCTTGTTTGGACGTGCCACTCAGGGTTCGTAATTTTTCTAAGGTTTCGGAACCTTCGTAGTATTGAATAAGCGAACGCAAGCATGCAACTCCACAGTCAGACTGGTCGTACTGGATACAATGGCTTTTTTCAATATGTTTTAAGTCCGTCATTTTTTTTATTCAAATTTTTTTAGCAGGATTTCTATTTTTATTTGCCCTTTTATCTTTTCAATAAGTTGATGGTTTTGATTATAAAGCACTAAGCAGGGCAACGAATTTACATCGAAAGTAGTAGCAAAAGTAGCTTTTCTATCAACCAAAAAAGTAACGTTATCATAAGTGGTAAGTTTATATTTGGTGGCAAATTTTACAATGTTCTCTTGAGGTTCAAACGAGATAAAGACGATTTGAACAGCTTGTAACTTTTTAATATTTTCTTGAATCATCTGGGCTTCGTGTTGGCAAAAATCGCACTCCGAATTAAAATACACAAACAAAACAGGTGTGTTGGGTTTTAAGTTTTTATGTGTAAAAACACTGCCATCAAGGGTTTGATAGCTAAAGGCAGGAATTGTTTTGATGTTCTCGGCTACTTGTTTTTTATGATTTATTTTGGTTATAACCTTGTAACCTATAAAACCAAGAAAACCTAAAAAAGCAACAAGAACAATTTTGATGATGTTTTTTTTCATGGAAAAGAGTTTTTATTTACACCCCGTCAGCAGCAGACACCCCTCTAGCAGAGGGGAAATAAATTAGCTATAGCTTAGTGTAAAAAACATTACACATGCCACCCAAAGGATCAAGGCAGGCACATAACTTGCCGTAACAATGGTTAAACCTTTGTCGTGGTTGGTTTGTGTAAGTTTACCGATATAGTGAGCTAAGATAAAAATATAAGCTACCTCAAAAAGGTTAAGCACCTGAAAAGGATAGATATACCAAGCCTCTAAGCCTTTATAACCCACAATATTAAGAGCCGAAAGCGGATAAAAAAACTGGATATCCTCTAAGGTATAATTTTTGTTTATAAACTTAAAGTAAATAATTTCATACGATATTGGGAGTAAAAAAATGTATTCTGCTTTTGTTACTAATAAAAATAGATTTTTAAAATTTGATTTTAAATTAAAAATAAATAGCCCCAAAAACAGTAATGACCAAACAACAATAATTTTAATAACGAGCGAAATAAATGTAGTAAAAACTATAAGTAAAGTATTATCTTTCTTGTATTTTGAAATATTAATTGTCTGACTTTTTGTTAAATTTTCAGATGTTTTTTTTATTTGTAAATTTTCTAAATCTAAAATAGTATAATGAATATATGACAAAAACAATGTTAAACAAAGTAATAACAAAAATAAATAGACAATTTTTTTAATCATAAACTTTTATTCCGAAGGAGATATTAGGAAATTCGTTGTCTTTAAATATTTGTATGTGTTTTTTAATATCCTCTGAAGATCCCCATATATTTGTTTTAAATCTATTTTTTATGAAAGTAACAAATTTGTTATGAGAACAATTAAAATAAAAACGTAAATTATTGTTTATGTCATCTTCAAATTCTATCTTTTCATTTAAAACTCCTAAAATTTCTACACCAACAAATAAACCATCTTTAGGAATAACAATGTGTTCTTTAACCAAAATTTCAATTTTCCCCTTCATGTTTTTTTCAATAAATTCAATATCATTGTTTGTTGATATTTCTTCTGAAGGCTCAAACTTTTGAGAATTTTTTTTATAAAAATGTAATCTTATCCCTGTCCTTTTTTTTGTCTTATTAATTTTTATAATTAACGAATATATTGTTTTATCTTGGTTTTTAACATTTTCAATAAAAGACACCACTTCGAGGCCTTTCCCAAAGCCTATGTCAATAGTGCTTTTTTCGTTAATTTGCCCTATTGTTTCTAATTTGTTTTTATTGGTTACAACAACCTCATTAAGTATTATACTTTTTTTACTCAAATAAATTGTATTACTTAAAAGTTCTTTTTTTATATTTATATTTTCATATCCAATACAAGAAACGCGTAATAAATTATATTTTTCATTTTTTATAACAAGAAAACCTTCAGCGTTAGTATAATCACCTCCAATTATGTTGTCATCTATACAATAATTTATATTTGCATAAGAAATTGGTTCATTAGATATTGAGTCCTTCACATAAATATTTTGTGCTGTTGCAAATGAAATAATAAAAAAAAATACAGAATTAAAAGATAACACATACATAAACAAACTAATTTTTTGTTTTTAATAAAAATTAAAACAGACTATCAAATATAAAACCGATAGTCTGTTAGAAAATTTTAACAATCCACAACGTTATAATCGTTTCCAACATCTAACCAAAAGGCATAATAATCTCTTATCATAGTTTGTTTCCCATTAATACAATCGCTCATGGGTCTCCAAGGTCCCCATCCCCAGAATTTACCCCCCTCCAAATTTTCCATTTGGTTCATTTCTAATTTTTTCATAATTTTTTAAAATTTTAGTTAAACAATAGTTTTTGTATCATTATTAATAATGATACTACTACAAAATTGAAAAAAACTATAAGAAAATAAAAATCAAAAAAGGTATATTATTTCTCAAATTTGGAATTCTTTTTGCCAATTATGACAAAAGTATAGTTTTTTGTTTACTTTTGTATAAAAAAACAAAATAAATTTCATGAAAATAGGGGATAAATTAAGAACATTACGAACTTCAAAAGGATATAGCCCAGATGTTGTTTCTGAAAAAATAGGTGTTTCTAAAACCACTTATGGCAGATACGAACGAAATTAAACAGTTCCTGATTTAAATATACTTGAAAGCATTGCAAATTTATATGATTTAGAAATGTTTGAACTTTTATCGGATGAAAAAATTATTTTAAATCAAAAAAACAAAAAAGGAGACAATAATGGTTTAGTTTTTAATAATCTCTCCGAAAAACTCATCGAACAATACGAAAAACGTATTGCAGAAAAAGACGATTTGATAAAAGAGCTTAAAGAACTCATAGTAATGCTTAAGCCTTAATTTTACAAATAACTTGCCGTAACAATGGTTAAACCTTTGTCGTGGTTGGTTTGTGTAAGTTTACCGATATAGTGAGCTAAGATAAAAATATAAGCTACCTCAAAAAGGTTAAGCACCTGAAAAGGATAGATATACCAAGCCTCTAAGCCTTTATAACCCACAATATTAAGAGCCGAAAGCGGATAAAAAAACTGGATGTCCTCTAAGGTATAATCGGTTTGGAAAAAGTAGAACCACACAATTTTTGCAATGCCTACCAACAAAAACACAAACTCAGCCTTGAGGGCAACAGACCAAAGCTGCTTAAAACTAACCGATACTTTGCTATAAAAAAACAGGGATAATAGCATACGAAACCCATTGCCAACGTTCTTGGAAAGCAATCAAATTTTTTACTTGTTCTATTGCTAATTTTTCTGAAAGAGAGTTAATAAACAATTCTTTCATACCTAACAGGTTATCAATTAGGAATAAAATTAAAATTAAAACCCCGCAATAAAACACAATTAATAATAAGTTATTTTTCATTTTTTACCTAAAAAGTAGAATATAAAAAAGAAAAGTATGAAAAGGAATATTGCAGAATAGATAAAATATAAATTTTTTTTGTTAACCGTTGTGTTTGTATTTTCTTTTGGTTTGGATTTATAATTATCAATAATAATAGATCCAAACATAATAAAAATTAAAAAAGGTCTTACAAATTTATTTTCGTCGGTTAATTCAGTTATTACAAGTAACAAAACAGAAATCAATCCTATAATTTTAAATAATGTTAGTTTCATGTATTTTTATTTAATTTTATATGTTTAATAAACTTAAAAAAAGCCTCTTAAATGTAATTTTTAAGAAGCTCCCTCTATTAATATTACCACCATCCTTGGTGATCTCCAATCCCATTTATAAAGCATGTTGCAGTAATACCCCAACCAGCAGGACCAGACAAGACCAATACTCCCGTTAATGTTGCTAGTCCAATTCCTGCACAAACTCCACTTATAAATTGACCAGCCGTTCCTCCTTCAATATTTGCCATTTCAACTACTTCTATTTTTTTCATAATTCAAATACTTTTAAAATTATACATTCTTTTAATTACCACCAATCCCCTCCAGACCCCATGCCAATAAAGCTACCGCATGCAGCAGCACCAATATTAAGTGCGATTCCTGCACCGACACCACCAGTGCCAGCAACAAGACCAGCACCAACAGCAAGCGTAAAAGCACAAGCCATTCCTGTATAAAAGCCACCTGATAATCCTTCCAAATTTTCCATTTGGTAAATTTCTAATTTTTTCATAATTTTTTAAAATTTTAGTTAAACA
>CAYXAF010000027.1:0-26371 GCA_964463035.1 uncultured Flavobacterium sp.
TTGAAGTACTAACTTTATAAGAAAATTATTTTAAAAGTATTTGTAGAATTAAAAAATACTTGTATATTTGCAAACTCAAAAAATAGATTATTCAGCGATAAAAACATAAAAAATGAGTAAAAGAACGTTTCAACCCTCGAAAAGAAAAAGAAGAAATAAACACGGTTTTATGGATCGTATGGCTTCTGCCAATGGTAGAAAAGTATTAGCAAGAAGAAGAGCAAAAGGAAGACACAAACTTACAGTTTCGTGTGAACCTCGTCATAAAAAATAATTTTTTTCATAAACAATTATTTAAAAAGCGTCTTGATTTTTTTTTCAAGACGCTTTTTGTTGTTTATTTTATTGTAAAAATAAAAAATAAAAAAATGTTTAAATTTATATCTTTGTAACCAATGTTACTTACTATAACGATTTAGCTATTTACATTTGAAAAAATAAAAATTAAAAATATGGCAAAAATAGTAGTTTTAGGAGCTGGAATTGCTGGTCATACAGCAGCCGCTCACTTACGAAGAAAACTATCAAAACAGCACGAAATTTTAGTGGTTTCACCTAATCGCAATTATCAATGGGTGCCCTCAAATATATGGGTTGGAATTGGCAGAATGAAACCTAAAGATGTAATTTTTCCGTTAGAACCTTTGTATAAACGAAAGGGAATTGGTTATAAACAAGCCAAAGCCGTATCTTTTCATCCAGAAGGTGATGCACAAGAAACCCAACCTTATGTACTAGTGGAAAGTGTTTTTGGAGACAATTTAGGTAAACAAGAAAAAGTTACCTATGATTATTTAATCAATGCAACAGGTCCTAAATTAGCCTTTGAACTAACCGAAGGTTTATCTCCAGCAACCAACAAAGTGTATTCCGTTTGCACGTATGACCATGCAGAACATGCTTCAGAGGCTTTACATAAACTAATTAATCAATTAAAAACCTCGAATAAAAAAGTTAAAATTTTGATAGGAACTGGGCATCCAAAAGCCACGTGTCAAGGGGCTGCATTTGAATATATTTTAAATGTAGAGATGGAACTTCGTAAATTTGGAGTTCGTGAAAAAGTCGAAATAACTTGGATTTCAAACGAATATGAATTAGGTGATTTTGGAATTGATGGTATGCTGATGGAGTATAACGGTTTTAATATGAAATCGCACGAAATGGTAAGTATGATTTTTGAAGATAGAGGTATCCGATGGATTTTAGGAGCTGGAGTTACCAAGGTGGAAGATGGATTGGTTCATTATGAAAATTTAGAAGGCGAATTTAAAACCGAAACCTTTGATTTTGGGATGTTAATTCCAGCATTTTCAGGGCATGGTTTTAAAGCCTATAACAAAAATAATGAAGAAATAACAGAAAAATTATTTAGAGGTTTTATGGTTGTTGATGCAGATTATACACCAAAACCGTATGAAGAATGGACAGTGCAAGATTGGCCTGAAACCTATCAAAATCCTTCTTATAAAAATATTTTTGCTCCAGGTATTGCTTTTGCACCTCCTCACACCATTTCAAAACCACGAAAAAGCAAAAACGGAACCGAGATTTTTCCTTCACCTCCTCGAACAGGAATGCCTTCAGGAATTACTGCAAAATTAGTAGCCGATAACATTATTGATATGATTAAAACAAATTCTAATGTGCCACATCACAAAGGTTCGTTGGGCAATATGGGTGCTGCTTGTATTGCTTCGGCTGGGTACGGATTTATAAAAGGTAGTGGTGTGAGTATTACAACCTATCCCATTGTCCCCGATTATAAAAAATATCCAAACACAGGCGGTCGGGATATCAATAAAACCTTTGGAGATATTGGTTTAGCTGGGCATTGGGTAAAATTATCTTTACATTATGCTTTTATTTGGAAAGCAAAAATGCGTCCGTTTTGGTGGTTAATTCCTGAATAATTATCTAATTTTAAAAATAAAAGTATGCAACGAATTTCAAATGCACAAAAACGAAAAATGCAAAATCCTTTTTTGCAATTTTTTAAATTCATTTTTTTGAATATAAAAATACTACGAATAGTTGCTGGAGGACACGGAGGAACCCGTCCATAGTTGAAAATAGTTTTTATATTTAATGGTGCAAAGGTATTTCTATTTTATTAGAAGTGCCTTTTTTTAGAGTAATATATCCAATTTTGTATTATAAATCTCTTTTTTGTAAAATTTTAAATGAACCATAAATAAAAATAAATGTCCAGATAATTACAACCACAACATTTTGAATATCAACACTATAATCTCTAATTACTTCGGCTTGTGTGAGTTGTGTTTCTATGCTTTTTATTGCATTTAATCTTGTAATAGGTTCTTTTATCAGGTTTGCCATTGATTCTAAAGGGAAAAAATTACTTATTTTTATATACATATCGGTTCCTTCAAAAAAGTTCCAACGCATTAACCCCATCATAATTGATTCGAGAATTTGCCAAACTAATAAAAAACCAATAGCAAAGGCAGAACGTTTTATTAAAATTCCTAAAAATAAACAGAATGAAAAAAAGCCAACTAATTTTAGAAAATAGGCAAAAAGATATTCTAAATCGGTGAAAACAATGCCAATTTCGTTATATGACGAAAAACTAAAACCTAAAAGTAAAGACATAACAAAAACATAAACCACTGATAATAAGGCAAATGCAAAAACCATATATAC
The DNA here is from genome assembly GCA_964463035.1 of uncultured Flavobacterium sp. Taxonomy (GTDB): domain Bacteria; phylum Bacteroidota; class Bacteroidia; order Flavobacteriales; family Flavobacteriaceae; genus Flavobacterium. Next base: position 2,668 of record CAYXAF010000027.1, read on the forward strand.
CTTAGATTGTATAAATTCTTTTTTGCTTAAACCATCAATTAAATTTTGTTTTAATGTGCCGTAACTATATTCATTTGCCATCATCGAAACAATAACAATGGCTAAAAATAATTTAAAAATAGAAGCAATATAGGTATTAAAATGCCAAATATATGGAAAATTAAAAATGCCCATTTCGGCAAAATGTATTTTCACAAAACCTAAATCAAATTTTATGGAAGCTATTAAAGCAATAAAGGATAAAATAATAAAATAGGTTAAAATTAATACCCGACTTGCTTTGTTTTTCCAAAGTTTTTGAAATTCTATAGTAAGTAAACGTTTCATTATGGTTTAAGATTGAATATTAATGATTTTTTATTGATTATTTTTAGTAAGTTTTAAAAATTTATCTTCTAAACTTTCTTTTTTAAAGAGCAAATGACTTAAAAAAATGTTTTGTTGCATTAAAAATTTATTTAATTCTTCGGCAGGAAGTGCTTGGTTTAAATAGGCAACCACTTTGTCATCATTTTTTTGAATGCTTTTTATGGATGTATGATTTTCAAGTATTTTTATAAGTATTTTATTATCAGATGCTTGCAATTCAAAATAGCCTTCATTTGCCATCATTCCATCTACCGAGCCTGCATATAACATTTTTCCCTTTTGAAGTACCACCACGTGCGAACACACCTTTTCAACCTCGTCAAGCAAATGAGAAGCCAACAAAATAGTGGTGCCCTGTGTAGCAATTTGCTTAATAATTTCTCTAATCTGACGAATACCTTGTGGATCTAAACCATTGGTAGGTTCATCTAAAATTAAAATTTCAGGGTCATTTAAAATAGCCGATGCAATTGCTAATCGTTGTTTCATCCCTAACGAAAAGGTTTTAAACTTGCTATTTTTTCGGTCTAAAAGCCCAACAATTTCAAGTTTTTCAGTTACTTTTTCGTAAGGAATATCTTTTATTTTACAAACTAATTCTAAATTTTCTTGAGCAGTCATATACGGATAGAAATTAGGTCGCTCGATAATAGCTCCTACTTTTTTGAGTGCTTGATGTGTATCTAAAGCACCTGAAAACCAACTAAAACTACCCGAAGTTTTGTTCACAACGTTTAAAACAATACCCAGGGTGGTGCTTTTTCCGCTTCCGTTGGGTCCTAAAATTCCATAAACACTTCCTTTTTTTATTTCAAAACTTAGGTTTGAAACCGCTTTTAAACTTCCGTAATGCTTAGTTAAATTACTAATTGTTAATATTGTTTCCATAATATTAGGTTAGTCTATTATAAACTTTATTTTATAATTTTTTATATCTTTAAAAGACGATTGTTGCAATATTTTGTTACAAAATTGTGTTTATATTTTTAAAATTATTATATATTTGTGTTTTTTATAATCAATCTAAATAAAAATTGAGAACAACGTTAGATACCCTTAAAAAAGGAGATATTGGAGTTATTTTAGGCTTTGATGCGGATAAAATCCCATTAAAATTAGTAGAAATGGGTTGCTTGCCTAACAATTGGGTTCAAGTAGTGCAAATTGCACCTTTTGGAGACCCTATCTATTTGAATATCAACGAAAGTTATGTGGCTATTCGAAAAGAAACGGCCCAGTTTATTGACATAGAACTACACTAATCGTATGCAAAAAAAAACGATAAAAGTAGCCTTAATTGGCAATCCAAATACAGGTAAAACCTCTGTTTTTAACTTGCTTACAGGTTTAAATCAGCAGGTGGGGAACTATCCAGGGATTACCGTTGATAAAATTACAGGAACTGCAAAACTCGACGAGCATACAATAGCGAAAATTTTAGACTTACCAGGAACATATAGTCTAAATGCCAGTTCTATGGACGAAAATGTGGTTATTGAACTGCTTTTAAACAAAAATGATGCTGATTTTCCAGAAGTTGCCGTTGTGGTTTCGGATATTGAAAATTTAAAACGAAATTTACTTTTATTTACCCAGATTAAAGACTTGGAAATACCTACTATTTTGGTTATCAATATGATAGATCAAATGGAACGAAAAGGCATCGAGTTAAAAATTGCGGAGTTAGAAACTCAATTAAAAACAAAAATTGCCTTAGTAAGCTCTCGAAAAAAAATAGGAATTGAACAGTTGAAAGAATTAGTTTTAAATTATAAAAACCTTCCAACAGAACCTTGCTTAAATGCCTCAGAAATTGCCCCCGAATATTTTAATCAGTTAAAAAAAGCCTTTCCAAATCAGCTTTTATACAAACTTTGGTTGGTAATAACTCAGGATGTAAATTTTTTGGGTTTAGATAGAAAAAAATTAAAAAGTGATTTTACAAAATCGGACACCGAACTCAAGCAATTACAGCACAAAGAAACCATTAAAAGGTATCAATTTATCAACGAAATTTTACGTAAAAATTTCATAAAAAACACTTTAAAAGCGTCTGATTGGCAACTAAAATTAGATGCACTAACCACTCATAAATTATGGGGTTATACTTTGTTTTTTATAATTTTATTGTTAATATTTCAAGCTGTTTTCGACTGGAGTAGCATCCCGATGAATTTTATTGATGAAAATTTTGGAAAACTAAGTAGTTGGACAAAAAAAACACTTCCAGCAGGCGAATTTACCAATCTAATAGCCGAAGGATTGCTTCCGGGTATAGGCGGAATAGTTATTTTTATCCCTCAAATTGTCTTTTTATTTCTATTTATTTCTATTTTGGAAGAAAGCGGTTATATGAGTCGAGTGGTTTTTTTGATGGATAAAATTATGCGAAAATTTGGTTTAAGTGGTAAAAGTATCGTTCCGTTACTTTCAGGAACAGCTTGTGCCATTCCTGCTATTATGGCAACCCGAAACATCGAAAATTGGAAAGAACGCCTCATTACAATATTAGTTACCCCTTTTATCACCTGTAGTGCTCGTTTGCCTGTTTATGCCATTATTATTTCACTTATTATTCCTAAAGATAGAATTTTTGGAATTTTTGGATTACAAGCCTTAACCATCATGGTTTTGTATATAATTGGATTTTTGATGGCTATTTTTTCTGCTTATATTTTACATCGGATTTTAAAATTTAATACCAGAACATATTTTGTGGTCGAAATGCCTCGTTATAAAGTGCCTTTAACACGTAATGTAGTTATAAATGTGTATGAAAAAACACGCTCGTTTGTATATGGAGCAGGTAAAATAATCATTGCCTTGTCTGTTATTTTATGGTATTTAGGGGCTCATGGTCCCTTTCATGAATTTAAAAATGCCGAAATAATTATAACAAATGCAAACCCAACGTTAGCAAATACAGAAGAATTACAAGCTAAAATTGATGCTTACAAGCTCGAAAATTCGTATATTGGATTAGTGGGTAAAAAAATAGAACCCTTTATTCAGCCATTAGGTTATGATTGGAAAATTGGTATTGCTATTATCGGTTCATTTGCGGCTCGCGAGGTTTTTATTGGCACATTAGCCACTATTTATAGTGTAGGAAACCACAACAACAACCAAACAATAAAAGCAAAAATGACAACCGAAGTTCATCGAGATTCGGGGAAAAAAATATTTGATTTTGCCACAGGTGTTTCTATACTGCTTTTTTATGCCTTTGCTATGCAATGTATCAGCACGATAGCCATTGTTAAAAAAGAAACCCACTCTTGGAAGTGGGCTCTGGGGCAGTTAGTATTTATGACTATTTTTGCTTATGTCGTAAGTTTTATAGCCTATCAAGTGATAAAATAATAGAATTTTGCAAGGAACAAACATTTATTCTTTGCCACCATTAAGTGTGTCTTGCCAATTTTTTAATTCTTCCCATTTACCTAAATAGCACATTTCGGCTTGTTTTGCCCAAGTTGTTGGATTATGTAATTTAAAACGTTCTCCCCCACCGGCAAGAATTTCTTGTGATTTTTCTAAAGATGTTTCAGCTAATGCTTTCCAAGTTTTGATACCTGCCGCATGATAAAGTTCCTCAATTTTTGGACCAATTCCTTCAATAATTTTTAAGTCGTCCTGTTTCCATTTTTTTCCAAAAACACTATTCACTTTTTCAGCATCAAACATGCTTGCTGCAATTCCTGCAGAAGTTGTAGAAACAGAATCAACAAACGACTGAACATTTGCTTTTGCGCTTGCTTTTGCAGATAATAAATCGGTTTCTAATGTTGAAATTCTTGCCTGTAATGTTCGAGAATTTATGTTACATTTTTCTAATTCTGCCTGAAGTTTTATAGAACTATCAATATCATTTGTATTGTTTTTAGAAAATAGTCTTCCTAATAAATAACCTAAAATTGCAGAAATAACACCTACTAAGGCTGGGATTAATATACAAGGTAAAGTCATAATTATTTAATTTTTATTGATTATTATTTAATTGTAACAACGGTTCTTCTGTTTTTTGATTTTCCTTCAGCTGTTTTGTTATCAGCAATGGGTTCGTCTGGTCCTTTAGATGATGTTTCAATTCTATTGGAATTTACTCCATTTTTAACTAAATATTCTTTTGCAAAAGCAGCTCTTTGTTCGCCTAAATATAGATTAAAAAATCGCTCTCCTACATTGTCTGAATGTCCGACAACTTGTAATTTTGAATTTTTAACATTATCTAAATAAGTAACTAAATCGACTATTTTTTGACGTTCTTCAACCGATAAATTCAAATTTGATTCGCCTGTATTAAAGTATAGAACAATTGGACTTGCATTATATTTTGCTTTAAAGCTATCCCAATCGGTTGTTGGTGTTGTGTTTTCAATAGTTAAAATATTAAAATTTACAGGTCCAAACACAGTGTCATTACTTATATACCAGGTATCTTTTATTTCACCATCAATATCAAATTTATCCGATGAAATTCCTTTGGATATAAAATAATCTTTCAAATTATTTGCCCTGGCAATTCCTAAATTTGGAAATGCAGAAGTATTTTTTTCAGATGATAAAGCATAACCAATAATTTGAATTTTTTTAGAAGGATTTTTTTCTAAATACATTTTTAAACTATCAATTCCAATGTTTATTTCTTTATCAATGGGTTCAATTTTATTGAAATTATCTGTTAAAAAATTAAAATTTGAATTGTTTTCATACGTGAAATTTTCTGTCGAAATTAAAAATTTATTCTTTTCAATAGATAAAATTTCAGTAGTTGGTTTATTTGCAACAACTTTTGCTGTGCTATCTTTACAACATAAATAATCGTATAATATTGCACCAATTATTATTGTAAATAGTATTCCTAAAATGTATTGTATTTGTTTTGACATAGTTATAGTATTTATAAGCATCAAATTTACAAAAATCAATCGTAACAATGTTAAATTATTGTTAATATTTTAAAATCTATTTCAACAATCCAGAACGTCTTAAAAGTGCATCGGGTTGTGGTTCTTGTCCTCTAAATTGTTTGTAAAGTTTCATTGGGTTTTCGGTTCCTCCTTTTGAGAGGATATTATCTTGAAATTTTTTAGCAATTTGTTTATTAAAAATTCCGTTTTCAACAAAGTATTCAAAAGCATCTGCATCTAATACTTCTGCCCATTTATAGCTGTAATAACCACTTGAATATCCTCCACTAAAAATATGTGAAAAAGATGTGCTTATACAATTTTCAGCCACATCAGGATACAAAGTAGTTTCTGCAGTTGCTTGGTTTTCAAAGGTTTTTATATCTTTTATGTTCGATGGGTCTTGGCTATGATAAGCCATATCAAGCATTCCGAAACTCAACTGACGAAGTGTTGCCATACCTGCCATAAAACTTGCACTTTCTTTAATTTTCGTAACATATTCTTGCGGAATTACTTCGCCTGTTTGATAATGTTTTGCAAAGAGTGCTAAGGCTTCGGGCTGATAGCACCAGTTTTCCATAATTTGGCTGGGCAGTTCTACAAAATCCCAATAAACGGAAGTGCCTGATAAACTTGGGTATTTGGTATTGGCTAAAATTCCGTGCAAAGCGTGTCCAAACTCGTGAAACAAAGTTGTAACTTCGTTGAATGTTAAAAGTGAGGGTTTGGTTTCGGTCGGTTTTGTAAAATTACAAACTATTGAAACGTGTGGTCTGTCATTTCTACCATTATAAATCATTTGATTTTTATAAGAAGTCATCCAAGCTCCGTTTCTTTTGCCTTTTCTTGGAAAAAAATCAGTATATAAAACAGCTAAAAAATTTCCTTTGTTATCTAAAACTTCATACGTTTTTACATCTGGGTGATATACATCAATATTTTTAACTTCATTAAAATGAATGTTATACAACAAATTAGCAACATCAAAAGCTCCATTTAAAACGTTTTCTAATTTGAAATAAGGTTTTAGCATCTCATCATCAAAACTATATTTTTCTTGTTTTAATTTTTCGGAATAATAAGCCCCGTCCCATTTTTCTAAACGTTCAATTCCATCTAGTTTTTTAGCATACGCTTCTAATTCTTTAAATTCTGCAAGAGCAGCTGGCTTTGCTTTGGTTAATAAATTTTGAAGGAATTTATTAACGGTTTCAGGTTTTTCTGCCATTCGTTCTTCTAAAACAAAATTTGAATGTGAAGCATAGCCTAATAAATTTGCACGTTCGTATCTCAGTTGTGCAATTTGTTTTACAATTTCTTGATTATCATTTTTATTATTTTGAAATCCTTTTTTGCCAAACGCAAGGTTAATTTCTTTCCGTAATGTTCGGTTTTTTGAGTATGTAACAAACGGAATATAGCTTGGATAATCAAGTGTAAAAATCCAACCATCAAGTTTTCTGTTTTTTGCCTCTATAGTCGCTGCTTCTATAACACCTTCTGGCAAACCTTCTAAATCATTTTTATTAGTAATTTGCAAGATATATGTGTTATTTTCTACCAACGTATTCTCACTAAAAGTTAAACTTAGTTTTGATAATTTTGTATCAATTTCTCTCAATTTTTCTTTTTTATCATCTGTTAATAATGCACCATTTCGGGCAAAACTTTTATACTTTTTAGTTAATAAAGTTTCTTGTTCAGCGGTTAGTTTTAGTTTATCTTTTGCATCGTATATTACTTTTATGCGTTTAAACAAATCTTCATTTAAGGTAACATCATTTTTATAATTTGTGAGCATTGGTGAAATTTCTTGAGCTAATTTTTGCATTTCAGGGTTTGTTTCGGCTGAGTTTAAATTAAAAAATATACTTGAAATTCTGCTTAATTTATTCCCAGAAAAATCGAGAGCTTCAATCGTGTTTTGAAAGTTTGGTTTTTGTTTGTTGTTTATTATTAAATCTATTTCGGTTTTTGCTTCTTTAATGGCTGTTTCAAAAGCAGATTTAAAATGTTCTAATTTAATTTGAGAAAAAGGAGCTGTATTGTGTGGCTTGGTAAAAGGCTGTAATAATGGATTCATTTTTTTTATTATTTTTGATTGATTATCAGTTGTTTGAGCGTTGGTATTTATGGTTGTAAGTATAAAACTTAAAATTAAAGTCTTTAATATTTTCATTATATTTTATTTTTATGGTTATTATTCTTTATTAGTTATTTTATCCCAGCTTACGCATTAGTTTTCATAACAGAAACTAATGTGTAAGCTGGGTTTATAATTTGAAATGTTACAAAATTAAAAAATATTAAGGATACTTCTAAATACAAGAGTAATTGCAGCCCGACCTGAACGGAGCTCTTTATTTGTTTTTGCAAGGGTAAGGCTATGGGAAAACAAATAAAAGCGGGAGTGGAGGGCGGATTAGCTGCCCAAATAATTATTATTTTTTCAAGAAAAGTATCCTTAATAATAATAGCACCTCTAAAAAAGGATTTAACCTTTCCTTATAATAATTTTATTTTTTTATAATCAATTTTTTAGAAATTTTTTGAGTATTTGTTACAATATTTACAACATAAGTCCCGTTTGTTAAACTGCTACAATCAATTGTTAAATTATTTGTAATAGATGGATTTTTTGCTAAGATTACTTGTTTTCCGTCTAAACTATAAATATTTATTTGATATATACTTTCTAATGAATTTGTTTCAAAATTGACAATATTACTTGCCGGGTTAGGATACATTACAAATGTTTTACTTGTAACAAACTCATTATCAGACAATACTGCATTGGTATAACAACTTGCAGGTACAATTGCGTTGGTATCAAAAAACGGGGTTATTTTTTGTGTGGCAAAACCTGTTTGATTCGTTTGGTCGTAAAAGGTTAAATTTAAAGTTTGTGTAGAAGTGCCTAACCAATCTTGCAGAATTGTTCCAAAAACTCGTCTGTAATCATGCTGAACGGTTTGTATTTGATAATTATTAGTTGCAACAGCTTCTGCAAGGTTTACATTGTTGCCCGAAATTCCTGGTAATATTGCTTTTCCGAATACAAACATAGGTGCTATTTCTCCATGGTCGGTTCCTAAGTTTGCATTTTCAGCTGCTTTTCGTCCAAATTCTGAAAAAGTTACAGCCAATACATCATCAGCAATATTTTGACCGTTTAAATCGTTCATGAAGGCGGTTACTGCTTCTGAAAGTTGTTGTAATAGCCCTGCATGGGCTCCTGTATGGGTGCTTGTTGCGTTGGTTACTTGTGTGTCGTGTGTATCAAAACCTGTTAGTTTAACTAAATAAACTTTAGTATTTAAACCTCCTGAAATAAAACGAGCTACCGATTTTAGTTGATTCGCTAAATTTGTATTAGGATAGGTTACTCCGTTTGAACCTGCATTAAACGCATTTGAAACGCTTTGTGCATAGGTATTTGTGGTGGTATCGTTACCTAAAATAAATTGTATTAAATCTCCATATTCAGAATTGGGTATGTTTGTAGGTGCAACCCCGCCTAAGCCATTTACTATATTGTAAAAACCTGAAGGATCTTGCCCTGATATGTTTAAAGACATTCCGTGTTCTTCCACTCCATGAAAGCCTAATGAATTGTCGCTACTACCTAATTCTATTGCTAACGGATAATTTGCAGTTAAATAATTTTCGTAATAGTTTTCAAGGAAACGACCCATCCAGCCACTGCCTACATTGTTATTTGCAGCTGTTCCATCACCGCCTGTAAGCCACAAATCGGTTGATTTAAAGTGTGATTTATCTTGTGTTGGATAGCCAACTCCTTGAATAACTCGCATAAAACCTGTATCATATAAACTTTTAAAACCTGTCATTATCGGATGTAGACCTACTTGGTTGGATAAGGGTAAAGTAGTGTCTAAATTAATAAGCGCATTGGTTCCTGTATTGCTTAGTTTTATGGTTGGTCGTAAGGTTGCATACGCATCGTATTGATTGAGAGGGACAATGGTATTTAAACCATCATTAGCACCTGCAAGCTGTATTAAAACTAATTTTCTACCATATACATTAGGGCAAGTATTCATTCCAACGGCTTTAAACATTGAGAAAACTTCGGTTGGCAAAAGTGTAGCGACACTTACGGTTGAAGTTAATTTTATAAAATTTCTACGTTTCATTGGTTTAATTTTTAAGGTTAAAATATTTGAGCTTCGGGTGCATTTGTAATACTTTTTACTAATAATTTTAAGCGTGGTTCTACAACCGATAGGTCGTTTGTGGCTACATAATTATTCCAAGCACTTGTCCAATTATAGTCAAGAAATCCTTGTAATAGATAGGTATCTTTAAAATATGTAATTCGTGCTGTATCAGGCTCTTGTGCAAATAAATCGTTCATCAATTCGGCACATAAAATGTTGGGGTCTGCCGGATTGCTCACAATATTTCCGTTTTTGATAACATCTGCAATGTTTATTTTAGCATAAATATTAGCATTTCCACTTATTCTATTTAAACCATCTAAAAATGATTCGCCTAAACGATACCTTGCAATTAATGTGGAAGATGATATCCAATTTTTATCAAAATTAGGTTCTTGATAATATGCTTGATGTCCTGCAACTGAATCGGGAGAAAAAAGCATCATATTTGAACCTGCTAAATAGGTATTATGCACAAAATTTATCCAAAAGCGTCTATAAAAGTTGTATTGTTCTGTGTTTGGGTTAGGTAAAGTAGCTTTTAAATAAGTTACCATTTCAGAAAGTTGTTGTATAGGTGATTTTATAATGGCTCCAATGGTTTCATCGGTTGCATTTGTGTCATCTAAATCGTAAAAATGTTTGCTTTCCAATAAGGTTCTTACTATGGGTAAAATTTCGTAACCATTGCTTTGTAAAGCTGTAGCTAATGGAGTTATAATATCTGTTTCTACTTCGGGTGTAATGTTACTTTTCACAAAATACTGATAAATTTTTCTACAAATATGTTTAGCTGTTGCAGGTTGTGCAAAAATCATCTCTACAAAAGTGTCTAATTCGGTTTGCATAGTTGCAGCATCGGTTGCAGAGTTGATTACTGTATTATTAAAAGCACTTGTAAATGTTTTGGTTCCTGTTTTATGTTGTGAAAAGAGTGCGTAACCCGAAGGTAATCCTGTGTTAGAATCTATCACGCTTCTATCACCTTTAATTTTAAAACCTGTTAAAACTTTTGCTGCTTCTACAATGTCAGCTTCTGTATAATTGGTGTAGTTTCCTGCACCAATTTGTTCACCTTTTCCTATGGTAAAAAGTTCTAAAAACTCACGAGCATAATTTTCATTTGGTGCATTTTTATTATTTTGTGTATTGTTTAGATATCCTAACATTGAATTGTCTAAAGTCATTTTTTTTGCTAAGGATTTGTAATTTCCATAAGCATAAAACATAAGCAATCGTAAATGATCATAAACCATTGTTGCAGGACCCGAACCATTATCTTTTTCGATAGTAAAACGAGTGGATAAGAAAAACGATAGTTTATATTTTAAAGTAGCACTATTGATAGCATTATACCAAAACCAACCTGACAAAATTTGAGCTTTTCTAACTTGCCCTAAAAATGATGATGGCAAAGCAGTTGACTCTGTCCAGAAACCGTCAGGTGCAGTGGTAGGCTCTGCATCATACGGCAGAGGCAATGTAAGTGGTTGATTTACAACTAATAAATCTAACGCTTGTTGTGGTGTAAGCGTTTCAAATTGGTTAATAAGTGCTTTTGAATATACAAAAGTTGCTCTACGAATTAGATGTCTAGCATTTTTCCTGCCTAAAACAGCGGTATGAGGTGATAATGATGCCATAATTTTTAGTTTTTTTTAGTAAGACAACAAATTCATAAAAAGGTTTAATTTATTTATTTATTTTTTTATTCCACTAATTCAAAAACACCTTTTGTTAGAATTTTTGTTTGAGATGTTATATTATTATCAAAAATTATTTCTGTATAATCATCTGTTTTAAACCAATATTTATTGGTTTTTTATTAGATTTATAATTTTTATTTCTTGGAATTTAACTATTTTTGCCTTTAAATTGAAGGTTATAGTTCTGTTAGTTTACAAATCAAAAATCGTTAATCAAAAATCGTTAATCAAAATATTCAACTCAATGATTGATTTTCTTAAAAGTATCGACCCAATTTTGGCAGCATTAATAGCTACACTTTTCACATGGTTTTTAACCGCTCTGGGAGCATCAGTAGTATTCTTTTTTAAGAATATGAATCGAGTTGTTTTAGACGGTATGCTCGGTTTTACAGGAGGAGTAATGGTTGCAGCAAGTTTTTGGAGTTTGCTTGCTCCTGCCATAGAAATGAGCGAAGGAGAAGGTTTTATGAAGATAATTCCTGCTTCTGTTGGTTTTTTTATTGGAGCATTGTTTTTGTTTGGTTTAGACAAGTTTTTACCTCATTTGCACATCAATTTTAAAGAAACCGAAGGCGTAAAATCGCCTTGGCAACGAACAACTTTATTGGTTTTAGCTATCACGTTGCACAATATACCCGAAGGTTTAGCCGTAGGAGTTTTGTTTGGAGGTGTAGCAGCAGGTATTCCTGAAGCATCTATAGCAGGGGCTGTTACCTTAGCCATTGGTATTGGAATTCAAAATTTTCCTGAAGGTATTGCTGTTTCAATGCCATTACGAAGAATGGGAATGAGCCGATTTAAAAGTTTTATGTATGGGCAAAGTTCAGCCATTGTAGAACCTATTGCAGGGGTTTTAGGGGCTGTAGCGGTTACTTTTTTTACTCCAATTTTACCATATGCTTTAGCCTTTGCTGCAGGAGCAATGATATTTGTAGTTGTAGAAGAAGTAATTCCAGAAACACAGCAAGATAAAAATACTGATATTGCAACCTTAGGTTTTATAGGTGGATTTATTGTAATGATGGCACTTGATGTAGCACTCGGATAAAAAATTATTATTAAACATTAGATTCAACTAATAAAATAATTTGAAAAAAATAGCTGTTGTAATCCTTAATTGGAACGGACAAAAACTTTTAGAACAATTTTTACCATCAGTTGTTCAATATTCATCTGAAGCTGAAATTTATGTAGTAGATAATGCCTCTACTGATAATTCAATTTCTTTTGTAAAAACTAACTATCCAAGTGTAAAAATAATTGAAAACAAAGAAAATTTTGGATATGCTAAAGGCTATAATGAAGCTTTAAAATTTGTAAATGAAGATTTTTTTGTACTACTAAATTCTGACATTGAAGTTACAGAAGATTGGTTACAACCTATTTTTAAAATATTTGAAAACGAACCTAATACAGCTGTTATTCAGCCTAAAATATTAGATTTTAAAAACAAGACAAAATTTGAATATGCAGGTGCAGGAGGTGGTTTTATAGATAGTTTAGGTTTTCCGTTTTGCAGAGGTCGTATTTTTCAGGAGTTAGAAGAAGATAAAAGTCAATATAACGATGAAATTGAGGTTTTTTGGGCTTCTGGGGCATGTTTTTTTATTCGTAAAAATGTTTTTTTTCAATGTAATGGTTTTGATGAGTATTTTTTTGCTCATCAAGAAGAAATTGACCTATGTTGGAGAGTTAAAAATAACGGATATGCTATCAAATACAACGGAAAATCAACAGTTTATCATGTAGGTGGGGCTACTCTAAATAATCAAAATCCTAAAAAAACATTTTTAAATTTTAGGAATTCACTTTTTATGTTGGTTAAAAATTTACCAACTTCAAAAATATTCTATATAATATTCATACGCTTATGTTTAGATGCTTTAGCAGGAATATTTTTTTTAAAACAGGGTAAATTTAAGCATACAATGGCAATTGTTAAAGCACATTTCTCGTTCTATTCTAAATTATTATTCTATTTGAATAAACGTAGTTCGTCACAAATTAAAAAATACTATTATATAAAAAGCGTAGTTTGGGCACATTACATAAATAAAATTAACAATTTTCTGAACTTATTTAGCAAATAATTAATTCTTTTTTACGTTTATAATTTATAATTTTGTACCAAATTAAAATGATAAAAATATGAAAAGAAAAATTTTTGTAGCAATTTTGGGTTTATCAATCCTAACTACTTCGTGTGTTTCGAAAAAACAATATGCAAATTTAGAGGCTAAAAACAAAGAAATTCAAGACCTTTTAAATACCTGTACCGTAAAATTAAATACATGTTTAATAGAAAAGGAATCAATGGCAGCCAAACGTGATGCTCTTGAAAACCAAGTAGATTATCTAAAAAAAACAAATTCAGATTTGATAAGTAATGTGGGAAATATGACCACCTTAACCACCAAAGGAGCTGAAAATTTAGAAAAATCATTAGAAAGTTTAAAAGAAAAAGATTTAAAAATCAATCGATTACAAGATGCACTTACTAAAAAAGATAGCGTAACCCTTGCTTTAGTAACCAGTTTTAAACGAACCGTAGGTATAAACGACCCAGATATTGAAATAAATGTAGAAAAAGGAGTTGTTTTTATTTCAATTTCAGACCGTATGTTGTTTAAAAGCGGAAGCTATGAAGTTACAGACAAAGCAAAATCAGTTTTAGAAAAAGTTGCCAAAGTAGTAAATGATAAACCTGATTTTGAATGTATGGTAGAAGGTCATACAGATGATTTGGCTTATAAAAATGGAGTTTTACTTGATAATTGGGACTTGAGTGTGAAACGTTCCACTTCAATTATTAGAGTTTTAACCGAGCAATTAGGTGTAAATGCTAAACAATTGATAGCAGCTGGTAGAAGTTCGTATGTTCCATTGGTTGATAACAATACGGCTGAAAATCGTGCTAAAAACAGACGAACTAGAATAGTGGTTTTACCAAAAATTGACCAATTTTATGATTTGGTTGAAAAAGAAATGAAAAATTTAAAACAATAAACCTTTAAAGACTTTGAAAATAAATTATCTCAAAGTCTTTTTTTATTAAAAATATTTTAATAATTTTGATGTGAATTATAAACATAAATAAAATAAAAATGAAAGTAACAATAGTAGGTGCTGGTAATGTAGGAGCATCTTGTGCAGATGTAATTTCTTACAGAGGAATTGCAAGCGAAGTAGTATTATTAGACATTAAAGAAGGTTTTGCAGAAGGCAAAGCAATGGATATTATGCAATGTGCTACAACCACAGGTTTTAACACACAATTATCAGGAGTAACCAATGATTATAGCAAAACTGCCAGCTCTGATGTGGTAGTAATTACCTCTGGAGTGCCAAGAAAACCAGGTATGACTCGTGAAGAATTAATCGGGATAAATGCAGGAATAGTAAAAAGTGTAGCTGATAACGTTTTGAAGCACTCTCCAAATGCAATAATTGTGGTAGTGTCAAACCCAATGGATACGATGACTTATTTAACTTTGAAAGCAACGGGTTTGCCTAAAAATAGAGTGATTGGAATGGGAGGAGCCCTAGATAGTTCTCGATTTAAATACTTTTTATCAAAAGCTTTGAACAAACCATCAAACGATGTGCAAGGTATGGTAATTGGAGGGCATGGAGATACAACTATGATACCTTTAACACGCTTAGCATCATATAATGGTAGTCCAGTTTCAAACTTTTTATCTCAAATAGAATTAGACAAAGTAGTTGCAGACACTATGGTAGGGGGTGCTACTTTAACCGCTTTATTAGGAACCTCGGCATGGTATGCACCTGGAGCTTCTGTAGCCTATTTAGTAGATAGTATTCTAAATAATCAACATAAAATGATACCTTGTTCTGTGTTTTTAGAAGGTGAATACGAACAAAACGATATTTGCTTAGGCGTTCCTTGCATTATCAGTAAAAATGGTATTGAAGAAATAGTAGATATTCAATTAAATGAAGATGAAAAAGAAAAATTAGCCAAAAGTGCTGATGCCATTCGAGCTATGAATGCTGATTTGAAAAGCGTGCTGTAAAATAGAGTATCAAAAATATATAAAATCCTTCTAAAAAAGTATTGCTTTTTAAGAAGGATTTTTTGGTTTAAAAAATTATTATTTTTTACGATATACTATAATTGAATGATTTTATTGAATATTATCTCAAAAAAGTGAGAAAATTAATTTTTTTACGCATTTTTTTTATGCTATTTTGACTTTTTTTAAAAAAAAAACACTATTTTTTTTGATGTTTTGCTTACTTTTTTTTGAATACAAATTTTATTAGCAAATAAAACAAAAACAAATACAAATAATTGATTTACAAATATTTATAATTTTAGTTTAACAATAAAAAAACATAAAAAAAGGCATATTTTGTGCCACACTTTTTAAAATTTTTAATATATTTTTGTAAATGAAAACAAGACCATTTTTAAATACTATAATGCCAACCAATCAACACTATCGATTATGAAAAAAATAATTTTGTTTTTAGTTCTTTTTATAAGCACAAATTCAAATGCACAATATTTTAAAAATGCAAAAGAGTATTTAGCGTATATTATTACCGAAGAAAGTAATGTTTCAACAGCTATGTGGAACTATTCTAAAAGCGTTGCCCATGCCAAAGACAAAGCAATAATAACCACTGCTAAAAATACTGCTGTAAGATCAATTCAAGATGCATCCGTGCGAGTACGAATGCTAAATGGGTTTAACGGAGATACATCGTATCAAAATGAAGTTTTAACATATTTTAGCACACTTGAGAATTATATAAATGGTAATTATAACGAATTATTGCTAATGAATAAAACTGAAAATTTTGTTATTAATGATCAAAAGGTAAAAGACATTTTAAATAAAGAAAAATTAAATACAAAATTATTTAACGACCAACAAAAATTACTAAACTTACGAAAAACATTTGCTACAAATCACTCCATAAGATTAGAAGAAAAACAGAAATACGTGTATGATAAGATGCAAAAAGCTATGATAACCAATAATTATCATACAAAATTCTTTTCATTTTTTTATCCATGTAATGTGTTAGACGAAAAATTATCAAATGCGATAGCCTCCGAAGATGTTCAAGAAATAAAAATACAGTCTGAGTATTTATTAAAATATTCCCAATTAGGCTTAGAATATTTAAAAACAGCCGAGCATTTTTATAAAGACTATTCACTAATCAACGAATTAAAATCCGCTCTGGTATATTATATAGATGAAGTTCAAAATTTTGTGCCTTTAGTTTTAGCGAATATAGAAGCAAAGCAAAAATTTGCAATTACAAAAACTGAATTTAAAAAAATACCCGAAAACAAAGTTACCACTGCTCAAGTTAACGAATACAATGTAAAAGTGAGAGTATTTAACGAAATAAAAAACAAATACCAAAGCATGAACAAAATTTATATTGCAAAAAGCAACGAAGTAGTTCAAAAATGGGACAAGGCAGCCGAAATATTTTTATTAAGACATTATCCAAATTAGAAGTTTTTGTTCATTTATATTATAGATTTAAGTTAATTATTTGGTTAGAAAGCCCGAAATATAGTTGTTAAATTTCGGGTTTTTCTTTTATATTCTAGTTCTAAACTTTCTTCTATTTCTAACAAGATTAACAGTTATTGTGCAATTTATATTTTAACCCAGAATTAGGCATTAGAGTTCTATTACAAACTAAATCAAATGTGTAATCAGGGTTTAAAATTGCCACATTTTTATCAATTTTTATATAGAGGACTTCTAAAAATTGGTTTTCTAATGAAAATTTGTAATTTTCAAGAAGCCCCCTTAATTAAACCCACACAAAAAATGATTGAGCCAACTATTTTTAACCCTCCATTAAAATACATAATTTCTTATGAGTGAGGGTTAAAACCCCTCAAAAACACCCAATCCAAACAAAGCAAAATCGTATATGACGGGGTCGTTTGGGTTTAAAATTCGTAGGTTTTTGTCTAATGTTGCAAGGGCTTTGGCATCGTTTTGCTTTCGGGTTAAAAGGTTTAATTTTCGGGCTACGTTTCCGGAATGTACATCTAATGGGCAGCTTAATTTTGAAGGCGAAATATTTTTCCACAAACCAAAATCAACGCCTTTTTCGTCCGCTCGAACCATCCAACGTAAAAACATGTTGATTCGTTTGGCAGCTGAGCCTTGCAGAGGATATGAAATGTGTTTTTCGGTTCGTTTTTGGTGTTCTATTTCAAAAAACAAGGTTTTTAAAACCGAAATGGCAGGTTGCATAGAACTATTCGTTTGATAAGTTGTAAAAATATTTTCGAGCCCATTGTACTGCTTATAGATATGCTGTAAACCTTTAATAAAACCAACAAAATCATTGCTATTAAATGTCCTGTGAACAAATTTTTCGAGTTTTTTAAGGTCGTTTTCTGTATGATTTTTTACAAATTCAAAAGGCGACTGTTCCAGTAATTCCATCATATAAAATGCGTTTTTAATAATCATTTTTCGGTTGCCCCAAGCAATAGTTGCGGTTAAAAATCCTGCAATTTCGATGTCTTCTTTTTGTGAAAATTGATGAGGTATTTGAATTGGGTCGGTTTCTATAAACGTTGGTTGGTTATAAAAATCAACTTTTTCGTCTAAAAAATCTTTGATTTCAAGAATATTCATTCGATTATTTTTTTAGAATAAAACCCGTCTTTTAATAGTTTGGTTCGTAGTTGTGGCACAATTTTCAGGTGGTATTTGTAATAATCAACCTGTAATTTATTGACAGAAGGCAATGGAGCGTCAGACGTGGCATAAAAAAACATATTTTTTTCGGGCGAAAAATAGGTTAAATTTTCTTCGTTTATAGCAATGCTTTTTTGTGTAGGCTGCTGAGTGACGGGTTTTGGAATTATAAAATTTTCAGAAGTTAAATAGGCTTCTGTTGGGCTTTGCAAATGTTGAATTTTTGTTAAAATGTTTGGATAAATAACTAAAAATGAAGGTAATAGAATACTTAAAAGCACTAATTGTCTTTTATATTTGCTAAAAAAATGATTCAAAAAAGTAAAGCCCAACACCGAACTTAAAAAAATAAATTCGGGCAAAAAGAACCGATATTGAGGCGATGTAAAAATAATAAATATAAAATGTATTACTAAAACAATATAAATAATTTTATGAATTTGATTGATTTTTAACCATTTGCTAAAACCAACAAAAATAAATAATAAAAACATTCCTTTGTTTATCAATCCATCAAAACCTTGTAAGTTCCACCAAAATTGGATACGTTCTATTAATAAAATAGGTTGTTCTAATTGTGTAAAACCGTATCCTTCGGCTTGGGTTATATTGCTATAAAATTGAACTAATTTTTCGGGCATTACCCAGTCAAAAGATGTTTTTAAAAACAAAAAAGGAAAAAAAGGATAGCCCGAAAGCACAATATTTTTTACAATAAACAACCCTAAAAACAACCCTCCTATTATAAAATAAAAAGGTTTTAATTTTTTGTAAATCAAATAAATGATAAGCATAAATAAAGGAGCAATCGTTATTTTTATAAAAATTAAAAATACAATGGTTAAAAATAATTGCTTGTATTGAGCAGGATTTTTATGATTTTTTATAACCTCAAATAACCAAAGTGGTGTTAATAAAACTATAGGCAAATCGGGCGAAGGTGCATTTAAAAACAAAGCAAAAATGACAGAAAAATATACTAAAAAAATACTTTTTTCGGTTGAATTATGTGTTATTTCGGTTAAAATTTTAAAGAGCACAACCATCAACAAAAATCCGTTTAAATCGTTGAAATTATAGTTAAAAAAACGATAGCTATGCAAGGCTTGTAACACATGCCAAGGTGATGTTTGTGCATAAAACAAATGCAAATTACCCAAACCTTTTACAAAACCGTATTCCTGAACCCATTTAATGGTTTGTATATAATAACTTTCATTGTCTAAAATTGTTGGTATAGAGGCACTTAATGCTAAATTAACGAATAAAATTACTATAAATAGAAAACTATTTTTTTTAGTAAAAATCAATCTAAATTTATTAATATTTTGGTTTATTTCAGTTTTAAAAAATATAAAAATAAACAAACTAATGACACCAAAACCGCCTAAAACAAAGAAATGTAAGGGTGCAAAAAAGGCTATAAATGTTGCTAAAACTGTTTGAAAAATAACTCCGTTTAGCATCGTTTGAAAAATATTTTGCGTAGAAAATTTTAATAGTTTTTCTACTAAAAAACCAAACATAAAAAACGTAAAACCCGATAAAAGCCAAGTGATGAGAATAGATAACATTTAAAATTTTGAATTTGAAATTTTAATTTTGAATTGTTCAAAACTACTGAGTGGTTGTTGGCAACTTTTATTTTCGCAAATATAAAACAAAGTAGTATTTTCCGGACATCTATCGTTTAAAAAAGGAATATTTACAGGCTTTTCAGTAGCACAAAGTAAGCTATTTGGATTGAATTTTTTATATGTTTCACTTAAAAAATAGTTCGCATTTTTACCACAAATGGCAACTTCTTTAAAGCTTTTGGATTGATACAATTCAAGACGTAACCAATTGCTAAAAGCTGTTGCATGTGTTATTTTTGAACCTACTTTAGTGAGCATAAGTTGGCTAATTTTTTGATAATAATCATTATAAAAATAAATACTTAGTCGAAATAAATTATGTGCCATTACAGAGTTGGAAGCAGGAATTACATTATCTTCCACTTCAAAATATTCGGCAACTAAAGTGTTGTTTTTTAGATTGTTATACCTAAAAAATTGAATTGTTTCGTCATAAAAATTATCAAATACAAAATCCGTTAATTGCTTGGCAAAACGAAGCCAAAATTCGTCAGTTGTGGTTTCAAACAGTTTGATAAAAGCCTCAATAACCAACGCATAATCGTCTAAAAAACCTGTAATAGTTGCATTTTTATTTTTATAGGTATGAAACAACCCTAACTCGTCATTCCACAAATTATTGATAATAAAATGTGCATTTTTCAGGGCTATATCTAAATAATTTGGATGGTTAAGTGCCTGATATGCATCTACCAATCCCGAAATGGTTAAGGCATTCCAGGAGGTTATAATTTTATCATCTAAACGAGGTTTGGTTCGGGTTAAACGTTCGTTATACAACAAGGCTTCCCATTGTTTTTTCTTTTCAATTAATTCAATTTCTGCAATACTGTGTTGTTTTGCAATTTCAAAAAGGGGTTTGTTTTGAATCAAAACGTAATGATTGTGCTCCCAAAAACCAAAATTATTGATATTAAAAACGGTTGAAAATAATTCAAAATCATCGTTAGGAATTTTTTGCAATTCCTCTTTTGTCCAAACGTAAAAAGCTCCTTCTTCTAAGATATTATTTGAGGTTAAACTATCAGCATCAAACGAACTATAAAAACCGTTTTCGGGACTCAACCAGTCATTTTCAATAAAGCAAATGGTTTTTTCTATAACATCTTTATATAACTGATTTTGACTTCGTTTATAGGCTTCTGCATACACC
Source organism: uncultured Flavobacterium sp. (assembly GCA_964463035.1). GTDB lineage: Bacteria > Bacteroidota > Bacteroidia > Flavobacteriales > Flavobacteriaceae > Flavobacterium. The sequence continues at coordinate 23,346 of CAYXAF010000027.1, forward strand.
GAAAGCAGTTGGGCATTGTCATACAACATTTTCTCAAAGTGAGGTATGTGCCATTTTGCATCTACAGAATAACGAGAAAAACCACCTCCTAGCACATCAAAAACACCACCCCAAGCCATTCGAGTAAGGGTTACATCTACATATTCTAAAATTTTTTTTTGGTTATATATATGTCCATATTGTTGTAAAAAGAGCAGGTTAGTAGGCATCATAAACTTGGGCACCCTATTAATTCCTCCAAATTCTAAATCAAAATTTTCTGACCAATTTTTAACTATTTTTTCTAAATCAATTTTTGGTGCCTTGCTTAGTTCTTGAAAATATAAATTTTCAGCTTTGATGCCTTGCAATACTCTTTCCGCTTGCTCGTTTAAGCGTTCGAGGTTGGTTTCAAAAATTTTTTGAATTTGTTGTAGAGCATTTATCCATTTTTGTTTAGGCAAATATGTTGCTCCCCAAATAGGTCGCCCATCGGGTAAACAAATTACGTTGAGGGGCCACCCTCCTTGGTTAGTTATGAGTTGAAGAGCTTTCATATATAAGGCATCAACATCAGGACGTTCTTCCCTATCCACTTTTATCGAAATATAATTCTGATTCATTATGGTTGCAACCTCTTCATTTTCAAAACATTCATGTTCCATCACATGACACCAATGACAGGCTGCATAACCACTGCTAACTAATATTAATTTATTTTCTGTTTTTGCTTTTTGTAAAGAATTTTCGTTCCAAGCCTTCCAAAATACAGGATTTGAAGCATGTTGTAGTAAATACGGGCTTGTTTCCGATAATAGTTCGTTCATAAATAAGAGGGTAAATATTTTTGCAACTTTTCAATTTTATCTTTTAAAAACAATTCAAAAGGCATTTTTCGGGTTTTTAAAAAGCGAAAAAATAGGACGGGAGATAGTGCTAAAAATCCAAACTTTATAATATATAAAAACACATTTTCGATATACCAAATTCCGATTAAAAATTTGTTGGCATACGGCACTTTAAAGTCTAAGTATTCCCAATACAACGAGGTTTTCCAAAAATCAAACCATGAACGTGTAACCACTTGTTTGATATAATCTTTTGGATTTTTTTGAATGGTTGCCACTGCATATTTTGATAGTTCGTTGGAAAGTTTCGGGAAGTTTTGGTCGGTTTTTGCCATCAATTCTTCATACGAATCCCAAATAGTCATTGCTATATTTTTAGGAAAATCATCTGCTGATAGTGTATTATTTATAGCTAAATTTTTATCTCTATTTTTTGCATAAATATCTCCAATCCATTGATAATCAGGTTCGGTTTTTTCGGCAAAATATACACAATTTTGGGCAATATTTAACCCAAAAAAGTTAGTAGAAACAAAATAACCTGTATTCACTTTGTTTACATACGACCAGCCAAAATATGCCATCAATGGAAAAATTAAAATAACTAATTTTATACTTATAAGTTTTTTAAAATTAAATTTATAAAGCACAGAATATCCATAAATTAAAAAAGGTATAAAGGCATAAAATGGTTTTATCAGCACCAAATATCCTACAATAAAACCTACATATAGTTCGGTTTTGAGAGTATATTTTTCAAAATAATTGTCAGACAAAACATACACAAGCCAACTAGTAAAAAACACAGCAGTTGCTTCTACCACAATACTTGTTTCGTAAAAATAAATATGAATAAAACTTTCAAAAAACAAGGTTATAAATAAAGCTGTTTGTCTTGAAAAAATTAGATTTTTAAGGGTTTTATACCAAAAAATTGAGGTAATAATTCCTAAACCAAACGAATATAAAGTAGCTAATTTTTCAGACCCAAAAGCCAAAGCAATAAGCAATGGATAGCCCGGACTCCGATTACCATTATAGCCCGAAAGGTCAAAATTTAGTAAATAATGAGCCAGTTTGGTATAATCACCCGAATCGGGCACTTGAGTAACATTAAAATATAAAATTGACAAAACAAATCGATAAATAATACCTATAACGATTAAAATTCTGATATTTTTATCGTTGATAAAAGACAGGTATTTATGATTTATAATTTGCCGAAACATAGTGATTTAAATATTTTTTTGAACCACTTCAAAGAGTTTTCCATCCTCTATTTTTAAGGTTTTTGCTGGGTATTTTAGAATGATTGCATAGTTGTGTGTAACCATTAAAATTGTTTTACCAGTAGCATTAATTTTCTGCAAAAGCTCCATCACTTCGCCTCCTGTTTGTGGGTCAAGGTTACCTGTGGGTTCATCAGCTAAAATAATTTCGGGGTCGTTTAACAATGCCCTTGCAATAGCAATGCTTTGCTGTTGCCCACCTGAGAGTTGATGAGGCATTTTTGAAGGATATTCTGCCATACCTACTAAATTTAAAACATCTTTTATTTTTTCGTCAATTTGTTTAGCGTCTAACCAACCCGTTGCCTTTAACACAAATTCAAGGTTTTTATAAATAGAACGGTCGGGTAAAAGTTTAAAATCTTGAAAAACAATTCCAATTTTTCGTCTTAAAAACGGAATATCTTTTTGTTTAAGGTTGTTTAAATTAAATCCAGCAATTTCAGCTTCGCCTTTTTGAATGGGCAAATCGGCATATAAAAGTTTCATTAAACTACTTTTCCCAGAGCCTGTTTTACCAATAATATAAACAAATTCGCCTTTAGCTATTTGTAAATCAATGTCTTTTAACACCTGATTACCTTCTATAAATAATTGTATGTTTTGTAAATTTACCATTTGTATGTATGTTTTGTATATTTTTAACTATTTATGTTTTATAATGGTTTCGGGCTTGGCGATTTAGAAGAATTAGAATTACAAATCTTCAGTTTTGCACAAATGCTAAATGAATTATTAATGTCAATTTAGCACTTCTACTCCATTTGGCAAACCCCTATTATATGCTGTTTTTATTTTAGTCCTGCATTAATATCAAATTGGTCAAGTTCTTCTTTGTATTTTATGAATTGTTTATATTTTTTCACTACTAACCGACTAAAATTTTTAAATTAAAGGGCTACTTTTTTAA